>NZ_BAABHF010000015.1:0-387683 GCF_039541955.1 Actinoallomurus oryzae | reverse complement strand
GCCCGCCGGCCTCAACCGACCTCACGCCTTCAGCGGCTTGACATCCATAGGAGCATCCGGGCGTACGGCGCGGAGTGCAGCCGCCCGACGGACGGCGCACGCGGCGATGGACATCTTCACCCACCCCGAGGACGGCGTCCAAGGAGACCGCATGTCACGATCAACCACCGACCAGCAGCGGACACGGCCCGGACTCCGCCTTCTCCGGGAACTGTGGGTGCAGGTGATCATCGCCGCGATCCTCGGCATCGCGGTGGGCCTGCTGTTCCCGGGCTTCGGCCGCGCGATGCAGCCGCTCAGCGACTGGTTCATCGCCCTCGTCAAGATGATCGTCGCGCCGGTCATCTTCTGCGTCGTCACCACGGGCATCGCCGCCATGGACAACGTGCGGCGCGTCGGGCGGATCGGCGTCAAGGCGATCGGCTACTTCGTCGTCTTCTCGCTCGTCTCCATGCTGATCGGGCTCGTGGTGGCCAATGTGTTCCGGCTGGGCGCCGGAATGCACATCGACCCGCACAGCCTGGACGCCGGCGCCGTACCGAAGACCTCCTCCGACGCCACCAGCTTCACCGCCTTCGTGTCCTCCATCATCCCGGACACGATGTTCAGCGCCTTCACCAGCGACAACATCGTCGCGACGCTGTTCATCTCGATCGTCTTCGGCTTCGCCCTGAACCTCGGCGGCGCGCGCGTCGAGCCGCTCGCCCGGGGCATCCAGAGCCTGTCCGACGTCGTCTTCCGCATCGTGTCGTGGATCATGAGGACCGCGCCGTTCGGCACGTTCGGCGCCCTCGCCGCCGTCGTCAGCACGTACGGGGTGTCCAGCCTGAAGCAGCTCGGCTACCTCATCCTCGTGTTCGCCGGGACGTGCGTCCTGTACATCGTCGTGGTCCTCGGCGGGATCATGCGGGCCTGCAAGCTGCGCCTCCTCCCGCTGATGCGCTACCTGAAGGACGAGCTGCTGATCGTGCTGAGCACCTGTTCGAGCGAGTCCGTGCTGCCGCAGGTGGTCGCCAAGCTCGAACGCCTCGGCGTCGGCCGTACGGTCGTCGGCATCACGATCCCGGCGGGATTCTCCTTCAACCTGGACGGCTCGGCCGTGTACCTCACGATGGGCTCGCTGTTCGTGGCGGAGGCCGTCGACGTGCACCTGTCCTGGCAGCAGCAACTCGTCATGGTCGGCATCATGATGCTGACCAGCAAGGGAACCGCGGGTGTCGCCGGCGGCGCGTTCGTCGTGCTGGCGAGCAGCATCACCGCCTTCGGGCACGTTCCCCTCGCCGCGCTCGCGCTCATCGTCGGCATCGACCGCATCCTCAATGAGGGCCGCGTGTTCATCAACGTGCTGGGCAACGCGGTGGCGGCCATCGTCGTCGGCAAGTGGGAGAACGACTTCGACGCCGAGCAGGCCACGGCCACGCTCGGCCACCGCGCGGCGCCGGTCGCGGGCGTCCCGTCCCCCGCCGGAGTGTCCGGTTCGCAGCCGGGCGGCCATGCCTGAGACGACCGCACCGGCCTTCAGCCGGGGCGATCGAGTGCCGTGCGTTGCGCCGGGCTCAACCGGTCCGGCCTGGCGGTCAGGGTGTACGTCCGGTCCGCGACGGCTCGCAGGACCAGCGGATCGGCGATGGCCGGCCGCCGCCGGATCGCGTCCAGGGCGGTGGCCACCCGGTCGGGGGCCCAGCCGAGCGCGGTGGCCAGCGCGTCCGCGGTGAGCGGCCGGCCGGCGTGCACGAGGGCGGCGAGCACGGTGAGCCCGTCGTAGACGCTGGGCTCGGCGAGGGCGCTGCCGCTCATCTGCTCACTGAGCCGGCCGAAGAACTGGCCCATCCTGCCGAGCCGGGCACCGGCGGCCGTGCCGGCGCCGAAGATCTCGACGCCTCGCCGCGCCGCCGCCGCGACCTCGCCGTGCGCGCCGGTGTCGGTCTGCCACGCCCGGAGCCAGACGTCCTCGTCGATGAGGTACCGCTCGCGGCGAGTGCCGGGGTCCGGCCGGCGGACGACCAGGTCCAGGGCTTCGAGAGAGCCGATGGACTTCGACACCGATGCGGGGCTGACCTGGAGCCGACGGACGAGATCGGCGGCCGTCAGGCCGCCGGCGTCGGCGGTGAGCAGGCAGACGAACACCCGGGCGGTCATGCCGGGCAGACCCGTCGCGGCCAGCAGCGTCGCCAGCCGGTCGACGAACGCGCGTACCTCCTCGGCCGGCCGCCCGTCGGCCGCCGGCCCGGCGGGCCGGGGCGGCTTGCGCCGGCGTGCGCGCCGGTCGGCGACCTCCTGCGCGCGGGCGGCCTGGTAGTCGCCGGGTGTGCCGTTGCGGGCGACCTCGCGGCTGACCGTGGAAGTCGGCCGGCCGAGCTGCCGGCCGATCTCGGCGTACCCGAGTCCGTCCTCCAGCAACACCGCGATCCGCCGGCGGTCCTCCTGGGTCAGTCTGCCTCCGGGCACCGGCACCCCTCCCTTGCGTTCATCAACAGTACTTGCAACGAATCGGCCGAGACAGTTGCATTCATTCACAGTTCTGTTGCAACGATTGCCATTTCAGCTGGGCATTCCACAGACATTCCGTTGACACCTTATGAAACGCAACGTAGCTTTTTCGCAGTCTGAAATGGAGGAGACCATGATGTACGTGATGGCCGTGTCGACCGTCTCGGATCAGGACGGATTCTGGAATGGCCTGAAGAGGGCACACGCCAAGCTCCCCGAGGGCGCCGCCTGGAAGGTGGCGGTCGCGAGCAAGGACGGGGCCAAGGCGGTGAACATCATCAGCCACGACTCCATCGACGGTGTCCGGGACTTCTTCGAGGCCCATGCCGGCGCCCACGCCACGACCGAGTTCTTCGAAGCGGACGCCCCGAACGCGGTCGGTCTCCCGCGGTGAGGTTCGACGCGCCACGTATTCACGCCCGGGTCGCCGAGCTGTTGGCGGAGTACGGGATCCCGAGCGCCGCGATCGGCGTACTCCACGACGGAGAGCTCGCCGAACTCGCCGTCGGCGTCAAAGACGTACGGACCGGTGAACCGGCGACGACGGACACCGTCTACCAGTGCGGCTCGATGACCAAGACCTGGACGGCGCTGGCCTTCCTGCAGCTCGCCGACGAGGGGAAGGTCGATCTGGACGCGCCGGTGCGGACCCATCTGCCGGGTTTCACGGTGGCCGATGCCGAGGCGAGCGCCACGATCACCCCTCGTCATCTGCTCTACCACACCGGCGGCGTCGAGGAGGCCTACGGCGACCCCGGCGAGGACGAGGACGTCTACGAGCGCATGGTCGCGAACATCGCCGACGCGCCCCAGGTCTTCCCGGTCGGCCACACCCACGGGTACAGCGCCGCGCTGGGTTACGCGATTCTCGCGCGCATCCTGGAGGTGCACGACGGCAAGCGCTGGGACGACCTCATGCGGGACCGGCTCTTCGATCCCATGGGCCTGAGCGACACGAACAGCCGGCACGAGCAGGTGGACCGAACCCGGGCCGCGACCGGGCACCTGATCCGTTCCCGGGAGGAGGGCCCCTTCGTCCCGCCGGTGGACCATCTGCCGCGCGCCTTCGGCCCCGGTGGCAACATCACCTCGACGACCCGCGAGGTGCTGGCGCTGGCGCACGTCCTCCTCAACGCGGGCACGGCGCCGAACGGAAAGCGGGTCATCTCGGCCGAAGGCATCGAGGAGATGATGCGGTCGCGGGTGCCCGTACCGGATCCGTACATGTTCGGGCCGGAATGGGCGCTCGGGCTCATCGTGTGCGACTGGCACGGCGAAACCGTCTACGCGAGCGACGGCAGCACGATCGGCGAGAACGCCCGGCTGAGAGTGCTGCCGAGCTCGAACACCGCCATCGTGATGCTGACCAACGGCGGTCCGCGCGAAAGCTTCTACCGCACGGTCTTCAACGAGATCCTGGCCGACCTCGGCACGGTCACCGTCCCGGACCCGCCGGCACCGGACGCGACGCTGAACCTCGACCCGTCCAGGTACGAGGGCGTGTACGAGCGGCCCGGCGCGCGGTACGAGGTGTCGGCCGAAGGCGGAAAGCCGTACCTGACCCTGGTCATCGACCCCGTGCAGGCGCAGATTCTCCGAAGACCCGACCGCGTCAGGTACGAGCTGCTCCCCGTGAGCGAGACGCACTTCCTGATGCGGCCGGCGGACTCCCTGGAGGACCCCCGGACGGTCGCGATCTACGACTTCGCGGACGGGACCGCCCGGTACCTGCACACGAACTGCCGGGTGCACCCGCGAACCGGACCACTGCGGTAGGCCGTCGGCATCCGGCTCACCGGCCGGTCCGGTGAGCCGGAACGCACTCGGCAGTCCCGTCCCGCTGGTGCCCATCGCCTTCGACCCGCCCGACCACACCCGCGCTGCGGGTCGTCCTGGAGGAGTGGCACCGGCGGATCCCCGAGTACCGGCTGGCCCCCGGCGCCCGGCCGCAGGTGGTCTGGCCGACGGGCGTCATCGGCATCAACAGCGTCCCGGTCGTGTTCCCGGCGGCGTCCTGAGCGTACGGGAAGGCCGCCGAACACCCTCCGGGCGCTACCGATGCACGGAGACCTCCGCCAGGCCGACGCGTCCGGTGCCGGGCAGGGTGATCCGTACGTAGCGGCCCTCGGTGTCCGTGTCGACCAGAGTCGGGCGCCGCGCCCTGCCGGTGACGTGAACGGTGGTGGCGTCGGCGAAGTCGGCGCCGCCGGAGATCTGGACGTCGAAGTCGGCCGTGGTCATGGAGGCGTCGTTCCAGATCTCCACCTGCCCGATGTGGCGGGAGGAGCCCAGGTCGACCTGCCACCAGGCCCCCGGCTCGGAGAGAGTGCGCGCGTCGGTGGTCGTGTCGCCGTCGTTCCCGAGTGCGGCGGCGGCCGTGCCGCTCGTGGAGGACTGGGTGGCGGTGCCGGGCCGGGCGAAGTCGGGGCGCAGCCGTTCGACCGGCTCTTGGCCGGGACGGGCGCCGGCCGCCGCGGCGACCCTGAGGGCCTCGGCGGGGAGGAGGTCGAGCCCGGTGTGGTTGTCCACCATGGTGGAACCCCGGCCGGACAGGGGCGGAGCGCCGGTGTCGGTCCAGTTGCCGCGGACGGTGTTCTCAATGCCGTACCCGGCCCAGTTGGACACCCACTTGTAGCCGACCCGGGTGATGACGTTGTTCTCGACGAGGATGTAGGAGGACTGCTCGTCGAGGTACACGCCGTTGCCGTCGCGTTCGGTGTTGCCGTACGCGGAGCGGTCGACGTAGTTGCCGCTGATCACGGTGGCGGGCTGGGCGCCCTGGGTGTAGATCGCGCTGCCGTCGTGCTGGCCGTACTCCACGAGCATCGCGTCGGTGATCCGGTTATTGGTGATCTTGTTGTCGCGCAGCACGGACTTCTGCGCCTCGGGCTGGTTCCAGCCCCAGCCGACCGAGATGCCGGAGTACGGCAGGTGGTCGAGGGAGTTGTGGTCGACCGTCAGCCCCGCCTCGTAGCCGGCCCAGATGCCCACCGCGTCGGTGTACTCGACGCCGACACGGCTGATCGTGTTGTACGCGACGGTGTTCTGCTCGCCCGCCAGCGCGGCCGGCGGATTCGGGTCGGTGTCGCCCGCGTAGACGGCGCCGGAGGACAGGTCGGTGAAGGTGGAGTGGATGACGGCCGAGTCCTTGGTGCCGGACTCGAAGATCAGCCCGGCGCCTCCGAGCCGGGTGAACACCGCGTGGTCCACCGCGACGTCACGGCCTCCGCGCACGGTGACGGCGGCGGCCGGCTTGGTGTAGTAGCGGCCGGCGTGGTCCACCGGGCCGGTGGCTCCGGTGAGCGTGAGGCCCGCCTGCGTACCCGCGTAGCCCTCGTCGGTGTCCGGCTGGTGGTAGGCGGCGTAGGAGAAGGTCAGCCCGGACAGCCGGACGTCGTGCGCGGCGTCGAGCACGACCAGGTGCTCGGCGCCCGGCGTGACGGCGGTGGCGCGGCGCATGTCCTGGCCGGGGCGCGGCAGGTAGGTGACGGTGCGCGCGTCCGGATCCCAGGCGAACTCCCCCGGCCGGTCGAGGAGTTCGACGGCGTTCTCGAAGTAGGAGACGCCCGTGTAACGGCTGGAGTCCACGGCCGTGGTGTCCCAGGCCGGTCCGGTGCGGCCGGTGCCACTCGAGGAGTTGGTCCAGCAGGGCTGGGCGAACGTCAGCAGATCGCCCGCCACCCCCGCGATCCGGCAGTGGTAGTTGCGCCACCGGACACGAATGACGGCCTCCGCGGCGGCCGGTCTCGCCCAGGAGGCGATGCCGGTGGCGGTGGCGCCGGTCATCCCGTTCTTGGTGGTGTGGCACACCGCGGCGGCGCAGGCCTCGCCGCGGGCCCGCACCGCGCGTACGCCGCTGACGAAGAGCTGACGCGGGGTGACGCCGTCGGGGACCTTGGCGGTCCAGCGGCCGTGGGCGGAGGCGCGCCAGCCGGTGATGGCCCGGGCGCCGGAGAGCACGGGCCGGGCGCCGGGCTCGGCCGTCCACGTCACCGGGTGACCGCCCTCGCCGGAGTCGGCCGCGCCGAGGGTGAGCGGCGTGCCCAGGGTGTAGGTGCCGCCCGCCAGGCGTACCTCGATGTCCCGGCCCATGCCCTCGGCGAGCACCTGGCGGACCTTCCGCTGGACGGTGGCCAGGGAGCAGGGGCGCGCCGGGGCGCAGGCCTCACCGCTGCCGCGGGGCGCGGCGTGGTAGAGCTTCGGGCCGGGCTCGGCGGTCGCGGGCCGCGCGACGGCTCCGGCCGCGAGCAGCATGCCCGCCACCGCGAGGATTCTCCTGCCTGTCTTCATGATGAGGTCCCATCGGGCCGTACGGGCGTCGGTGGTAGGGCCGTTCCTTCCGGAACGGACGGCGGGAGCCGGCCCGGGGTCCGGAGCCGGGGTGCCTGTCAACCACTCCGCGTGCTGAGGGCGAAGACGTGGATGGCGGGCGTCTTCCCCGCCGCCCACGCGGGGCCGGCGGGCAGGGTGATGGAGGCCGGTCGCTTGCCGGCGGCGACCGGGACGGCGAAGGAGAAGACGTTCGCCGTACGGCCGGCCTGCGCGCGTGCGAACCCGTTCACCTTCGTGCCGTGTACGGCGAGGACGACTCCGACCGGGGCGTCCGCGCTCCAGTCGGGCACCGTGATCGTGTAGGGCGTGGTCGTGCCGTCGGTGTAGGTGACCGTACCGGTGCCGGTCAGCCCGCCGGGCGGCGCGTACGTGGCGGTGGCCAGCACGCCGATCCGCGCGGGCCGTCCGCTCACCGGGATGACCTGGCCGTGGGCCACGGCGTTGTCGGGCTCGCCCGCAGCGGTGTCCGGCCAGGTGTAGCGGAAGCCGCCCGCGGTGAGGGTCCGGCCGGCCACGGCACCGGCGGACGCGAGATCCTGCCGGGAGAAACTGCTCATCGCGCCGTCCACGCCGCCGCGCTGCGGGTTCGCGTCGTCGGTCGTGCCGATGTTGTCGAACGCCTGAGCGAAGGTGGTGAACGGCACCGTCCCCACGGCGGTGGCGCGTGCGGTGAACCGCTCGGCGGTTCCCGCCCCCCGCCGGTAGGCGACGTCCGCGCTGACGCGGTAGTCGCCCGCCGCCGCGTGCCCGGTGGGCAGCGTCACGGGAACCGCGACGGTCCGTCCCGGGCCGATGCGGCCGGGTACCGCGCGCGGTCGCCCGTCCAGCCGCCCCTGGTCGGCCTGGCCGTCGGCGGTGACCCGCAGCGACACACGGTCGACCGTACGGTCCGAGTCGTTCGTGAGCGTCACCGTGGCGGTCGTGGGACGGTCCGGGGACAGCCGTGCCGGCGCCCGCACCCGTACCTGGAGCGCGCCCGCCCGCCGGGTGAGGAACTGGATCTCGGCGACGGCGCCCGTGGAGCCGGGCGGACCGGCGTAACGCAGCCACCGGTACCGGGAACCGTCGTCCACCGGCAGGGTCAGCCAGTCCATCGTGGGCGTCCACCGCACCCGCGCCAGATCGCGGCAGCCGGTGTCCGGGCCGGTGACACAGCCCTGGATCCGGCCGCCGACCAGGGCGGACAGATCCGCGGTCCGGTTGCTCCTGGGCAGCAGGCGTACCTCGCTGACCGAGGTGTCGCGTCCGGCCCCGAGGTCGATGCCGGCGGTCTGGCCGGTGAAGGCCGTGGCCGGGTCCCCGTCGAACGCGGCCGCCGCGTCGTCGGCACCGTACGGGGTGCCGTCCACCACGGTCGCGTCAGGGTCGCCGGTCTCGGGAACCCCGGGAGCGCTGCCGACCCGGTCGGCGGTCAGCTCGTAGTCGAGGTGGCCGCCGTCCCGCGGCCCGTTCCAGGCGCTCGAGGCCAGGATCTGCATCGGGCGCCTCAGGTAGTGGGCGAAGTAGGCCGCGGGCATGGCGTACGCGTTGTCGCCCCACTCCGCCATCTGCATCCCCTCGACCTGCGGCGAGGACGGGGGCGCGTACGCGCCGTACAGCGCCGCGTCATCCGGTATGTAGTTGCCGTTGCCGGTTCCCGGCGGGTCCTTGGGGACCACGTACAACCGGGAGTGCTCGTTGCTGACCAGCACCTGGTAGCCCTGCGCGAGGAACGTGGCCTCGTCGCCGAGCCAGGCCTGGATGCGTACGTCCTTGTCGACCGTCACCGAGGCGCCGCCGCCGGTCTGCGGCCACCAGCCCCAGATCTCCATGGTCCGGCCGTGGCGACGCACCAGGTCGTCGAGGTGGTTCTCATAGGCCAGGAAGACGTCCTCGGTCTTCGCATAGCCCCGGCTCTTGGCGTAGGCGGCGAGTTCCGGGCACCGGCTCTGCAGGTCGGCGTCCGGCGTCTCGTCGCCGCCCAGGTGCACGACCGGCGCGTCGAACACGGACAGGAACGCCTCGGTCAGACCGTCCAGCCAGGCCACGTTGGCCTGCTTGGTGATGTCCACGGTGAAGCCGGGGTCGATCCGGCCGGCGTGGATGATCTGGTTCATCGACGCGCAGTCCCACCGCAGGGGCGGGCGGTAGGCGGTGAGCGAGGTGGCGTGTCCCGGGATGTCCATCTCGGGGACGACGGCGACGTGGTACCGGCGGGCGTACGCCTCGATCCTCCGCACGTCCTCCGGGGTGTAGGACCGGGCGGCGGCCAGACCCGCGTAGCCGGGGAGCCGGAGCCGGAACGCCTCGCTGTCGGTGACGTGCCAGTGGAAGGTGTTCAGCTTCATCCAGGCCATCTGCCGGATGGTGTTCAACAGCGTGGCGACGGGCCAGTACTCACGCGCGGTGTCGATCATGAGGCCGCGCTCGGGCTGGGCCGGCCGCTCGCGGGCGGACCCGGCGGGGAGCGTGGCGTGGTCCTCGGCGGTCTTGAGGATCTGTTCGACGCTCTGCTCGCCGTAGAAGACGCCCGCCGCGCCGCCACCGCTGATCGTCACATCGCCGGTGCCGACCGTCAGTTCGTACGCCTCCGCGGAGTCTCCGGCGTGCTCGGTGAGGAAGACGTCGCCGTGGCCCGGGCGGTGGCCGGTGACCACGGGAAGCCGTTCGGCACCGGCCGCGGCCAGGTCGGCGGCGAAGGTCCGGGCGTCGTCCCGCAGGTCGGCGGCGTGCGCGGCGTCGACCACGACACGTGAACCCGGGCGGAGAGAGAACGTGCCCGCGCCGCCGTTCCAGGATCGCAGCGCCGGGACGACCGCCGGGGGCGGGGACGCCGCATCGGCGACCGCCGCGGCCGGGACGCCCGTCAGCCCGGCCAGTGTCACCAGCGCGACCAACAGATCGGACCTCTTACGCCACCATCGGCGTCGGCGGCTCGAAGACGTTGTCACAAGTGCTCCCGCCTGCTGCGCGTTTATGCGCGAATAGTGGCTGTTTCGAGGGAATTTGAGCACGCACCATCGTGACCGTCAACCGTCAGGGCCAAGTTCTTGCGGCCGTACAGAGGATTCCGACGGTGAGCCGGGGGAACGGTGGCCGGTTCTGCGCATTTGTGTTGACTCGGCCGATGTTCCGATCTAATTTGCGCATGATCGTCGAAATACATCCGATGTCTGGGCGGCTAGAGGCTGGTAATGACACGGACGTGCCGACGGATGATCACGCTGTTCACCGCCCTCCTCCTGGTCCTCGGCCTCTCCGCTCCGGAGGTACGCACGGCCTCCGCGGCCGGCGGCGCGCTCGGCCGGATGACCGGCTTCACCGTGGACGGGAACACGGTGACCTTCAGCTCGGGCGAGGCGAAGGTACGAGTGATCTTCTATGCCGATGACGTGTTCCGGATCTGGGCGGCACCGGACGGGCACTTCACCGACCCGAACGACGATCCGGCGAACCCGAACGCCGCCGACATGGTGGTCAAGCACGACTACCCGGGGGTGAACCCGCGCGTGAGCCGGACGGGCTCGGGCGTCCGGCTGACCACCGGCGCGGTGGTCCTCACGGTGGGCAGGGACCCCATGCTGTTCGCGGCCCGGCGTCCCGACGGGACACCGGTGTTCGCCGAGACGGCGCCGCTGTCGTGGTCGGACACCGCGACGACACAGACGCTGTCCACCCGGCCCGGTGAGCAGTTCTTCGGCGGCGGGGAGCAGAACGGCGGCTTCGTGCACACCGGCCGGACGATCCAGGTGGCGAACGACTTCGACTGGGACGAGGGCGGGCACCCGAACTCCCAGCCGTTCTACCTGTCCACCGCCGGGTACGGGGTGTTCCGGAACACCTTCGCCCCCGGGCAGTACGCCTTCACCGACCCGGTGCGCACCACCGAGTCCGAACGCCGCTTCGACGGCTACTACTTCATCGGCACGCCGAAACAGGTGATCGGCGACTACACGGCGCTGGTCGGACGGCCGTTCATGCCTCCGATGTACGGGCTGGAGATGGGCGACTCGGACCGCTACCTGCACAACGCCAACCGTGGGGAGCGGCACACCCTGGATGCGATCGACGTCGCCGACGGGTACGTCTCGGGGGACATCCCGCTGGGCTGGATGCTCGTCAACGACGGCTACGGCTGTGGGTATGAGGACCTGGCCGAGACCGGCGACCGGCTACGGGCGCGGAACAGAAATCTCTAACAGGATTGTCAACGATCTATTCGCCAAAGTGGTACGCCGCTTGGCGTGACGAGGTCGCTGGACGAATTCGCAGCTCACCGGCTCTGTCGCCGAACTCGACGCCGCCGGGAACGGCGTCCTTCTTCACCGCGGTTCGACCGTACGAGCAAGGGCGCGCGGCGGTCACACCAGTGGACGGCCCGTGCGGATGCGCCGGCGTACGTCCCACAGCAGCAGGTCGAAGGGGAACCGCCGGACCGGCGGAGGCTGCACGCGCACCACCGCCCGGACGGCGGCGATGAACCGGTCGAACCGCCGCTGGTCCCGGTCACTCCAGGAAAGACGCATCTCCTCGCGGAAGTCCGGGGGCAGGAACCCGGTCGTGACGAACCGGTTGAACCCCCCGAACGCCATACTGATCGGCCGGGGCAGGAACCGCAGGTCGGCGATTTCCAGCAGATATTCGCGGACCGGCTCGTCGATCGAGACCTGTTCCATCTCCTCGCGCCAGTAGTCCTCGAAGGCCTCCCGGTCGGCGGGCCAGGCCTCCGGCGGCACCTGCAGCGTCGTGCCCAGGGTCGCCGCCGCCTTGTAGAGCCGCTCCCGGTCGGCGGGCGCCGGCGGGCCGACGAACGCCCGGTAGGTGTCCTCGAACCCGCGGTAGAGGCACGCGGCGACCCAGAGTTGCAGGCCGGAGTCGAACGCGTTGTACCGCACCGGGCTGGACGGGCTCGAGCGCACCCGGGCGTGCGACCGGTTCACCGCCTTGCGGTAGGCCGCCTTCTCCTCCGGGCTGCCGAGCAGGGCCACGGCCAGGTAGCTGAAGGTCGTCCGGGACCGCTTGATCGGGTGACGGTGCAACCGCCCGCTCTCCACCTTGCTCTCGATCACGCCGTAGCCGACCCCTGGGCGGGCCAGCTGCATGATCACATTTGCGGCGCCCGCCATGAGGGCGGCGCCGACGATCACCTTCTTGTCCAGCGGATCCGGCTCGGTGGTCGCCATGGCATCTCCGGGGCAACATCTGACAACGCTTGTTATCAGATTCCTCGCCACGGGACGAGCTGTCAAGATGGCCGCATGGCCGCTGCGGAGATGCGCACCTACGGAGGAGTCAGCGGCGCCGACCGCAAGGCGGAGCGGCGGGCGCAGCTGATCGAGGCAGGCCTGGACCTGCTCGGCGGGGCCGAGGGCGACCAGCTCACCGTGCGCCGCGTCTGCCAGCGGGCCGGGCTGACCGCGCGCTACTTCTACGAGAGCTTCGCCGGCCGTGACGAGCTCGTGGCGGCCGTCCACGAGCACGTCGTGCAGACCGTCGCCGCCGCCGCGCTGTCGGCGGTGGAGGCCGCCGGGCCGGAGAGCGACGCGAAGATCCGCGCCGGGCTCGAGCACCTGGTCCGCGCCGTGGCCGGCGATCCGCGGCACGGGCGGGTGCTGTTCTCGGTCACGCTGACCGACCCCCTGCTCGCCCGGCGCCGGCTGGAGTCCTCCACGTTCTTCGCACGGCTGCTCAGCGGGAAGGCGCGGGAGGTCTACGGCATCGCGGACAGCCCGGAACTCGACCTCGCCGCCCAGTTCGTCGTCGGCGGCCTCGCGCAGACGCTGACCGCCTGGCTGTCCGGCACTCTCACGATGACCGAGGAGGAGCTCGTGGCCGAGTGCGCGAAGATCTTCATCGCCATCGCCGACCGCGAGGGCCCCGGCTGATCGGGCGGCCGTCCCTCATCGGCCGGGCGTGTCACCCTCGCCGGCGATGACCTGGGCAGCACGGTGGAGACGATGTGCAGGAGCGTCTCCTCCAGCAGCAGGTGGGCCTGGCGTCGCGTCGCGACGCGGTGCTCACCGGCGCGTGCGCCGCACGGCGGTGGCGTCGAAGTCGAGCACCCGCTCGCACCAGACGCCGGCTCCGAGCAGCCTCGCCTCGGCGTCTCTGGCCGCGACGAGCTGGACGCCCAGCGGAAGGTGCCCGGCCACGCCGGCCGGCAGCGCGAGCGACGGCAGGCCGCACAGGGTCCACGGGATCTGAAGCCGGGAGTCACCCGTGGTCTCGCGCGTGGGCGCGGGCTCGGGCGTCGCCGGGACGAGCAGGACGTCGAGGCCCTCCAGCGGCGCGCCGAGCCGTTCGGTGGCGTCCCGCCGCACCCGGTCGGCCTCCAGGTATGCGTGCGCGGGCGTGCTCAGCCCCCGTTCGATCAGCTCCCGGGCGCGCGGGCCGTAGCGCTCGGCGTGGTCGCGATAACGGCTCAGATGCCGGGTCGCGCATTCGGCGAACGTGAGGACGCGGTGCGCGGCGTGCACGGCGGCGAGGTCGACGCCGGTCGAGACGTCGTTCACCTCGGCGCCCTCGGCGGCGAGCGCGCGGACCACCTCGGCGAGGCTCGTCCTCACGGCGTCCCCGACCTGGTCGGTGAACGGGTCGCGCAGCACACCGACGCGAGGCGCCGCGACCGGCCGTGCCGCCCCGAAGCGGGCCGGAGCGTCGGCCATGGCGGACGCCACCGCGGCGGCGTCCGAGACGCACCGGGCGAGGACGCCGAGCGTGTCGATGCTCGGCGCCACCGCCCGGCTGCCCTCGGCCGGCGCCCACCCGGCCGCCGGTTTCAGCCCGACGATGCCGTTGTAGGCGGCGGGCCGTACCACGTCACCGGCGGTCTGGGTGTCCACGGTGGCGGTGCAGTCGCCGGTGGCGACGGCGACCGCGGATCCCGCGCTCGACCCGCCGGGCGTGCGGGCGGGGTCCCAGGGACTGATGGTGGGGGCCGGGTCGTTAAACGCCCACTCGGTGCACCGCGTCTTGCCCGCGATCACGGCTCCGGCGGCGCGCAGCCGGGCCACCGCCGGAGCGTCCGCGGCGGCCGGAGCGCCGTCGGTGAGCGGTGACCCGCACCGGGTGGGCATTCCGGCCACGTCGATGACGTCCTTGACCCCCAGCGCGAACCCGGCCAGCGGGCCGTCCGTTCCGGCGGCCGGCGGCCGTTCGGGTCGCCACGCCCAGGCGTGCAGATCGTCCACTGCCCTCTCCTCCTTCAGTGGCGGACGGATTCTTCTCGGGGGCGCCGCGCCCCGGCTTCCTTCCCGGGCGGTTCCGCGGCGCGTGCCTCCTCCGTACGGCTCGCTCCGGCGCGCAGCACCAGCACCACACCGGCGCCCGACACCGCCATCCCGGCGAAGACACTCCAACCGGCGCCCTGGCCGAGCAGCGGCATGCCGAGCAGGGCCGTCACCGGCGGAACCAGGTAGAGCAGGCTGGTGGCGGCGCCTCCGCCCCGCGTCCGCAGCAGGACGAACAGGAGCGTGAAGCTGCCGATCGAGTTCACCGTCGCGAGCCAGGCCAGCGAGCCGATGGCGGGCGCGGTCGGTGGAAGGCGCATGCCGCCGTGCAGCAGGGCGAGCGGAATGCCGGTGACCATCGCGCCGAAGAGCTGAATGGTGGTGCCCGTGCGCAGATCCGCCGTGAGGCCGACGGCCTTCTGGTAGAGCGTCCCCGCCGCGAAGGCCGCCAGCGCCAGTCCGACCAGCGCGTACCCGGCCGGCTCGCCACCGCCCGCGAGCTTCTCCGTCAGCGAGATGCCCACGCCGGCAAGGCCGAGCGCCAGCCCGAGCCACTGCGGTCCGGTCAGCCGCTCGCCGAAGAGCGGGACGGCGGCGGCGCCGACCACCAGCGGGCACGCACTGATGATCAACGAGGACAGGCCCGCCGGGACTCCCCTGCCGAGGGCCAGGTAGAGCGTGCCGAACTGAACCGTCTGCAGCAGGATCCCGATCGCCAGCAGGTGCAGCCAGGTGCGGGGCTCGGACGGCCAGGGCGCCCGGGCCGCCAGCGAGATCGCGGCGAGGACGGCGAAGCCGATCGTGAACCGCCATGCCAGCAGGCCCAGCGGCGGCCCGGCGTGGGCGCCGATCGTGCCGACCAGGTAGCCGCTGCTCCAGATCAGCACGAAGGCGACCGGGAGCGCCAGGCCGGCCATGGATCGGATCTTGGCAGTGATCACCGCGCACCCTCCTTGTAACAGGTTGAGGTGTTACAGGGAGAACCTACCCGGGCGGAGCGGCTTATGCGCGGCCGTCGCCGGCACGACCCGTAACGGTTCGAGGCGTATCATCGGACGATGGCGTCCGGAGACGGGAGCGCGCGCATCAGACGGCTGCGCTTCGACACCGGGGCGACGTGGCTCGACCTCGTCGCCACGGTCGGCGACGCCTACGGTGAGACGCCGGTGGAACGCCTGTACGACCTCGCGCGACTCCGCGAGTGGCTCGGCGCCGAGGGCCTCCTCCCGCGGCACGACCCCGGCGAGGACGACCTCCTACGCGCGCACGCGCTGCGCGAGGCGCTGCGGAGCCTGGCGCTCGCCACCGTACGGGGAAACGCGTGGCCGGCCGGTGACGTCGCCCGCGTCAACGAGTTCCTTCGCGCCGACGTGCCCCTCGAACTCCAGGCCGAGCCGGCCGGGCCGCGCGTGCGGCCACCGGCGACCGCACGGGAGTCGCTGGGCCGCGTCGCCCGGCAGGCGGCCGAGCACCTCACGGGCCCCGAGGCCGCGATGCTGGGCACCTGCCCCGACCACGACTGCGGAATGCTGTTCCTGGACCCGACCGGCCGCCGCGTCTGGTGCGCGGCCGAGATCTGCGGCGTCCGTCACCGCGTGCGCGAACACCGCCGCCGCCGCGCCGCCGGGTGACCGTACCCGCCGGCCGGCACCGCGCCGAGGGACGCGACGACAGCCGAGCCCCTCGGTCGCGATCGACCGCCGGCGATGAGATGACGCGGCCCGGCACCGGCGAGGCCGGTGCCGGGCGGTGGGTCAGCGGACCGCTTCCTCCAGCGGTTCGCCGTTGACGGTGACGTCCTTGAGGACGAGCCCTTCGACGTCCTCCACGATGTCCGTGCCGGTCCGCTTGTCGAACGTGCAGTGGGTGAGGGTGATGTCCCGGATCGGGTCGTCGGGGTATCCCCGCATCTCGAACACCTTGTTGGTGGTGCCGACGTGCAGGTTCTCGACGTTGATGCCGCTCACCGACGGGTTGTACGGGTGGCCGGGGCCCTCGTCGTAGTAGAAGTCGATCTGTATCGCGGCGTCCGCGATCTGGGTCACCTCGACGTCGCGCATGTGGACGTCGTGGATGTAGCCGCCGCGTACGGAGTTGGTCTTGAGCCGGAGGCCGTATCCGAGGTTCGGGCTGGTCATCCGCAGGTTCTGGGCGAAGACCCCGCTGATGCCACCGGTCTCCTCACTGCCCATCGTGACGCCGCCGTGGCCGTCGCGCATCTCGCAGTCCTCGACCAGGATGTTCCGGCTGGGCACGTTGACCCGGCGGCCGTCGGCGTTACGCCCGGACTTGATGGCGATGCAGTCGTCGCCGGTGTCGAACGTGCTGCCGGTGATGACCACGTCGGTGCACGACTCGGGGTCGCAGCCGTCGTTGTTGGGCCCGTGGCTGGAGACCGTGACGTTCCGTACGAGCACCCGCTGCGAGAGCACCGGGTGGATCTCCCACATCGGTGAATTGACGATGGTGACACCCTCGATGAGCACGTCGCGGCAGCGGTACGGCTGGACCATGTTCGGGCGGAGGTAGTGGCCGGGCCCGAAGACGCGCTCGCGCACCGGGACGCCGCGGTCGGCCATGTCCTGCAGCGCGTCCCAGTCGTCGCCCTGCGTCGGGATGCCCTCCGTCCAGCCGTAGCGCGTGTTGCCCGTCCAGGGCCACCAGGCGTTGTTGCCGGCCTGCCCGTCGAGCGTGCCCTCGCCCGTGATCGCGATGTTGCGGGCGCCGTACGCGTAGATGAAGGGCGAGTAGTTGTAGCACTCGATGCCCTGCCAGCGGGTGAAGACCGGGGGGTACTTCGCGGGATCCGTGCTGAACAGGATCGTGGCGCCCGCGCTCACGTGGAGGTCGATGAAGCTCTTCAGGTGGATCGGCCCGGTCAGGTACCGGCCGGGAGGCACGATCACGTGCCCGCCGCCGCGGCGGGCGCAGGCGGCGATCGCCGCCTGGAACGCCCGGCTGCAGTCGGTGACGCCGTCGCCCTTCGCGCCGAAGTCGGTGATCCGGAACTCATGGTGCGGGAACTTCGGCGCGCGCACCCGGCGACGGATCGCGTCAGCGGTCTTCCAGGGACTCTGCTGGGCGAAGGCGGGCCCGCCGACCGTCGCGGCCAGCAGCCCACCGCCCAGTATCGCCCCGCCCATCCCAATGAACCGGCGTCGTGGCCAGTTTTCGGTCATCGTGTCCTCCTGAGACGCAGGTTGACGGTCAAGATCATCGGATGGTCACGTTCGATGCCGCGGAAAGCTCGGCCCGAGCGGACGGGCCGTGGCCCGCCATCCGGTCGCCGCCGGACCCGCGCCGGAGCGCGCGGCGTGCGCGGACGGTGTCCGGGACACCGGTGGCAGCGGCGGCCGGCGCTGTCGCCGACCACCGTCGCAGGGTCGTTCTTCGGGGGTTCATGAGCCGGTGCCTCCGCCGGAAAACCTTTTCCTCAGAAAATCACATGGAGGGCCGTAGCCGTCAACCCGCTTCTTCCGATGACCGACCGCATGCGCAAGGCGAGCCCGCCGTGTGGTCCAATGCCGCCATGGACAGGGTGCGAACCGACGCGGGGGCGCGGCCGCCCCGAGCGACCATCATCGATGTCGCGCGGGAGGCCGCCGTATCGCCGGCAACCGTCTCACGAGTCCTGACCGGCACCAAGCCGGTCTCGGCCGACCTCGAACAACGGGTGCGCGCCGCGGTGAACCGGCTCGGGTACCGGCCGAATCCGGCGGCGCAAGGACTGCTGCGTGGCGCCACCCACGCGGTCGGCGTCGTCGTTCCGGACGTCGGCAACCCGTACTTCGCCGAGGTGCTCAAGGGGGTGACGAACGCCGCGGAGGAGTCGGATTTCCGCACCCTGGTCGCGGACACCGGCGAGAAGGGGGGCGCCGAGCACGACGCGGCACTCGAGCTGTCCCGATGGGCGGACGGCGTGGTGCTGTGCTCGCCACGGATGCCCCAGCGGGAGCTGGCGAAACTCGCGCAGGCCGTGCCTCACCTCGTCTGTGTGAACCGCGTGGGCCGCGGCGGCCAGGTGCCCGCGGTCGTGGTGGACTTCGAGGCGGGCATGGCCGCGATCTGCCGGCATCTGCGGGAGCTCGGCCACCGCCGGATCGCCTACCTTCGGGGCCCGGCGCGGGCGTGGTCGGAGCGGGCCAGGCAGCGGGCACTGCGCGCGGCGTCCGGCCCGGACTTCGAGGTGCTCCAGGTGCCGTGCGGCTCCAGCAGCGCCGACGGGCGCCGCGCCGCCGACGCCGCCCTCGCCACCAGGGCGACCGCCGTGATGGCGTTCAGCGACTACGTCGCTCTCGGCGTGCTCGCCCGGTTCGACGAGCTCGGGGTCTCGGTGCCCGGTGACGTCTCGCTCACCGGCTTCGACGACATCGCGCTGAGCGAGCTGTTGCGCCCCCGCCTCACCACGGTGAAGGTGAGCAAGCAGGACCTGGGCCGCCGGGCCTGGGAGCTGTTCGCCGCGAGCGGCGACGTGGGCGGCGGCGAGTCCGGCCGGGTCGTCACGGCGATCCCCGAGCTGATCACCCGCGACTCGACGGCCCCGCCGGCGACCGCCACCACCCCGCTGCCGAAGACCGCGAAGGCCTGACGGACCGGCACGCCTCCGCCGCACGACGGCCCCGGCCGGGGCGTGCGAGCGGACGCGCCGCCGCGCCGAGACGGTGCCGGATGACTGTTGACCGTGCGTTCGTCTCGGGCCTAATTTGAGGAAAACCTTTTCCCACGCACGGCCGGGATGCCGGCGGGCCACCCGGAGAGGACGGCAGATGTTCAGCCGGAGGACGGTACTCAAGCTCGGGGCGCTCGGCGTCGCGGCGACGCCGCTGGCCGCGCAGGGACGGGCGTCGGCCGCCGCCGCCGGCGGCGCGTCGGCGACGAGATCCGAGGTCGCCTACCTGTCGGGCACGGACAAGGACCACGTGGTCGACTGGCGTTTCATGCTGACCAGCGGGCGGAACTCCGGCAGATGGACCACCGTTCCCGTGCCGTCGAACTGGGAACCCCAGGGCTACGGGACCTACGACTACGGGGACTTCGTCGACGACCACCCGGACCAGCCGAACGAGCAGGGCGTGTACGAGCACACGTTCACGCCCCCCGCGGCCTGGCGCGGCAGGAAGGTGTTCATCGTCTTCGAGGGCAGCATGACGGACACCCGCGTGTGGATCAACGGGTCGGCCGTCGGGCCGGTGCACCAGGGCGGCTTCGTCCGCTTCACGTACGACGTCACCGACGTGCTCACCTTCGGTGGCCAGAACCGGCTGAAGGTGACCGTCGACAAGGAGTCCGCCAACGCCTCGATCAACGGCGCGGAGCGCAGGGGCGACTACTGGATCTTCGGCGGCATCTACCGGCCGGTCTACCTGCTGGCGCACCCCGCCGAGTTCATCGACCGGGTGGCCGTCGACGCGCAGGCCGACGGGTCGCTGTCCGTCGACGTCTTCCTGGGCGCCGTCGCCGAGGCCGACGGTCTCCGGGCGCAGGTCAGGTCCATGGACGGGAAGAAGGTCGGTCGCGCCTTCTCGGCGGACCTGCGCGCCGGCGCGGACCAGGCGACGCTCTCCACCCGGGTGGACGGCCCGCGACTGTGGACCGCGGAGACCCCGAACCTCTACCGGCTGGAAGTGACGCTGACCAAGGGCGAGGAGGTGCTGCACCTGGTCACCGAGCGGTTCGGCTTCCGCACCGTCGAAGTGCGCCCGGGCAAGGGCATCTTCCTCAACGGCAAGCGGATCATGCTCAAGGGCATCACCCGGCACGCCGAATGGCCGGACTCCGGCCGCACGACCAGCCCGACGATCAACCGCGACGACATTCTCCTGATGAAGGAGATGAACATCAACGCCGTCCGGCTGTCGCACTACCCGCAGGACCAGAACTTCTACGACTACGCCGACGAGCTCGGCCTGTACGTGCTCAACGAACTGCCCGGCTGGCACAACCCGTACGACACGCCGAGCGCGAAACGGATCGTCGAAGAGATGGTCGTCCGGGACGTCAACCATCCGTGCGTGATCTTCTGGGACAACGGCAACGAGGGCGGCTGGAACACCGCCGTGGACGGCGACTTCGCGACCTACGATCCGCAGCGGCGGACGGTGCTGCACCCGTCGAGCGAATCCTTCAACGGCATCAGGAGCACCCACTACCCGTCGTACGCGGACACGCAGGGCTACCTGGAGAACGAGCCGGGTTCGATCTACCTGCCGACGGAGTTCCTCCACTCCATGTACGACGGAGGCGGCGGCGCCGGGCTGGCGGACTACTGGAACCTCATGACGAGCCGGCCGAACTCCGGCGGAGGATTCATCTGGGCGCTCTTCGACAGCGGCGTCGTCCGTACCGACCAGGGCGGCCGGATCAACGTCGCGGCCGACCGCGCCCCGGACGGCGTCGTCGGGCCCTATCGCGAGAAGGAGGGCAGCTTCTCGGCGATCAGGGAGATCTGGTCACCGATCCTCGCCACCCTGCGCGGCTCCGACACCGGTCACAACCCGGCGGTCTTCGACATCGAGCTCACCAACAGGTACGACTTCACGAACCTCGGCGAGTGCCGGTTCGGCTGGAAACTGATCAGGTTCCGCGGGCCGTACGAGGACTCCACCGGGCACACCGTGGTGGCGAGCGGCACGGCGAAGGGCGTACGTGACGCCGGGCCGGGCGAGAGCGCGACGCTGACGCTCCGTCTCCCCTCCCCGACGGTGAGGCGGTCCGACGCCCTGGCCCTGACCGCGGTCGACCCCGCGGGCCGCGAGGTGTGCTCGTGGGTGTGGCCGACCACCCGGGCCGCGGACCTCAAGGACCGCATCGTGTCGGCGGGCACCGGCACCGTGACGGCGACGGAGACGCCAGACGCGATCACCATGACCGCCTCGGGAACCGAGGTCACGATCAGCAAGCGCACCGGCCTGCTGACCGGGGTCCGGAAGGACGGCTCCGCCCTGTCGCTCACCAACGGGCCCGTGGCGACCGCCGGGAACCCGGCGCTCTCGGGCATCACCCATCGTCAGGACGGCACCGCTCACGTCGTCCAGGCCGACTTCGCCGGCGATCTGTCGTACGTCACCTGGCGCATGCTGGCGAGCGGGTGGCTGCGGATGGAGTACCGGTACCGCGTGACCGATGACCGGGACTTCTCGGGTGTCTCATTCGACTATCCCGAGAACCAGGTGGGCGCCGTCAGATGGCTCGGGAAGGGGCCGTACCGCGTTTGGAAGAACCGGATGCAGGGCCCGGTCACCGACACCTGGTACAAGAAGTACAACGACACTTCGACCGGCGCCGACCTCTGGAGAGCCGATCACTGGAAGTACCCGGAGTTCAAGGGCTACCACGCCGCGACGTGCTGGGCGGTGCTGAACGCCCGCGAGGGCGACATCACGATGGTCGCGGAGGAGGACATGTTCCTCCGCCTGTACACGCCCCTGTTCGGGCCCAATCCCGGCCACGCGACGGCGGTCTTCCCGGGCGGGAACATCTCGTTCCTCGACGGCATCGCCCCCATCGGCGACAAGAACCATGAGCCGCCCCAGACCGGGCCTTCGGGGCAGCCGAACTCGGGGGCGGGAGACTACCGGCGAGCGGTCTGGTTCTCCTTCGAGCGCAAGACGGCGCAACTGGCGGTCGACGACGTCGGCGAGGTCGGCCTCAACAAGTCCGCGCAGATCACCGCCAGGTTCTCGAACGACGCCAAGGGGTCTCCCACCCGCGACGTCCGCCTCACGCTCGACGTGCCGCGCGGGTGGACGGTCAAGGCACGCACGCCGGATCGCTTCGGCCGGGTCGCCCCCGGCAAGACCGTCAAGACCACCTGGACCGTCACGCCGCCGGCCGGCAACTTCGGCAAGTTCTCCCTGAAGGCCGAGGCCGACTACGCCGACCAGGCGGCTCACCGGCGGCTCCAGGTCTGGAGCGAGCCGGCGGACGTTGTCGTGGCCAGCGGCCCCGAGCCGCCGGAGACGGTCGCCTGGTACAAGTTCGACGAGACCGCCGGGCGGACCGCGAGCGATTCGAGCGGCCGGCGTGACCGGGACATGACGGCGACGCTCGTCGGCGATGCCACCTGGGGCGCCGGCCGGATCGGCAACGCCGTACAGCTCGGCGGCACGGACTCCGGCGGTGGCCATATCCGGCTACCGCAGGGGGTCCTGGCCGGGGCGCGCGAGGCCACCGTCGCCTGCTGGGTCAAGCTGACGTCCTCGCCACGGTGGCTGCGGGTCTTCGACTTCGGCTTCGACCGGGTCACCTACATGTTCCTGACCCAGGGCACCAAGCTGCGTCCTCCGGAGCTCACCGACAACATGCTGATGTTCGCCATCACGATGAACGGCTCGGGCGCCGAGCAGCGCCTGCACGCACCGCCGTTGCCGACCGGCGAATGGAAGCACCTGGCGGTCACCCTGTCCGGCGCCAACGGCGGCGGCCGGCTGTACGTGGACGGTGTCCAGGTCGACGCCGACCCCGCCATGGACCTCGTCCCGATGTACCTGGGCGATACCACGCGCAACTACATCGGCCGGTCGCAGGTCGAGGGCGACCCTTACCTGCCCGGCGCCGTGGACGACTTCCGCGTCTACGGGCGTGCGCTGCCCGAAAGCCGGATCCGCGCGCTCTACGAGGGGTCGTAGCGACTTCTCGGATCGCGTATGAGCGCGGCCCTTTTCATGGGCGATGAACACTAAGGTCCAATTATCCGCCTGTGGCGGGCCGTGGCGCGGATGCATACCGACGATATACCGCCGACTCCTATTCTCCTCGCGAAACTCCACGCCGGCGAGATCAGAGGAGAGGCGCATGAAACTTGTCACCATGCTCACGGCGGCGGCGACCGCGGCGGTCGCCACCACCGGCCTGGCGGCCGAGAACGCCGAGGCGAGCGGCATTCAATACAAGGCCTGCCCGTCCGGGTACGTGTGCATCTATGAGTACGACTACACCTTCGTGTCCAAGTATTACACGTACGGTTCCCACAACCTGTCTTATATGTATGGCCTCCACCGCATCAAGAACAGCCAGACGGGCGGCGCCAAGGTAACGCTGTGCTACGGGTACAACGGCACGGACTGCACCGGTCCCACCATTCCCGCCGGAAAGATGTACGAGGAGAACCTGACGCCGATCAACTCGATCTACCTGTATCCCTAGGCTCGAAGCCCGCGCGGACAGGACCGCGCCGTCGGCGCCCCGTCCGCACGGGCTCGGCCCGGACTCGGTCACGTCGTGGTGGTCAACCTCACCGGTCCGATGAGACCGTTGTCCGTACGCTTCCGGCCGGCCGCGCCGGTCCCCGGGGCGACGCGTACCGCGTTGATCAGTGGGGTGGCGACCCGCACCGTGATCGTGTTGTCGCCCGGCCGCAGGTAGCGGCCGATGTCGATCCGGCTGAGGTCGAGATGGTCCTGGGGCGGTAGCGCGTGGCCGTTGACGGAGATCCGGGACGTGTCCACGACGGCACCGAGATCGAGGTGCACGTCCTGCCCCTTGTTCGCGAGCCGTACGTGGGTGGTGTAGGTACCCACTCCCGCCACGTCGGCCAGGTCCACCGGGTACCCCGCCGACTTGGTGATGTGCGTCCAGGCGGGCAGGTTTCCGGCGGAGTCGGCGGTGACCGCGACCGGCCCGATCCGGGTGTGCGCCGTGTCGTCGGGGCGGCCGGACGCACCCGGCGTCCAGCTGTCGACGGTCAGCTCCCAGTTCGTCAGCCCCTGGACGGCGGCCGTTCCGCCGGGCGCACGGGCCGCTGCGGCCGCGCCGCCGAACCGGCTCCCGCGGGCCACCGCGATGACGGTCGCGTCATGCGCGGCGAGCCGCACCGGCAGCGTCACCGCGTGCGAGCGGGTGGCGCGCTCGGCGAGCCGGGTGACCTGCCCGCTCCAGGTGTCGAGGCGGTACGCCGTGCCGTCGCCGGTCAGCCGTACGGTCTGGTCGGCGGCGGTGTCGGAGTCGTTGTAGAGGAAGTAGTAGTCGGCGTCGGCGGTGTGGCGGCGCACGTCCACGATCCGGCCGGACGGGGTGCCGACATGCGCGGCCGCCGCGGTCACGCCGAGAGAGGTCAGCGCCGCGGGGACGTCGTCCTGCGTCGCGGCCCGCGCGACGTGGTGCCGTCCGTCGCCGATGTAGGAGTACAGGGTCGCGATGTCCTTGCGCACCGCTGCCTCGTCGCCGGGGCCGTAGCCGGGGGTGGTGACGGCTGGCGGCCGGTCCGAGCCGACGATGACGATCGGCAGGCCCTTCCGCGCGAGGTCGAGGATCTTGTCCGCGGCGTCGCGCCGGTAGGTCTGCTGGTTGTTGAGCAGCAGCGCCCGGTAACCGGACCTGCCCGGGAACAGCTGCCCGCCGGTGTACTCGGCCGCGGGCTCCTTGAGGAACTCCGGGCTGATGTAGCCGTAGGTGTATCCGGCGGTCGCCATCGCGGACGTGTTCGGGATGACCGTTTCAGGCCGGTCGTTCGCCTGCCCGGACAGGCCGAGGTTCTGGTAGTAGACGCCCACGTCGAACTGCGGCGTGCCCTGCCGCAGCACGAGCGACAGCCGGGCGAGGTGGTCGTTGACCGCCTTCATTTCCGACCACTGCGGCATCCGCGGGCCCCATGCCTCCGCGAAGCTGGTGTTCCCGCCGTAGCTGAACCCCGGCCACCGCGTCTGCTCGCCGGAGCCGGCCGGCGACTCCAGGTACGGGAACCCGTGCCAGACGATCTGGTTGTCGCCCCCGGCCAGACCGTCGTAGAGCTCGGTGGAGAGGTTCTCCGCGACGGTCGTCCCCCACACCTTGCCGGAGATCGCGCAGCACTCGCTGGAGACCACGGGCGCCCCGCCCATGTACGCCCCGGAGGCGATCACCTTGAACTGCTGGTCCGCGTTGTGCCCGGAGAACTCCAGCCCCTCCCCCTCGGGGATGCCGATGTGCTCCGCGGCGTGCGCCGCGTCGATCGGGTCGCCGTACGGCTGCGCTCGCAGCGTCATGCCGTGGCTCTCCGTCCACTGTTGCAGGGCGGGCAGGTACCGGTCGGAGTACAGGTCGCTCCAGGTCTGCGCGTAGTCCCAGCGCGCCTTGTCACCGCTGCCGTCGGAGAAGTCGAAGGCGGCCGGGTACACGCCCTTGCGGTGGATCGCGTAGCCGGCCAGCGCCGGCAGGAACGTCGTCAGGGAGTAGCCCCGCAGCTTCTGGAACCGCTGAGCGAAGTCGGAGGTCCAGGTCTCGTTGTAGCCGAGTTCGAGGGAGTCCTCGAAGAAGGCGCCTCCGGAGGTCCGCGGGCCATCCGGGCCGCCCAGAACCGACCGGTCCCAGAAGTCGCCGGTGGCCTCGGCGCCGGACGCGCTCAGGTGGTCGAGGGCGTAGTCGGGTGACTTGGCGGCCGTCGTCGACTGCAGCCGCCCGTCGGCGGTCTGGTAGAAGTCCATCAGGACCCAGGGGTGACCGTTGCCGGCGGGGAACGTGTAGTGGAACCTGCCGCCGGCGTCGACCAGTTTCGTCACGTCGCGCGCTGACGCGCGGTCGAGCTTCTGCGGGCCGGTACCCCCGGGGACGCAGTCGGCGCTGCACTGGACGGCCACCACCGCCACGAGGGAGGACTTCGCCGTGTCCATGGCCTCCGCGCCCGCGGAATGCGCATGGGGGGCCGGGGTCACCACGGTCGGAGTCGCGCTGATCCCGTCCCGCCGGACCAGTTCCCCGGCCGGATGCGGGTGGGCCGGCGCGGGCTTGACCGTGATGCCGCTGCCGGGAGTCGCCGTCGCGGCACCGCGGGCGTGAGCGCGTTCGAGCGGGGTGTCGAACGTCAGCGTGCCGGGCTTTCCGCTGCCGCTGGACGCGACCTTGGTGAGCTTTCGCGTCTCCTGGCCGGATCCGAAGCCGATCACGACCGTGCCCCCCGGATCGAGGTTCATGTCGTTGGCGACCATCACGCTGGTGGCGCCCGCGGCGGCCGCCGCGTACAGGGTCGACTTCATGCTCTGCGTGCCGAGGCCGGTGACGGTGGCGACGTCCTGGTCCGCGCCGGAGCCGAAGACGATCTTGTCGCCGGTCCGCAGGCCGTCCGGCACGTCCGTGACCGATACGGCGGTCGCACCGGCGGCGGTGTCCGTCGCCACGGTCGTGCAGCCCGCCGAGGTGCCGACCCGTTTGATCGTGACGGTGTCGGCGTCCGCGCCCGAACCGAGCGTGATCCGGTCTCCGGCGGCCAGGCCGGCGATGTTCGAGAGCTGAACGTCCGTCGCACCGGACGGCATCGCCGCACAGGCGAGGGTGTCCACGGTCGGCGGGTTCGTGGTCGTCGGCGGGAGCGCCCCGTCGCGGGTACCGCCGGCCGCGGTGAACTCGGCGCCGTAGATCAGCTGCTGCTGTGCGGAGGGCTGGTTGAAGTTGTGCACCGAAGGCACGACCACCGGCCAGGACGGACCGAGGGCCATGTCCAGGATCACGCCGTCCTTGCGAGCGGCGTCGGCGATCACCTTGAGCTTGTGCTGCCACTTCGGCGAGCCGAAGCCGTTCTCGTCGAGGTAGCTGTCGCTGCCGAAGACCGGATCGGTGGTGGCACCCGGCACCGGGAACGCGGTGACCTCGACGCCACCGCCGCCGGCCCGGGCGATCTGGCCGATCTCCCGGCGTAGCTCGTCGTCACTGGTGTCGGCCCCCGGGAGCCACCACCGGTACTTCGGGCGCACCGCGGTCGGCGGATCGGCGAAGGTACCGGCGGTCAGCGCGGGCGCGGGATCGCCCGCCCGCGCCGACCCGCCTCGGTCCGGCGCGCCCGGGGAGGCCCCGGCGAGCGCCGATGGCGCCGCCAGGCCTCCCAGCAGGGCCGCCGTGACGAACGCGCGGAGGCTCAGGTTCGCTCTCCGTCTCGCTGTCCGTCCACGCATATGTCGTCTCCTATCGCCGCGGCCGTTGGTCTAGGGAAGGTGGGCGCAGTTGGTGTCGAGGTCCCAGAGGATGACCGACAGCGCGAACGGGCTGATCTGGTGTTCGCCGTGGGTGGCGTCCTCCAGCAGCTCCCAGTGGCCACCGGCGCCGTCGCCGCCGCCGATCACGGCGATCCGCTGCCGTACGGCGGCCTCGTAGCTGCGGTGCCCGACGCCGTTGAAGCAGCACTCGTCGAAGCGGTTGAGGATCTGCATCTGCCGGCGGTGCGGCCCGACCGAGCCGAGAGCGTAGATGTCGGGGAAGTCGGCGACGCCGTAGAAGCCGGGCTGCATGTCCTGACGCTGCTCCCAGTCGCCGCGGGTCGGGCTCGGCTTCGGCGATCCGGGGCGGACGAAGAACGGCAGGGAACCGGCCGTCGGGTACGAGCGGGTGATCCGGGGGTCCAGCGCCGGATAGACCGTGGTCGCCCATCCGCCGCCGGACAGCCCGACCATCTGCACCGACGACGGCCGGTACACCGCCTGCACGTGGTTCATCGCCACCGCGAGCGGCTCCAGGAAGAACGCCAGCGGCGAGAACTTCGCCGACTCCCACAGGCCCAGGTCGTTGTGGGACGGCTTCTGGATCACCGTCGGGTCGTTCGGGTCCTGCAGCGTCGTCGGGTTCCAGTGGTAGAACGGCATCGCGAACAGCAGCACGACGTAGCCGTGGTCGAGCAGCCCCTGAGCGGTGCGCTGCATGACGTCCAGCGGCTCTCCGTGGCCGTTGTGGTAGAAGGCGACCCGCCTGTGCGTCCGGCGGCGCGGCTCGAGCACGAACACCGTCGAGTACAGCCCGAACGGCATCCGGACGGTGAGCCGGTCGTACCGCCGTACGCCCTCGAACGCCGGCAGCTCCGCCGGAGTGCCCACGCCGCGCTGGACCTCGGGCCGGCCGGTCGGCAGCACGCCGGTGGACTTCCAGACC
Source organism: Actinoallomurus oryzae (assembly GCF_039541955.1). Classification (NCBI taxonomy): domain Bacteria; kingdom Bacillati; phylum Actinomycetota; class Actinomycetes; order Streptosporangiales; family Thermomonosporaceae; genus Actinoallomurus; species Actinoallomurus oryzae. The sequence goes on along the minus strand of NZ_BAABHF010000015.1, from coordinate 359,826 downwards.
TGGGCGACGAGCCGGGGCCGCATCGCCTCGACGTCGGCCGCGGTGTGGATCGTCATCAGTTCCTCGACGTCGACGCCGACCACCACCTGCGGCAGCGTCTTGTACGCGGCGCTGTGCGCGGCCGCCACCTCGGCGTTGACCGGAGCCACCGGGCGCGCCGCCGGGTTCGGCCGGTCGCCGCCCCCGGTGCCGGCGGCGGCCGGGAGCGTCCAGCCGACGGAGGCGGACGCGGCGGCGGCGCCGAGCGTGCCCAGCATCGCTCTGCGGTTCACGGAGGTCATCGGTTCACCTTTCTCGGAGGGTCTGGAGCGCGTGCTTCGGGTTCCAGCCCAGGACGTAGGCCGGGTCGCGCAGCCGGGTCGCCTCGTCGCCGGTGAGCTGCCGCGAGCACGCGAGCCGGGAGCTCGTGTCGAGCGGCTTCCTGGCCAGGTCGGTGCTGTGGTACTCCCAGAACCGCAGTTGCCCGGCGGCCGCGCAGTCGTTCGGGCTGGTGATCTGCCAGCCGGTCCGCTTCACGTGCGCGCCCATCGCGGAGTCGATGAACACCACCTGACTGGTCGGGAACCGGCTCAGCTCGATCCGGCCGAGGTAGACGCTGTCGTCCGGCACGTCCGGCCCGCGGGTCAGCCGCACGTTCACGAACACGTTGCCGGGTCCGGTGTCGGTGTTGCGGACCTGGTTGTAGTAGCCCGCGTGCAGCGCCTTCAGCTCCGAGTCCCGCATGAACACTCCGCCGGTGCCCCAGACGAAGTCGACGTCGCCCTCGACGTAGCTGCCGGTCACGAACGCCTTCCCCTGCAGCCGCAGGCTGTCCTGGTAGCCGAGGATCCGCACCCGGGCGAGCACGATCCGGTCGCCGTTGCCGCGGAACGCCTCCGCCTGCGAGCCGTGGTACGGGGTCAGGTTCCGCACGGTGAGGTCGGACATCGCGAAGTCGTCGGCGTCGACCCCCATCGCGGCCCGCCAGCAGTTGAACCGGTCCGGGTCGGCCAGCACCCGGCGCGGGCAGTACGCCTGCTCGACCGGCACGTTGGCCATCGCGTAGTCGCCGTTCAGCAGGTTGTTGTTCGGATAGCCGACCGTGGTGCGTCCGGCGCCGGCGCCGCGGATGGTGATGTGCGGCTTCGTCTGCGGCACGTACACCATCTCGCGGTAGAAGCCCGGCGCGACGTCGATCCGTACCGGCCGGTCATTGCCCTCCGCCACGAAGTCGACCGCGCCCTGCACGGTGCAGAAGTCGGCGCCGCCGCGACCGTCGACGGTCAGCCGGGCGGTGCCGGGCTTCGGGTCGTGCCGGGTATGGAACGTCCAGGCCGTACGGGAGGCGATACCGGCGTTGCCGACGAAGAAACCGGGGTCGACGGTGACGTAGTAGACCTGGCCGGGCGGCAGCTTCGCGTGCGGGTAGACCGTGGCCGTACGCCCCTCGACGACCACCGGCTGGTACGCCCACCGATGCGTCTCGCCGAAGTCGGAGCGGGCGCCGCCGACGGTGCGCTGGTAGGTCGCCGGGTCCGCGAGGTCGATGGTGTCGACCACCGTGCCGTCGGCCCGGTGCACCTGGAGCCGGCCGCGCACGCCGAGCTCGGCCGGCCCGGCGAAGGTCAGCCGCAGCGGACCGTCGGTGCAGGTCGCCCGCTGAACGCCGTCCGGAGCGGGCCGGGGGTCCGCGTCGTCGCCGGGCCGGGCCGCGCGCCAGCCGGTCAGCCGTTCCATCACCGCGATGAGTCGGTCGGCGGCCTTGCGGTGCCCCTGGACGTTCGGATGCGTACCGCCGTTGTAGTCGCCCGCGCCCAGCCAGCCGGTGGTGTCGACGTACACGGTGTGCCGGTCGTGCAGCGCCCCGACGACGCCGGCGATGTCGGAGGCGTGGGTGCCGTCGAAGGGCCGCATCGCGAGGATCAGCGCGTGCGGGTTCGCCGCCCGGACCTGCCGCAGGTACGCCCGGTAGCGCGGCACGAACTGCTCGGCCGGATAGGGCGCGTCGTTGGCGCCGAAGTTGACGACCACGGCGCCGGGGTCGGACGGCGCCGCCGGGTAGCCCGACAGGTACCAGCCGAAGGACTCCGAAGCGGTACCGACGTTCCCGTGGCCGGGCTGGATGACGCCCTGCTTGCCGAAGCCGACCTGGTCGGTGTCGGCGTCGAAGGCCTTGCCGACCAGGTAGGCGTAGTCCTTCGTGCCGTCGGCGCAGTCGACTCCGAGCGTCGGGCACAGCGCCATCACGCCCTCGGTGACCGAGTCGCCGTAGAACTCCAGCCGGTGCTGCGCAGTGCGCGGCAGCGACACCAGCGTCGCCCCGGGCGCGAGCTCGATCTTCGACAGCACGATGCCGGACTGCAGCGGCATGATCCAGCGGTTCTCGTACTCGTCGACGTCCTTGACGACGATCTCCGCGGTGTGCGTCGTCGCCGGATCGAGGCCCTCGGCCAGCGGGATCCGGTCGCTGTCGACCTTCACCAGCGACGGCTCGCCGCGGTCGACGGAGACGTAGACCTGCGACGGCACGGTGATCCCCGCGGTCTGGAAGCGCGCGGCCAGCGTGTCGCCGGTGAACCGGAACCGCAACGACGAGCCGGAGTTCACGGTGATCGCCAGGTCGTCGTCCTTCGCCCAGCGGCCCTCGAACTCGATCCGCGGGTCATTCGGCCCGAACGTCGCCGGGCTCGATGCCGCGAAGGCCCTTGGTCCGCCGGGCACGACCGCGAGCGCCGTCGCGCACAGACTCACGACCATCAGGAACCGCAAGACGAGTCGCACGACGGCCTCCCTCGCACACGCCGACCCGGCCTTACCAGGGCGGGGGCGGCAGGAAATCCTTTTCCCGAGCAACGGTCGCGGGGCAACGCGGAGGCGTCAAGACCTTGACGCCGGATCTTCGCGGCGCTATGGGAGTCGCGTCCGTGTCCCGCGTCGAGGCGCTCTGTCGGCCGTGGCCGGGATCGGCCATCCGTTCAAACGATTGACGAGAGCCGGATGAACGGGTTACACACGTTGGGAAAACCTTTTCCTCCGCCCAGGACGGCGGCGGCAGGCGATGACGATCCGACGGCGGTGATCGACCGGCTCCACGACCCCACCCCTGCTCGATTCAGCCCCGTGACGGCCGACCCCGGCGAGACCCGCAGCACGGCGTACCGGGGACGGCCTCAGATCCCCCGATCCATGGAGGAGTGACGAACGTGAAAGGCAAGTTCGCACGACGACTGCTCGCCTCGGCGATCGCGGTCCTGCTGCTCGGCTGGGCGCCGCAAGCGGCGGTCGCCGGCCAGAAGGCGGGCACAGCGGCGGATGACTGCACCGACGGTGTCAACGTCCCCAACCGCTACAACAAGCCCTTCTGCGTGAAGAAGGACGAGATCTTCATCTTCGCGGCCAACTACAAGCCGTTCGAGGCGTCGGTCGACGATCAGCGCCAGGCCGGAGCGGTCTTCGACACGGTCATCGGCAACAAGCTGCGGCAGGCCTTTCCGAACCTCAAGATAAAGTACGCCACCTGGGATTATCCGGTGCGCTACGAGGATCTTCAGGCGGCCGGGGTCGTGCCCGACATCATCCTCGACAACCCGTACCAGCGCATCGCCCGGGACCTCAAACCGCGCGGCTGGGTTCAGGACATGACGCCCATGATCCAGCAGGGCGGACTGGACCTCAGCAAGCTCAACCAGGGCGCGGTCGAGCAGGTGAAGTCGCGGTCCGCCGGCAAGATGTACGGCGTTCCCGTCTTCGAGAACGACTACGTCCTCTACTACAACAAGAAGATCTTCGACAAGTTCGGGGTGAAGTACCCGAAGTCCGGGATGACCTACGACCAGGTCTACAGGCTGGCCAAGAAGCTGACCCGGCAGGTGGGGACCGACGCGTACAAGGGGTACATGCAGCACCCGGACACCTACCTGCAGTACAACCAGTCGGGGCTGTACCCGTTCGTGCCGACCGACAGCTGGACGCCGAAGCCCGAGGACGCGAAGGTGGACCTCACCACACCGGGGTGGGAAGAGCTCGGCGACAACCTCGACCGGTTCCTCACGATCCCGCACAACGGATTCACCACGGTCGACGACTTCCTCAAGGGAGACATGAGCCGTCCGGGCCATCTGGCGATGGCCGTGGACACGCTGAGCAGACTGCCCACCTACGCCGGCAGCAACGTGTTCATCAAGCCGGACGACGCGCCGGAGTACGACGAGTTGCGGAAGTCCATCGACGTCGGCGTGACCTCGATTCCGGTGCTCAAGAAGGGCTCGAAGGCGACGTACCAGCCCAACCAGACCGCGGCCTTCATCCCGCCGCAGTCCAGCCACCAGCAGGACGCGTTCAACATCGTGAAGTGGCTGGTGTCCGAGCAGGGGCAGACCGAGTTGTCGAGCCACGCCATCAAGGGAGTTCTGCAGACCCCGGCGGTCGAGGACAGCTTCGGTAAGGCCATTCCGGAGCTTTCCAAGGTCGACACGTCCGGCGTGTACTGGGGCTCGAACGCGGTGCTGAAGAACTACCAGAACACCAAGTACTGGGACATCCCGATGTACAAGGTGTTCCGTCAGCACGTGCTGACGGACGGCATGGACGTGAGTTCGGCCCTGTCCGTCGCGGAGAAGGAGGACATCCCCGCCTACATCAAGGCCCAGACCGACGCCGGTCTGGACTGGTAACACCGTCCAGATCCGTATCACTCCGGTGGCCGCGGCCCGCCCAAGAGAGACAGGGCACCGCGGTCACCGGCATGTCGCGGGACGATCCGGCGCCTACGACAGCGGCAAAAAACGGTCGTATCGCCGGGCGATCGTCCGGCAGGATCTTGGATCATGCATGCGGACGAGCTGCTGGCCGAGATCGAGCCGATGACCTATGGGGCGCGGTGCGCACGTCTCGCCACGCTCCCGGTGGGCCCCGCCGAGCGGGCTCGCCTGCTCGGCGAGCTGGGCGAACGCGGCGCCTATGAGCGCGCGGTGGGCCTGCTCATCGCGGCGGCCGCGCGTGACACGGCTTCGCTGGAGTACATCGCCGCCGCGGCCGGAGACGCCGACGCCGACGCCGACGTCACGGCCGCGGCGATCGGCCTGGTCGTCCGGCTCGGTGCCGCCGACGCGGCGGCGTTGACCGCGTTCGCCGGGGACGCTCCGGCGGAGTCGCGCGCGCTGCTGTACCGGGCCGTGCGCCGTTACCGTCGTACGGACCTCGCCGATGGCCTGATCGGGCCGGTCCGCGAGCGGTGGGGAGACCGGGAGGCCGCGGCGTTGCTGCCCGCCTGCGGTGCCGCGTCGGTGGACCGCCTGCTGCCGGAGCTCGCCTACGCCGCCGCCAACTGGAGCATGCTGGGCCATGTTCATCCTCGGTCAGTGCTCGACCAGGCCGAACGGGAGCTCGCCGAGCTCCCCAGGCAGCTCCGCCGGGCCTGGTGGATCTCGCGTGGCGCGGGCCTGGCCGAGACCGTGGATCACTTTCCGCTGCGGGTGATCGACCTGCTGGAGCGGCACTGGGAGCCGATCGGGCCGGGGAGCGCGCTCGTGCCCAAGCTTGCCCTGCTGATCGCCGCCGCTCCCGAGCGGATGTGCGACCTGTTGCTGCGCCCGGAGGTCCACCCGTCGCTGGGCCGGCTGCTCCGGACCAGAAGCGTGCGCGAACGGCTGGTCCGGCTGTTGCCCGAACCTCGGCTTGCCGAGCTGCTGAAGGCCGTGCGGGAGGACGACACCGCGCTGGTCCTGCTGCTCAAGACGTTCCCGCCCGCCCGCAGGGAGCCGGTCTTCGACGCGGCCATGGACGGGGTCGACCTCTCCGCCCGGGAGCTCGCTCCCGCGGTGCTCGACGTGCTGCCGCTGGCCCGGCGTGGCCGCGAGGCCCGCCGGATGCTGGGGTTGCGCAAGGTCGCCGACGACCCGTGGCGGACGCTCGAGGTCACCGCCTTCCTGCACTACGAACAGGCCGCCGAGACGCTGCGCGAGGTCACGCGGCGGGCCGACGCCGATGAGCGGGGACGCGGCTACGAGCTGCTCATCGGCTGTGCGGGACGCAGCCGCGACCCGGAGATCTTCGGCGACGCGCTCGCGTCGCTGGCAAGGCTGCGCAACGAGCAGGACCCGGTGCGGCAGAGGGCGTTGCGGGCGCTCACCGAAGTGCCGCCGGGCCTGTTGCGGGCCGGGCACGCCCCCGTGCTCGGCCGGTTCATCGAGGACGCCCTCGGCGCACGTGACCTGTCCCACTCGACCGTGCACGCGCTCTCCCGGCTCGTCACGCTGGCCTTCCGGCAGGGAGCCTCCCGCGGCGACCGTGACCTGACGGCCTTCGCGGTCGATGCGATCGGCACGCTCGCCGACCGTGGCAGCGGTGTCCTCGTCGGCCGTCTCGACGACTGCCTGCGCCGCGGTGACGAGTACGAACTGGTGCGCAGCCTCGCGCCCTGGCTGGAGCGCGACACCGCGAGGGACGAGTTCCGGCTCACCTTCGTCCTGGCGGAGGCGCTCGGCCGCCGAGGCCACGACGTGCCCGAGTTGCAGGCGGCCCTGGAGCGGGCCCTGCACGCCAAGCGCGACAGCGTGATCAACCGGGCGATCGGGTACTGGCTCCGTCCGCCGCGTACCCGGGCCGAACGCGTCGAGCACGTCATCGGGGTGGACCGTTCATCGGTGGTGCTGCCCGCGGTGTTCCACGTCCTCGCGACGGAGCGGACGGACCTCCTCCAGAGCGCGCTGTCCGGCGCCGTCCCGGGCGGCCGGTTCTGGCGCCACTCGATCATCTTCGTCCCGTACGTCCGGCGTCCGTGGCCGCGGCGGTGGACCGCCGCGCAGCGAGCGGCCTACCTGCGACTGCTGCACCGGGCCGCCACCGACCGCTCCGTGCCCGAGAGCGAACGCGCCCGGGCGGTGCGGCTGATCGGTGACGTGCCGTCCGCCTCGGCCGAGGAGCTGCGCGGCTACCTGCGCGCGAAGGAACCCCTCGTCCGGCGGGCGGCGCTGACCGCCGCCGCCTGGACCGCGGACCCGCGATCCGTGCTCGGCGAGCTGCTCGGTCACGCCACCGGCGATGACGCGCACGTCGCCGTCTACGCCGCCACGCGGGCGGCCAGGTTCACCCCGCCGAGCGTGCTGCCGGCGGCGCTCGCCCCCGTCCTCGCGGACGGAAAGATCACCGCCCGTAAGGAGGCCGTTCGGCTGATCGCCCACCATCGGGCACCCGACGCCGGGACCATCCTCGCGCGGGCCTGGGACCAGGAGGGACAGCACCGCGACGTCCGTACGACCATCGTCTCGGCCGCCCGGCGGCTCCTCGACCTGCCGGGCAGCGAGCGCATCCTGGCCGAGGCGGTCGGGGGTCCCCGGGACCTGGCCCGGCAGGTCCTCGGAGCCGCGCCGCTCACCGTCGAGCCGCGCCACCGCGCGCGGTACGCCGGTCTGATGGTGGACGCCGCACGCTCCGCCGACCCGACCGTACGGGGCGAGGCGCTCGGCCGGCTGCCCTCCTGGGCGTCCTGGTCGCCGGAGGCCGCCGGCACTCTCGCCGCGCAGTTCCGGGACCTCACCGAGACCGTCACCTGGCGGATCGCCCTCGACGGTCTCGTCACCTGCGCGATGAGCGGTGACGGGGGGACGGCGCCGCGCGATGCCGACGCGCGGGCGGAGCTGCGGGACACCGACGCGCGGGCGGAGCTGCGGGACGCGGTCGCGGCACTCGCCGCCGTCGATGAGCCCGCCGACGCCGAACCGGAACGCGACCTGCCCGCCGCGCAGCGCCTCGACGCCGCCGTCCACGCACTCGCCCGGGCGGCGCGAGCCGACCGCGACCACGCCGATCCGGTCCTCGCGGCGGTGGACGAGGTGCTGCCCGAACCACTGGGCGCACTGCTCGCCGCCTCCACTCTGCGCTGGGACCGGCCGGGAACCCTGGCCGCGTTGCTCGACCGGCCGATCGGCTCCGCCTTCGCGATCGCCGAGGTCGCCGGGGCGCTGGCGCGGCGACTCGGCGACGGCGGCCCCTTCGCGGGGACGTCCACCCGGTACGGGGTCGGGAGATTCCCGCACGCCGACGTGCCGGACCCCGCCGACGTGCTCCCCCACGCGACCGCCGCAGCCGAACGCGACGACCTCGCCGCCGGAGTCGCCGCCGTGGCGCTCACCCGTGCCTGCGGACCCCGCGCCGGATGGTCGGCGCCCTGGCGCGGGCTGTTGCGCCACCTCCGCGTCCACCCCCACCCGGACGTCGCCTACCTCGCCCGCCGGGTCCACACGAGCACCGAATAGCGCGACAAACAGGGTTCTCGGCGATAAACCCGTGACGTACGAACCCCTCCGGTCTCGGCCGCATCTACACAGCTATGCACATGAGGCGGAGAGAGTTCATACGCGCCGCAGGGCTCACGGCGCTCACGACGGCCGTCGGGGGCGCGTGCAAGCCCACCGGCACGAGTGCGACGTCACCGGGTCCACGCCGGGCGTCCTCCACGCCGAAGAACGCGGACTGGTCGGCGCTCAAGGAATCTCTGCAGGGCCGGCTCATCCGGCCGGATGACACCGCTTACGCGGCCGCACGCAAAAACTTCAATCCACGCTTCGACACGATCCGGCCGTCGGGAATCGCCTATTGCGAGAATCCGCACGACGTCGCGGAGTGCGTGAATTTCGTCCGGCGTCATGGCCTGCCGGTGGCGCCGCGGTGCGGAGGGCACAGCTACACCGGTGCCTCGCTCGTCGAGGGCCTGGTCATCGACGTGAGCCCGATGTCGTCGATCCGGGCCGACACCTCATCGGGCACCGCGCGGATCGGTGCCGGGGCGCGGCTGGTCGACGTCTACGACCGGCTCGCCGCCCAGGGCGTCGCGATACCGGCGGGCTCGTGCCCGACCGTCGGCATCTCCGGCCTGACCCTCGGCGGCGGCGTCGGCGTGGTCGCCCGCAAATACGGGATCCTCTCCGACCGGCTCCGCGCGATCGAACTGGTGACGGCGGACGGGCGGCGGCTCACCTGTGACGACCGGAACAACTCCGACCTGTTCTGGGCCTGCCGCGGAGGTGGCGGGGCCACTTTCGGCATCGCGACCGATTTCACCTTTGCCACGCATTCCACCTCCGACATCGTCGTTTTCTTCATCAACTGGCCGTGGTCGGTGGCCAAGTCGGTGATCGACGCATGGCAGCGTTGGGCGCCGTTCGCGCCGGACGAGCTCTGGTCGAATCTGCACGTTCTGGACGGCCAACGTCAGTCCAGCCCCACGGTCCAGGTCGGGGGCACCTACCTCGGCGCCCTGGAGGACGCCGAACGGCTGATCGAGACCTTGAAGTCCCGCATCGGCGCGGAGCCCTCCTCCCAGGTGATCGAGCCGACCACGTACGGGCACGCGATGATGATCGAGGCCGGTTGCACGACGCTCACCGCAGACCAGTGCCATCTGCCGGGCGGCCTTCCCGGGCAGACGTCCACAGGCAGGGAGACCCGCGAACCCGAGTATGCGGCCTCGCACATTTTCACCCGCCCGATAACGGCGGCGGGCATCGACGCGATCCTGTCCGCGGTCCGGGCACGCGGCGGCCTGGCAGGCGGTGGCCAGGGCGGGATCGCCTTCGACGCGCTGGGCGGCGCCGTGAACCGAGTACGCGCGGACGCCACGGCGTTCGTCCACCGTGACGGCCTCTTCAACGGGCAGTTCACCACGACGTGGGATACGACGGCGCCGAGCGCCGCGACCCGGGCGCAGCAGGCCTGGCTGCGCGCGTTCCACACGGCGATGAAACCGTACGCGAGCGGACAGGCGTATCAGAACTACGCCGACGCCGGGCTCACGAACTGGAAACAGGCCTACTTCGGCGACAACTACCCACGACTGCTCACGGTGAAGAACCGATACGACCCCGACCGTCTCTTCCGCTCTCCCCAGACGGTCGGCGCGTCCGCCTGACGAAGTACCTGCCGACCCCGCGAGGTCACAGCTCGACGTGGTGGCGTCCGGTCGGCACTCTGGCGGAGCGGGTCCGGCCGTTTCCGGTGACCACCTCCACATTCGCGGGGCCGGTGGCGGTGATGTCGAAGGAGGCGCCCTTCTCCGAGACCACGAAGGCGCGTACGGCGACCCGGCCGCCCTCGCTGCGGAAGAGCGGCCGTCCGTCCCTGGTCACGGTCGTCGTGCGGGGGCCGGCGGTGACCGCGTAGCGGTGCCCGCGCAGGACCAGGTTCGACACCGAGTTGGTGCCCGGGAGCGTCAGGCTGCCGAACATCAGCGCCTCCGGATCGCCCCACGGCTCGTCCGACAGCAGCTCGTGAATGGTCTGGACGGCCATCGCGTTGCTCCACGAGTAGGTGCGCCACGCGGTGTCGACGGCCGAGTCCATGATCGACTGATCGGGCTCCGGGTCGAACGACTCGGGGAACCACCCGTCGCGGTCGTAGGCGTTCAGGTACATGGCGGTGCTCCGCGCCGCGAGCTCACCGGCCTCCCGGTCGAAGCCGTACCGTTTGAGCCCCTCGTAGACGGTGAAGTTCATCGGCGGCCACGCCGCGCCCTTCCACTCCTCCGGTGCCCCCTTGTCGTCGTAGTTCTTGAAGAACTTGAAGTGCTCCGACCGCGGATGCACCGGGCCGCCCGAGCAGTACTTCGGGTCGTTGCGCGCGACGCTGGGGATGACGTACTCGCCCCAGAACTCCTCCGGGTCGAGCAGGTGGTCCTCGACGAGCACGCGGGCGCGCTCCGGTGTCGCAAGCCCGGCGAGCAGCGGGTAGAAGACCGTCGGTGTCACGACCTCGTTCCAGCCGCCGTCCAGGTAACGGCTCAGGTAGAGCCCGCGCTCCTCGTTCCAGAGCTTGGCGTTGACACCGGTCTTGATCCGCTCGTGGATCGCCTCGAACCGGGTCGCGTCGGCGGTCTTGCCCTGCAGGCGCGCCATCTTGGCCAGGAGCTCCGCCATCAGCGCGTAGTAGGCGTTCAGGGCGACGTCGGTCAGGTTGGTGTTCGGGCGCGGGTCGCCGCTTCCGCCCTTCTTCGGAACCTTCTGGTAGTCGGCGTAGACGGGGCTGTCGTCCAGCCCCAGATGGTTGCCGCGCCCGCTGATCCGGTCACCGAAGTAGGGCGACTCGAGCAGGCCGTCGCCGTCGGCGTCCCACTCCGGCAGCAGGTCGAAGAACGCGACCAGCTGGGGATACGCGGTGGCGACCAGGTCCCGGTCCCCGAGCCTGGTGTACAGCCGCCACACCGCGTACGCGTGCATGGGACCGGAGTTCTGCTGGTCGTAGCGCGGCCCGTTGATCTTCACCTGGTTGGGCGGTGGCGGAGCGGCGAAGATGTCGCGTTCGTGCTGCATGGCGAGATCGGCGCTCACCGACGTGGCCTCGATCGCGTCGAAGGCGGAGTCCCAGCCGGTGAACAGCCCGCCGGCGCCGCTCCAGCCCCACATCACGAAGTTACGCAGGGTCGTGCGGTCGTAGTTGGTGTTGAGCGACAGCGCGTCCCGTACGGCGTCGGCGACGCGCCCGACCGGCCCGGATCCGGTGAGGTAGCCGCGGGTGACCCGCGCCTGGGCGGCGTCGAGCCGGGCCGTCGTCCTGCGCCGCGGAGCGGGCTTGAGCGTGACCGGCTCGTCGCCGCAGGTCGCGGTGAAAGTGATCGTCTGGCCCTTGGCCAGGTCGTAGCGCAGCGCCGCGACGGCGGTGCCGGCCGCACCGGACCCGCCGGTCTCACCGGCGACCATGTCGCCGACCGACGCGTAGAGCGTCGTACGCTCGGCCGGCTCGTCCGGCGCGAGCGCGAAGTGGCCGGTACGCGACGGGTTCGCCAGGCCGGGCTCGGTGCCGAGCACGCATCCGTTCGCCACCTGGAACTTCGGGGTCTCGGTCCACGGCGCCGCGACCTCGAGCACGATCGACAGGTCCGCGTCGAGCGCCGTCACCGCCGCGACGACGCCGCGACCGCCGTCGGTCCGGGCGTAGCGGACGCGGATGCTCCGCTTCTGGTCCTGGGCCGTCGCGTACTTCTGCTCCAGCTGCGGGAGCGTCGCCTTGGCGTCCGTGACCTCCTCCGCGGTGTACCAGTCGGGGTGGGCGATCACCTCGCGCAGCGCGTCGAGGTGCGCCGGCATGACCTTGCGGTCGTCCGAGCTGACCACGACCTGCTTGTAGACGCCGTCGGGCGCCGAGGGGCCGAACCGCCACAGGTTGTTGGTCATCTTCTCCCGGATGAGGGTGCTCGCGGCCGTCAGCAGGCCCACCCGGACCGCGAACCGGGCCTCGTCGCGGGTGACGAACAGCGCGCCGCTCCAGTCCTGGTCCTTCACCCCGGGCATGGCGAACGGGCGGGCGAGCGTCGGGTACGGAATCGCACCGGCCCCGCCCGTACGGCCCGCGGCGGCCGGTGCGTCATCGGCCGGAGTCGCGGCGCGGGCCGCCGGTCCGAACGACCCCGCGGCCAGTCCGCCGAGCCCGGCCAGTCCGGTGCCGGCCAGGAACCGCCGGCGTGCCATACCTGTCATCGCGGAGCCTTTCGCATCGCTTCGTCAACGCTCGTGAATCGGCCGCCGGCCCGGGGGGCCGGACCGGTCAGGTGGTGCTGCGGAGGCCGCCGGCCCGGGGGCCGGGTCGGTCAGGTGGTGCTGGGGAGGCCGCCGGGTGGGGCCGGGCGGCAGGGGACGTCGTGGCCGGCGGCCTGGGCCGGGTCGCGGTGCAGGTGACCGGGGCGTCCGCCGGGGCGCAGCGGGCCCTCGAAGAAGAAGCCGGTCAGCTCCCCGTGGACCTCGACGATGTCGTGCTCCTCGCCGGCCGGGGTGCACAGCAGGTCCCCCGGCCCGACGAGGTAGGTGCGCGGGCCGCTGGTCACGGTGGCCCGGCCGGTGATGATCAGCCAGTACTCGTCGCAGTCGTGGTGGTGGCGGTCGAACCGCCCGCCGGCGGCCGGCACCCGGAAGGGGCCGGCCGCGGTCAGGTCGGACCACGCGGGGCGGTCCCGGCTCCAGGTGTCGCCGTGGGCCGTCCTGATCAGGGTCACCGGCCCGCCTGCGCCCATTCCGGGACGGTGCCGGCCTCGTGCAGGCAGAAGTCCGGGGCGCTCTCCAGCGCCTTCTCCTCACCTCCCGGCGTGTAGGTGACGATCAGGCGCAGCGGGCGCCACGTGGTGTTGTGGGTGGAGTGGTAGGCGCCCTTGGGGATGTGGACGGTGTCGCCCTCGCGGATGGTGAACGGCTCACCGTCGTCCACCATCTGCGTGGCCTCGCCGGAGACGACATAGATGATCTCTTCGGCGCCGGGATGGTTGTGCCGCTCGTGGCCGCGGCCGGGGTTGATGATCACCTCGCCGAAGGTGCTGCCCGCGCCGGGCACGCGAGACGGGGTGACGAACCACTTGATCGACCCCCAGTCGAAGGACATGGTGGTGACGTCGCCGGGAGTGACGTGCATGAACGGTCCTCTCAGATCTGCAGGGACTTGAAGGCGGACACCTGGGCGGTGATGGCCTGTTCGGTCGGCAGCCGTTCGACCGAGGAGGCGCCGAAGAAGCCGGCCACGCCCGTGGTGTGCTCCAGGACGTACGCGGCGTCGGCGGGCTCGGCGATGGGGCCGCCGTGGCACAGCACGATGACGTCCGGGCGGACGGCCACCGCCGCGTCGCGCATCGCCTGGACGCGCTCGGCCGCCTCGTCCAGGCCGATCGCGGTGCTCGCGCCGATGGTGCCCTTGGTGGTCAGGCCCATGTGCGGGACCAGCACGTCGGCGCCGGCCGCGGCCATCGCCTCGGCCTGGACGGTGTCGAAGACGTAGGGCGCGGTCAGCAGTTCCCGCTCGGCGGCGAGCCGGATCATGTCGATCTCCAGCTCGAAGCCCATCCCCGTCTCCTCCAGGTTCTGCCGGAACACCCCGTCGATCAGGCCGACCGTGGGGAAGTTCTGCACCCCGGAAAAGCCCGTCTCGGCGAGCCGGTCCAGGAACCGCGGCATCAGCCGGAAGGGGTCGGTGCCGCACACGCCGGCCAGGACGGGGGTGTCGCGCACCACCGGCAGCACCTCGCCCGCCATGTCCAGGACGATCTGGTTGGCGTCGCCGTACGGCATCAGCCCGGCCAGCGAGCCCCGGCCGGCCATCCGGTAGCGGCCCGAGTTGTAGATGATGATCAGATCGGCGCCGCCGGCCTCGGCGCACTTGGCCGACAGGCCGGTGCCGGCCCCGGCGCCGATGATCGGGGCGCCTGCCGCGACCGTGGCGCGGAGGCGGTCCAGTGCGGTGGTGCGATTCACGCGGTCCCTTCCTGATCCTTGATCATTCGGTCCAGTCGTTCGGCCATGGCCCGGCCGAACTCCGGGTCGTTGATGTGCAGGTCGAGGTCGGCCAGTTCCACCGGCGAACCGGCCACGCCCTTGGCCAGCTCGGCGAAGCACTCCGCGTCCGCCTCGGGCCGGCGGAACGCGGCGCCCTCGGCGTCCAGCGCGGACACTCCCCGGCGCGGCAGGTACAGCGCGACCGGGCCGCGCGCCGCCGTCAGCTTGCCGGCGATCCGCCGGCCCAGCTCGGCCATCTCCTCGGTAGTGGTGCGCATGAGCGTCACCGTCGGGTTGTGGACGTACAGGTCGCGGCCCTCGAAGCGGTCCGGCACGGTGTCGCGGGGGCCGAAGTTGACCATGTCCAGGGCCCCCGGCGCGACCACCTGCGGAACGCCGTGCGCGCCTGCGGCGGTCAGCCGGTCCGGGCCCGCCGACAGCACCCCGCCGACCAGGTCGTCGGCGAGTTCGGTGGTGGTCAGGTCGAGCACCCCGGCCAGCATCCCGCTCTCGGCCAGCCCCTCCAGCGCCCGGCCGCCCGCTCCGGTGGCGTGGAAGACCAGCACCTCGTAGCCGAGCTCCTCCAGCCGGGCCCGCGCCGCCTCGACGGCGGGCGTGGTGACGCCGAACATGGACGCGGCGACCAGCGGACGCTCGTCGGTGCCTCCGGGGACGGGCGTCGTGCTGGACGACACGGCGGCCATGCCGGCGACGGCCGCCGCAGCGTTGCCGAGGATCCGCCGCGACACCCGGTTGACCCCGGCGATGTCCACGACGCTGTACATCAGCGTGACGTCCTTGGCCCCGACGTACGGCGAGACGTCGCCCGACGCCATGGTCGACACCAGCAGCTTCGGCACGCCGACGGGCAGTTCCCGCATCGCGCGGGCGGCGATGGCCGAGCCGCCGCTGCCGCCGACGGCCAGGACGCCGTCGACGCGGCCCCCGGCGTACAGCTCGGTGAGCACCGCGGCGGCGCCTTCGGACATGGTCGCGACGGCGGCCCCGCGGTCACCGGCCGCGCGCAGCGCCTCCAGGTCGGCCCCGGCGGCCCGCGCCACCGCGAGGTTGGTCACGTCCGGGACGATGCCGTCCGGCTCCCCGGTGCCGGCGTCGACGACGACCGGCCGGCAACCGTGATCCCGCAGCCGGTCGCGCAGCCAGGCGTACTCCCGGCCCTTGGTGTCCAGGGTGCCGATGAGAACGATCGTGGTCACCTCAGCCGTCCTTCCCACCGGTGGCGGCGGCCCGCTCCGCGAAGACTCCCTTGGCCACGTTCGCCGCGTTGATGGCGCGCGGGAAGCCGACGTACTGGACGCAGTGGATGATCACCTCGACGATCTCGTCCTCGGTGAGGCCGACGTTGAGCCCGGCCTTGATGTGCCCTTTGAGCTGGGGCGTGCAGTCGCCCATGCCGACCAGCGCGGCGATCGAGGCGATCTGCCGCTGCCGCAGGTCCAGGCCGGGACGAGAGTAGATCTCGCCGAAGTTGAAGTCGATGCCGTAGCGCCCGAGAGCGGCCCCGGGGCCGCTCAGCGCGGCCAGGAGCCGGTCGGCCGCGCCCTCTCCGTACACCTCGTCGTAGCGGTGCCGACCCCGCTGCGAACCAGAACCGTCCATTCGTTCCCTCCCGCTGGGCTTTCAGATGGAGTGTCCGCCGTCCTGCGGCAGAATGACACCGGTCAGGTACGCGGCCGAGGGCAGGCACAGGAAGACGATGGTCTCGGCGAGGTCCTCGGGACGGCCGAGGGTGCGCGTGGGGATCTGGGCGAGCAGCGCCTCCCGGACCTCGGGGGTGTCACGGGCGCGGCCCGGAGTGTGCTGCGCGCCCGGGGCGACGCAGTTCACCGTGATCCCCTCCTCGGCCAGTTCGATGGCCAGCGCCTTGGTCAGCCCGACCACCCCGGCCTTGGCCGCCGCGTAGCCGGTGGCGTTGCGGACGAGCCGCCCGCCTCGCAGCGCGGCGATCGAGGCGATGCTGACGATCCGGGCGCCGTCCCGGCCCCGCATGGCCGGCAGCGCCGCACGCGTCATGTTGAACACGGTGGTCAGGTTGTTGTCGACCATCCGCTGCCATTCCTGCGGCGTCATCTCGGCGAACGGCCGCACCATGCCGCCGCCGGCGCCGTTGACCAGGATGTCGATGCCGCCCCAGGCGTCCCGGACCTGGCCGGCCGCCCGCTGGACATCGTCGAAGTCGGTGAGGTCGGTGTCCAGTTCGAGGGCCTCACGCCCCAGCTCCCGCACCGTCTTGCCGAACCGGGTCAGCCCCTCCTGCGCCAGGTCGACCCCGGCCACGTCGCAGCCCTCCTGAGCCAGAGCCCGGCTGATGACCTGGCCGAGCGCACCGCCCGCGCCGGTGACGACCGCCTTCTTCCCGGCGAGCCGCATGGTCGATCCCCTTTCGTCGATGTGTGTCATGGCACGTGCCTCACTTGAGGGCGCCCGACGTCATGCCCTGGATGAAGTGCCGTTGCAGCACCAGGTAGACGACGATGATCGGGACGCTGGCCAGGGTGACCCCGGCCGCGATCATCGACCGGTCCACGCTGTACTCGCCGATGAAGAACATGATCCCGGTGGACACCGGGCGCAGGTTCTCGTCCTGCCCGTACAGCAGCGGGATCAGGAACATGTTCCAGGTGAACATGAACTGCAGTACCACCATGGTGATCAGCCCCGGCCGCGCGAGGGGCAGCATGATCCGGCTGAACACCCGCCACTCCCCCGCGCCGTCCAGCCGGGCCGCGTTGCCGATCTCGTCGGGCAGTTCGCGGAAGAACGAGCGCATCAGGAAGGTCCCGAAGGCCAGGCCGAGCGCGATGCTCGGCACGATGACGCCCCAGTAGCTGCCGAGCAGGTTGAGGTCGCGCACCAGGTAGTACTGCGGCACCATGATCGACTGGAACGGGATCATGATGCCCAGCAGGAACACGCCGAGCAGGTACTTCTCGCCGGGCAGCCGCCGGGTGCCGAGCGCGTAGCCCGCCAGGCAGGACAGCACGGTCACGCCGGGCACCACGAACGCGCAGTACAGCACGGTGTTGCCGAGGTACTTGCCGAACCGGCCGGTGGTCCAGGCGTCGGCCAGGTTCCCCCACTGCGGGCTGGTGGGCAGCCCGAACGGGTCGGCGTTGATCTCGCTGTTGCTCTTCAGCGCCGACGACCAGATCCACACGAACGGCAGCAGGAAGAGCACCAGGAACATCGAGAGGATGACGTACCTGGCGGTGCGGGTGATCATCGCTCGCCCCTCTCGCGGAGGCGGACGACGGCCAGCGACACCACCAGCGACAGGACGGTGAGCACCAGCGAGATCGCCGCTCCGTAGCCGACCTCGTTCTCCATGAAGGCCTTCTGGTAGGTGTAGGTGGCGAGCAGCTGGGTGCTGTTGTCCGGACCGCCCTTGGTCATGATCCAGACGTGGTCGAACGCCTGGAACCCGTGCACCAGCAACAGCACCGTCACCAGCGTGACCGCGCTGGACAGCTGCGGCACCACCACGTGCCGGAACCTCTGCCAGGCGCCGGCGCCGTCCACCCGGGCGGCGTCCAGCAGGTCCTGGTCGACGTTGTGCAGCGCGGCCGTGAAGATCACGAAGGCCAGCCCGACCGTGGCCCAGACCGAGGCCACCAGCACCGCGTAGAGCGCGAAGTCCGGGTCGCCCAGCCAGCCGTGGCTCCACGACCCCAGCCCGACCGCGGACAGGCCGCGGTCGAGGATGCCGAAGGCGGGGCTGTAGATCCAGCTCCACACGATGCCGACGATGATGGCCGGGAGGATCTGCGGCATGAAGTAGACGGTGCGGAACAGCGTGAACCCGCGCGGCCGGCTCCACACGAGCATGGCCAGCAGCAGGCTCACCGCCATCGCCGCCGCCGTGCCGAGCACCACCCAGATCAGGTTGTGCCCCAGCGCCCGCCAGAACAGGGAGTCGTGCACGAGCCGGTCGAAGTTGCCCAGGCCGATGAACCGCTTGTGCGGCCGCGCGCCGTCCCAGTCGGTGAGGCTCAGGTAGACCGACTGGACCAGCGGATACAGGATGAACACCGCGTACACGGCGAGGGCGGGGAGCACGAACAGGTATCCGGACACGCGCCGGTCTCCGGGCCGGCGGCGGGCGGCGGGCGCCGCGGAGCGCCCGGCGAGCGGCGGCCTGGCCCGGGTCATCGTGGTCGCCATGCCGCCTCCCTCCGCGGGGCGGGGAGGATTCGCATCACTACAGTCCCTTCTCCCACGCCTTCTGCAGGTCGTCGGCCTGCCGCGCCGGAGTCTTGCGGCCCTGCACGACCGCCTGGAAGCCGCTGGTCATCGCATTGAGGAAGCCGGGCGCCGCCTTGCCGTGGTTGACGGAGTAGCCGAGGTCGCGGGTGGCGTCGCCGCCGCCGTTCTGCGCGGCGGTGAGCGCCTGCTTCTGCAGGGACGACAGCGTCCAGCCGGACGGGTCGAACGGCACGGGCGGGAAGATCTTGCCCTGCTCCACCCAGACGCGCAGCGCCTCCGGCTGGTAGAGGGAGTCCAGGAACCTCCCGGCCTCGTCGGCGTGCTTGGACCTGGCCGAGATGTAGTAGGCCGAGCCGGTGCCCGCCGGGTAGACACGGTCGCCGCCGTCGATGGAGGGCATCGGCATGATGCCGACCTCCTGGCCCTTCAGCCCCTTCTCGACCGCGCCGACGGCCCAGGTGCCGTTGATGTTCATCAGGGCCTTGCCGGCCAGGAACATCGACTGCGCGTCGGGGCCGTGCAGGGAGTTGAGGTCGTCGATGAACCCGCCCGCCTTGACCAGGTCGACGAAGAACAGCTGGATGGCCTGCCTCATCTGGGGTGTGTTCCAGCTGCCCCTGCCGTCGAAGATCAGGTCGCCCATGGCCCGGCCGCCCACGATGTTGTTGGCCATCAGGGAGAAGGCCCACCAGCACGGGTAGACGTCGGCCTGTCCGTAGGCGATCGGGACGTACTTCTTGGCCTTGGCCCTGGCGCAGAAGTCCAGCAGCTCGTCGAACGTCTTCGGGACGGTCAGCCCGGCCTTGTCGATCAGCGTCTTGTTGTAGAAGAGAACGGTGGTCTCGGTCTCGTTCGGCAGCCCGTAGAGCTTGCCGTCCAGCCGCGCCTCCCGGGCGGCGAACGGCGTGATCTTCTTCAGCCAGCCGTACTTGGCGGCCAGGTCGTCCAGCGGGCGGAGCAGTCCGGCCTCGGCCAGCACCCCGGCGTTGCCCTTGCCCACCTCGTAGTAGATGACGTCGGGGCCGGTGCCGGAGGCCAGCGCGGTCTTGCCCACGGTGGCCATCTGGTCGCCGGGCTGGGTGGTGCGGTCGATGGTGAAGCCCCCCGACCGCCGGTAGAGGTCGTAGACCTTCCTCACGGCCTCGTTCTGCGGGGACGTGGTGAACTGGTCCCAGACCTTGAGCGCGGTGCCGCCGCCGCCCGTACGGCCGAAGCCACAGGCGCTCAAACCCAGCGCCGCGCCGGCCGCGCCACTCAGCCGCAGGAAGTCGCGGCGGCTCGGACCCGGGGCGGTTCGTCTGCCGTTGTTCAAGGGATCCTCCGTGTGGTGGGGTGCCAGGCGGCCGTGAAACGGTGGCGGCCGGACGGGACGGCGCAGACCAGCTCGCCGTCGTGCCGGGCGAGGACGTCCACTCGTTCGGTGGCGGGGCCGCCGTCCACCAGCACGCTGCCGGGGTCGGTGGTCGGCACGTGGACGGTGGCGGGCTCACCCGGCGGGATCAGCACGTCGAGGGCGATGCCGTCACCGCTCAGCGACCAGGCCGACTCGATCCGCCCACGTACGGTCTCCTGGGCGGCCGAGGCCCAGGTCAGCGCGCCGCCCGGATGCGGGCGCAGGACGATGCGGCGGTAGCCGGCGGAGTCGGGGGCCTGCGCGATGCCGGCCACTCCCCCGTACAGCCAGTCGCCGACGGCGCCGAGGCTGTAGTGGTTGAAGGAGTTCATGGTGGCGGACTGGAAGCCGCCGTCCGGGGTCCAGCCGTCCCAGCGCTCCCAGACCGTGGTGGCGCCGTGCCGTACGGAGAACAGCCAGCTCGGGAACGTGTCCTGGTGGAGCAGGGCGTACGCGAGGTCGGCGCGGCCGGCGCGGGTCAGCACCGGGCACAGCAGGGGGACGCCGATGAACCCGGTGGTCAGGTGGTGGTCGTGCTTGTCCACGTCGTCCGCCAGGTGCCCGGCGGCGGCCCGTTCCAGCTCCGGCGGGAGGAGACCGAACTCCAGGGCGAGCAGGTAGCCGGTCTGGGTGTCGCCGTGGACGCGGCCGTCCGGCTCCACGAAGCGGTCGATGAAGGCCCGCCGTACGTCGGCCGCCAGGGCCTCGTGCCGCTCCGCGTCGCCGGTACGGCCGAGCACCCGTGCGGCCTTGCCCACCAGCTCGGCCGACCGGGCGAAGTAGGCGGTGGCCAGCACCTCCCGAGGTGTCTCGGCGCCGATCTGCAGCCAGTCGCCGTAGTGCCGTCCCGTACGGTGGCGCCAGACCAGGTCGGGGTTGTGCCGGCGGATGTGCTCGACCCAGAGCACCATCGCCGGGTAGGAACGCTCCAGGATCCGCTCGTCGCCGTACAGCCGGTACAGCGTCCACGGGACGATCACCCCGGCGTCGCCCCAGCCGGGCGCGCCCTCGCGCAGGATCGACACCTTCGGCGCGACGTCGCCGAACGCGCCGTCCTCGTCCTGCCCGGCCAGGACGTCCTCCATCCAGCCGGCGAAGAACGCGGAGACGTCGGCGCCGCGGGCCGCGGTGGGCAGGAAGACCTGGGCGTCGGCGAGCCAGCCGAGCCGCTCGTCGCGCTGCGGGCAGTCGGTGGGCACCGAGACGAAGTTGCCGCGCTGCCCCCAGCGGATGTTGGCGTGCAGCCGCTCCACGTCGGGGTCGCTGCAGGAGAACGCGCCCGTCCACGGGGTGTCGCTGTGCAGCACCGAGCCCACCACATCGCCCGGCCCGGGGACCCCCGGGTAGCCGGACAGCTCGACGTACCGGAAGCCGTGGCAGGTGAAGGCGGGTTCGTAGACCTCGACCGGCGCGCCCGAGCAGACGTACACGTCGCGCGCCTCCGCGCGGCGCAGGTTGTCGGTGTAGAGGCGGCCGTCGGCGTCGAGCATCTCGGCGTGGCGGAGCACGATGTGGCGGCCGGCCTCGGCGCCGCGTACGGTCAGCCGGACCCGGCCGACGATGTTCTGGCCGAGGTCGGCGATGACCGTGCCGTCGGGCCGGGCCGACACCTCGACGGCCTGCACCCGGGTCGTGACGCGCACGGGCTGGGCGCGGGCGGCCCGCAGCTTCGTGGTGTCGCGGCCGGCGACGATCGCCCGCGGCCAGCCGGCGTCGTCGAACCCCGGCCCGTCCCAGCCGTCGTTCGGTATCCGGGCGTCGTGGTACTCGCCCATCAGCAGGTCGGAGTGGCGGATCGGGCCGGGCGACTCGCTCCAGCGCTCGTCGGTGCCGAGCCACATGCGCTCCCCGTCGGGGAACTCCACGAGCAGCCGCGCGATGAACGCGGGCCGGTCTCCGTAGATCTTGCCGGCCCGGCGCGGGTCGAAGCCGACGAAGCCGCTCCACCAGCCGTCCCCGACGAGCGCCGCGAGCACGTTCGGGCCCTCGCCGAGCAGGGCCGTGACGTCGTAGGCCCGGTACTGAACGCGGTCGCGGTAGTCGCTCCAGCCGGGTTCCAGCTCCGTGTCCGAGACGGGCCGGCCGTTGACGCTCGCCCGGTAGACGCCCTGCGCGGAGGCGTACAGCCGGGCACGCGCCGGCCGCCGGGGCAGCGCGAAGGCCCGGCGCAGCCGCAGGCAGGGCGCCAGATGCCGGGTGTTGAGGGTGCGGTGGTCGTCGCGAGGCGGCTCGAACAGCGGCAGGGTGGTCTCGTCCCGGGTGATCCAGGCGGCGCGGGCCCAGCCGTCCGGGCTCATCAGCCCGGTCTCGAACCAGGACGACGCGTGCCCGTCGAGCCGGCCGTCGCGGTCCCAGACCTCGACGTCCCACCGGTAGCGGGTGCACGGCCGCAACTCCGCTCCGCGGTAGGCCACCGAGGTGGCGTCCGACAAGGTCCGGCCCGTGTCCCAGATTTCGGTCGCACCGGAGGTCGCGGCGGGTTCGGCGGTGACGCGGAGCCGGTAGGCGCTCTGCCGGTCGGCGACGCGCGAGGAGCGCAGCCGCCAGGACAGCCGGGGGGACGGCTCGTCAACGGTGGTCGGTTCGGTGAGGAATTCGCAGGCCAGGCCGTAGGGAACGAGGCTCGGCACGGATCGGCCACCTCCTTTCGGACGCACCCGGCCGTCGGTGAAGGGGCAACGACGGGTGATCCAGGTCACGTACCGGCCGTGATCGTAAGACGCGTTTTTCGGATTGGTCAACCGGTTGACCAATTTCTGAGAGCGGTTTACGGTCCGGTCGAACCCAGGCATTCAGAAGGGCGGCGGTGCGGTGGAGTACTCCCTCCTCGGTCCTTCGGGCATCCGGGTGTCGCGGATCTGCCTCGGCACGGCGACGTTCGGCGTGGCCCCTGCCGCGGCGGACGTCACCCGGCTCGTGCACGCGGCCCTGGACCGCGGGATCAACTTCGTCGACACCGCGAACTCCTACGGCCATCTCGCGCACTTCGACCGGCCCGGCGCGCCGCCGTCGGCGGCGCGCGAGCCCGCCGAGGAACTGGTCGGCCGGGCGCTGCGCGGGCGGCGTGACGAGGTGGTGCTGGCCACCAAGGCGGGCGAGCCGGTCGGGCCGGGGGCGGGCGACCGGGGGCTGTCCCGGCGGCACCTGTTCCGCCAGCTCGAGGCCAGCCTGCGCCGGCTGCGCACCGACCACGTCGACCTCTACTACGCCCACCACCCCGACCCGGACACCCCGCTGGACCAGACGCTGCAGGCGTTCGACGACATGGTGCGGCAGGGCAAGGTCCGCCACGCGGCGCTGTCGACGTATCCGGCCTGGCAGCTGACCCACGCCCTGTGGATCGGCAGCGACCTGCGGCTCGACCCGCCGGTGTGCGCCCAGGTCCGCTACAACCTCGTGGACCGCGCGGTGGAGCGGGAGGTCGTGCCCGCCACCCAGCGGTTCGGGCTGTCGCTGGTGGCCTTCAGCCCGCTGAGCGGCGGGCTGCTGGCGGGCGAGGACGCGGCCTCCCGCGAGTACGCCGGCGAGCGGCGGTGGGGCGGGACGGGCTACTCGGCCCGGCAGCGGGAGGCGGCCGGACGGCTGTCCGCGCTGGCCCGGGAGTGGGGGCGACGGCCCGAACGGCTGGCGCTGGCCTGGCTGCTGGCCCGCCCCGGCGTGGCCAGCGCGATCGTCGGCCCCGAGACCCCCGCCGAGCTGGACGCGAGCGTCGCGGCGGCCGGGCTCGCCCTCACCCCCGAGCAGGTCGCGGCGCTCGACGCGATCGGCGAGAGCGGCCGGGACCTCGTCGAACCGGTCCGCCGGTCGGCCGGATGAGCGCCCCGATCGGAAGGGCGACCGCCATGACCGAGCGAAGCGAGGGAGTCAAAAGACACGCCCCTGTGGTCACGCCCTCCGACGAAGGAGGACTCATGACCGAGCGAAGCGAGGGCATCGAAGACACGCCTCTGCGGTCACGCCCTCCGACGAAGGAGGACTCATGACCGAGCGAAGCGAGGGCATCGAAGACACGCCTCTGCGGTCACGCCCTCCGACGAAGGAGGATCGGTGACAGGAGCCGCCTCCACGGAGCCCGCTCCCCGGCCGCTCGGCCATGGGCCGCTGCGCGCCGACCTGCTCGGCGCGGCGCTGGACCACGTCCGGTTCGCCGGCACGCCGGTGCTGCGGCGGGTCTACGTCGGGGTCCGCGACCGCCGCTGGCGGACCGTACCCGCGCGGGTGCTCGGCGTCGAGGAGACCGGCGACCGCACCACCGTCGAGGTCCGGCACGACAACGGCGACGTCGGCTTCCGCTGGACCGGCACGATCACCCTCACCGATCGCGAGCTCACCTTCGCGATGGACGGGCGGGCCGAGCGCGACTTCCTGCGCTGCCGCGTCGGGCTGTGCCTGCTGCACCCGCTGCACCTGGCCGGGACGTCCGTCCGCGTCCGGGGACCCGGCGGCGAGCACACCGGCCGGTTCCCCGAACGGATCAGCCCCCACCAGCCGCTGCGCGACATCGTCGCGATGCGGTACCACGACGGCGGGCTGGAGGTCGCGATCGAGCTGGACGGCGACGTCTTCGAGACCGAGGACCAGCGCAACTGGACCGACGCCTCCTACAAGACCTACGGCACGCCCCTGGCGCTGCCCTTCCCCGTCCGATTGCGCCGTGGCGAGCGCGTCCGCCAGCGGATGCGCCTGCGCGTCACGGGCCGGCCCGGCCCCGCCCGGGCGCCCGCCCGGGGCCCGGCCGGCGTACGGCTCGGCGCGGACGGGCCGCCGCTTCCGGCGATCGGATTGCAGCACCGCGGCCCCGTCCCCGGCGAGGCGTCGCTCCGGGCCCTGGCGGAGGCCGGACCCGCCTTCGTCCACGCGGACGTCCGGCTGGATCTGGACGGCTGGCGGGAGCACGTCGCCGAGGCCGGCGAGGTCGCGCGGAGGCTTCGGATCCCCCTGCGGGTCGGAGCGGCGCGCGCGACGCCCGGGCGGATCGCCGAGCTGGCCGGAACGCCCGTGGACACGCTCCTGGTGTTCGGGCCGCGCATGACCACGACACGGGAGCTCGCCGAGGCGGCGCGGCGGGCGTTCGCGGGCACCGGCGTACGGATCGGCGGCGGCAGCCGGGCGCACTTCGCCGAGCTGAACCGGGCGGACGGGCTGCCGGTGGAGCTGCTGGACCTCCTGTGCTTCCCGATCACGGCGACCGCGCACGCCGACGACACCGCCAGCGTGCGGGAGACCCTGCTGGTCCATCCTCAGGTGGTGGCGCAGGCCCGTGAGCTGGCGCGCGGACGGCCGGTGCTGGTCGGCCCGGTGAGCCTGCGGCCGGCCTGGGACCCCTGGGCGCCGGACGCACCGCCCCCGCCGCCCGACCCCCGGCACCGCGGCCTGTTCGGCGCGGCCTGGACGGTCGGCGCACTGGCGGCGCTGGGCCTCGCGGGCGCGGCGGAGGTCTCCCTGTACGAGACGGTCGGCCCGCGCGGTGTGGTGGGGGCGCCGGTGTGGCACGTGCTCGCCGCGCTCCGGCCGTACGCGGGCGGGCGGCTCGTCCGGCTGGACCTGCCGGAGGGGCTCACCGGGCTGGCCGTCCGCAAGGACGCCCGCCACCTGATCATCGTCGCCAACCCGTCGGACGAGCCCCGGGCCCTCGACCCCGGCGGGCGCGACTGGGCACTGCTGGAGCCCGTCGCGGAGGCCGGCGGCCCCCGGCCGGGCGGCGGGGCTCCGCGGCGGGCCCGGGGCGAACGGCCGGTGCGCGACGGCCCGCTCGTCCTGCCCGGCCCGTCCGTCGCCATCAGCCCCCCGGCCGCCGCCTTCAGCGCCCCGGCCACCCGCACCTGCCAGGAGAGGACTCCGGATGCCTGAGCCGTTCCGCGTCGGCCTGACGCGCGACTTCCTGACCGACGACGGCCGCATCGGCTGGGGCGACATCGGCCTGCGCGAGTTCGACCAGGCCGACAACGTCGTCTGGGACTTCCTGCCCGCCGCCGAGGGCGGAGAGCTCACCGCCGCCGACGTCGCCGGGTACGACGCGCTCATCGTGCTGGGTCCCCGCGTGACCGAGGCCACGGTCGCGGGCGCCGACCGGCTCGCGCTGGTGGCGCGCTTCGGCGTCGGCTACGACAACGTGGACGTCCCGGCCTGCACCGAGGCGGGGGTGCTGGTGACGATCACTCCCGACGGTGTCCGCCGGCCCGTCGCGGTGTCCGCGCTGACCATGCTGCTCGCGCTGTCCCACCGGGTGCTCGTCAAGGACCGGCTGGTACGCACCGGCCGCTGGGACGACAAGCTCGACCACATGGGCGTCTCCCCGTCCGGGCGCACCCTCGGGCTGGTCGGGTGGGGCAACATCGGGTCCGAGGTGTCGCGGCTGTGCGAGCCGCTCGGCATGACGCAGCTGGCCGCCGACCCGTACGCCGATCGGCGGGCCGCCGCCGCGCGGGGCGTCGAGATCGTCGGGCTGGAGGAGCTGCTGGCCCACGCCGACTTCGTCGTCGTCACCTGCGCGCTCACCCCGCAGACGCATCACCTGCTCGACGCCGGCCGGCTCGCCCTGATGAAGCCCACCGCGTTCTTGGTCAACGTGGCGCGCGGGCCGATCGTCGAGCAGGGCGCGCTGACCCGGGCACTGGCCGAAAGGCGCATCGCGGGCGCCGCCCTCGACGTCTTCGAATCCGAACCGCCGCGCCCCGACGACCCGCTCCTGTCGCTGCCGAACGTGCTGCTCGCCCCGCACGCCATCGCGTGGACCGACGAGCTGGCTCGGGGAAACGGAGAGGGCGCCATCGCCGCGGTGCTCGACCTGGCCGCCGGCCGGGAGCCGGCGCACCCGGTGAACCCGCGGGCACTGGACCATCCCCGGCTGCGGGCACGCATCCACCACTCACGGAAGGCCGTTCGTTGACCATGACCATCAAGCAGGAACTCCGCGACGGAGACCTCGTCCTGGGCACCTTCGTCTTCGAGTTCGCCACCCTGGGCATCGGACGCCTGGCCGCCGGGGCCGGGGCGCGATTCGTCATCTACGACGCCGAGCACACCGGCTGGGGCTGGGAGAAACTCGGCGGGCTGGTCGCCACCACGCGCGGCGCCGACGCTCTCATCCGCGTGCCGCACGCCGCCCGCACCACGATCTCCCGCGCGCTGGACACCGGGGCGCGCGGCGTCATGGTGCCGATGGTCGAGTCGGCCGAGCAGGCCCGCGACATCGTGCGCTGGGCCAAGTACCCGCCGGACGGGGTACGCGGCGCCGCGTTCGGGGTCGCCCACGACGACTACTCCGCCACGGACAACGTCGCCTACATGCGGCGGGTCAACGACGAGCACCTGGTCATCACGCAGATCGAGACGGCGGCGGGCCTGGCCGCCGTAGAGGAGATCGCCGCCGTCGACGGGGTGGACGTGCTGTGGGTCGGCCACTTCGACCTGACCAACAGCATGGGCATCCCGGGGCGGTTCGACCACCCCGACTACCTGGCGGCGCTGGACCGGGTCGCGGCGGCGGCGCGAGCGGCCGGCAAGCACGCCGGGTTCATGGCCGGCGGCCCGCAGGAGGCCGAGATGCTGATCAAGCGAGGCTTCCGGATCCTGGCCTACGGCGGCGACCTGTGGATCTACCAGGCCGCGCTGCGGTCCGGGCTGAGCGAGGTCCGGGCACTTGTCTGAGCTGCCCGGCCACCCGCCGCGGGTGGACTTCGTCGACCACGTGGCGGTCGCGGTGCACGACGCGGACGCGGCGCTGCCCTACTACGTGTCCCGGCTCGGGCTGAAGGTCGTCGGCGACGAGGAGGCCGACGACCCCGGCGTCCGGCTCACCTATCTGGACGGCGGCAACGTGCTGATCCAGCTCGTCCAGCCGCTGCGGCCCGGTCCGGTCGCCGACTTCCTGCGCACCCGCGGCGAGGGACTGCACCACCTGTGCTTCAACGTCGAGCGGATCGAGCCGGTGCTGGGCGCGCTGTCCGGCGAGGAGGGCGCGAAGATCTTCGCCGGAGGCCGGGGCCGGCGGGCCTGCTTCCTGCTGCACGAGCCGAACGGGGTCCGCGTGGAGCTCACCGAGCGGGAGCCGCTCGCATGACCCGCGCCGAGCCGGAGC
The DNA here is from genome assembly GCF_039541955.1 of Actinoallomurus oryzae. Classification (NCBI taxonomy): domain Bacteria; kingdom Bacillati; phylum Actinomycetota; class Actinomycetes; order Streptosporangiales; family Thermomonosporaceae; genus Actinoallomurus; species Actinoallomurus oryzae. The sequence continues at coordinate 331,907 of NZ_BAABHF010000015.1, read as the reverse complement.
CGTTCGCATGACCCGCGCCGAGCCGGAGCCGTTCGCATGACCCGCCGGATGACCGTCGTGCTGGACGACGACCCGACCGGCACCCAGTCGGCCCGGGACGTTCCGGTGCTCCTGGACCCGGAGGCCGACCCGACCGCCGGCGCCGACGACGCGGTGTACGTGCTCACCAACACCCGGGCGATGGAGGAGGACGAGGCCGTGGCCCTGCTGCGGCGCCTCCGCGCCCGGATCGACGCCACCGGGGTGCGGGCGGAGTACGTGCTGCGCGGCGATTCGACGCTGCGCGGCCACGTCTTCGCCGAGTCGGACGTGTTCGCCGGCGACGTGCTGCTGTTCGTCCCGGCGTTCCCCGCGGGCGGGCGGACCACGGTCGACGGCGTGCACTACGTCAGCGTGGACGGGAGGCGGCGGGTGGCCGCCGACACCGAGTTCGCCGCCGATCCGGTCTTCGGCTACCGGGCCCGGACCCTGCCCGGCTGGGTCCGCGAGGTCGGCGGCCGTGACGCGTACCCGGTCGGCCTGGCGGCGCTGCGCGCCGGCGGGCCGGACACGGTGGCGCGGGCCCTGCGCGCGGTGCCGGCCGGCACGGTCGTCGTCCCCGACGCCGAGACCGACGACGATCTGGCCGTCATCTCCGCGGGGCTGGACCGGGCGCGAACGGCGGGCCGTACGGTGACGCTGCGGTGCGCCGCCCCGCTGGCCGCCATGCGGGCCGGACGACATACCGCCCGGTCGGTCTCGCCCCCCGTACGGTGTCGCGACGGCGGTACCCTTGTCGTCTGCGGCTCGCACACCGACGCGAGCGGCCGGCAACTCGCCGCGCTCTCCCGCGACCTGAAGACACCAGTGCACACCGTATCGACGACAGCCGCTCTCTCCGACCCGGACCGGGAGGGAGCACGCCTGGCCACGGCGCTGGGCGCGGAACTCGCCCGCGGCGGCACCGCCATCGTGGCCGGCGAGCGGACGCGGCGCGCGGAGCACGGCGCCCTCCGGCACGGGGCCCGGGTCATGCGGGCGTTGTGCGGGGCCGTCGCCCCGAACGCCGGGCGGCTGGCGGCGGTCATCGCCAAGGGCGGCATCACCTCGGCGGAGGTGGCGCGCCGCGGGCTGGGCGCACGCACGGCCCGGGTGGTGGGTCCCCTGCTGCCCGGGATCGCCGTGTGGGAGGTTCCCGCCCCGGCGGGCGCCCCCATTCCGTACGCCGTCGTGCCCGGCAACGTCGGCGGCGACCGGACGCTGGTCGACATCGCACACGTCTTCGGGCTGATCTGAGAAGGGACCTGGTGTGGCGGAACCCTCCAACGCCTCGACGAGCGAGGCACGGCCCAAGACCCCCCGGGCGGAGGCGCCGCAGATCCTGCTGTCCGCTCCGCAGCGGGAGAGCGCGGTCGTCGACATCGCGCGGCAGCTGCTGTCGCAGCTGCTGTCGGGGCAGCTCTCCCCCGGCACCCGGCTGCCCTCCGAACGCCAGCTCGCCGAGAGCCTCGACGTCGGGCGGTCCACGATCCGCGAGGCGCTCAAGGCGCTGGACGTCCTGGGCATCATCGAGGTGCGCCAGGGCGACGGCACCTACCTCAAGCAGAGCACGTCGAGCCTGCTGCCCAGCGCCATCGAGTGGGGCCTCATGCTCGGCCAGCCGCAGCTGCTCGACCTGATCGAGGCCCGGCGGCACATCGAGACGATCACCGCCGGGCTGGCCGCCGAGCGCGCCGACGACGCGGACGTCGCCGAGCTGGCCGAGCACCTGGAGGAGATGCGCGCCGCCCCGGACAGCGCCGCCTTCGTCGAGGCCGACGTCGCCTTCCACCTGACGCTCGCCAACGCGGCGGGCAACTCCGTGCTCAACGACATCCTGGGCAGCATCCGGTCGCTGCTGCGGGTGTGGATCCGCCGGGCCATCCAGGAGGTGGGCAGCGCCGACATCACGATCGCCGAGCACGCCGCCGTCCTGACCGCCGTCCGCGAACGGACGCCCGAGGCCGCGGCCGAGGCCATGCGGGCCCACATGCGGGCCGCGGGCGCCCGTCTCGAACGCTCCCTCCGAGATCGCTAGTAGGGCCTACCTCGGAAACCTCACGCCGGGCCGACGCGGAACCAGTCGACCTCGGCGGTGCCGCCCTGGTCCGGGCCGGACGGGGCGGTGCCGAACAGGCCGAGCGTGGCTCCGACCCAGGTGCTCGGAGTCGCGGTGAACGATCCTCCGACCGGTCGCAGGCCGCGCCCGTCCGGGTCGGCGGCGAACCGGCACACGCCACCCGGCCCGACCTCGACCCGGAGCCGTACCGAGGTGCGGCCCCGGGCCAGCGTGATGGGGGCGGCGGCGTCCACCTCGCTCTCGTCCTCGGCCGCGGTCCGGTGCGTGAGGACGAGCCGCGAGCCGCTGCGCCGCAGTCCGATCCACGCGTAGGCGTCCCCGAGCACCACCAGCCCGGCCCGTACGTCCTCTCGCGTCGCGCGGAGGGAGAGCGACGTGGTCACGACGAACGACTCGGCCGGGAAACGCTGACCCAGCACGTTCGGCAGCAGCCGCAGGTCCGCGGTGTCGGCACTGGGCGGGCAGACCAGGCGGAGCCGGCCGCCGCGCACCGAGCACCAGGACGGATCGGCGTTCGCCTGCCAGAACCACTGCTCGCCGAGCCGGTGGCCGGTGAACTCGTCGCCGCTCGCGGGGGCACAGATCTTCGACGGCCGGCCGACCGCCGGCTTGCGGTGGACCAGCACCGGCGTGCCACGCCCGCTGCCGTCGTCATCGCCCATCACCGGCCAGCCGTCGTCCCGCCACCGCATCGGCTGCAGGTGGACCACCCGGCCGTAGACCCCGCGGTCCTGGAAGTGCAGGAACCAGTCCTCGCCCTGTTGGGTGGTGACCCAGGCTCCCTGGTGCGGTCCGTTGATCGGGGTGTCGCCCTGGGCCAGCACGATGCGGTTCTCGTACGGGCCGAAGATGTCGCGCGACCGGAACGCCGACTGCCATCCGGGCTTCACCCCGCCCGCCGGCGCGAAGATCCAGTACCAGCCGTCGCGCTTGTACAGCTTGGGGCCCTCCAGCGTGGTGTAGCCCGGGATCTCGTCGCCGTTGACCACGACCTGGCCGTCGTCCAGCAGCTCTCGGCCGTCCGGGCTCATCCGGTGCAGCGTCAGCCGGTTGTTGATCCCCGAACGGCTCTTGGCCCAGGCGTGGATCAGGTACGCGCTGCCGTCCGAGTCCCACAGCGGGCACGGGTCGATCAGGCCCTTGCCCTCCTTCAGCGCGTACGGCGTGGTCCACGGGCCCGCCGGGTCGACGGCGGTGGTGACGAAGATGCCGTAGTCCGGATCCGGGTAGACGATCCAGAACTTCCCGGCGTGATAGCGGATCGCCGGCGCCCACACGCCGTTCCCGTGCTGCGGCACGCTGAAGTGGTCGCGGGGCTCCAGCTCGGTCAGCGCGTGCCCGATGATCGTCCAGTTCACCAGGTCCCGCGACCGCAGGATCGGCAGCCCCGGGATCCGGTTGAACGTCGAGGCGGTGAGGTAGAAGTACGGCCCCACGCGTACGGCGTCCGGGTCGGACCAGTCGGCGTTCAGCACCGGGTTCTGGTACCGGCCGTCACCGAGGTCGGCGACCCACGGCAGGTCGGGCCGCCCATGACCCGCGGGAGTGGCCGGGCTCCGTACGGTCGCGTCGGCCGTGCCGCCGAGACGGCCGAGGACCACCGAACCGGCCACCGCCCCCAGGCCGGTCTGCATGACCCGCCTGCGACTCTGCTCACCCATGCGTGTCCCTTCCTCTGGTCATCCGGGTCTGCTCCGTCATGCGCCGGATCGCCTTCCGGGCGGCCGGGCCGGTGCGGCGCAGCGGAGCATCCGGTCGGCGAAGTCGCGCAGGTAGTCCACACGCCACTGGTTCACGCTCTTGGCGCCGGGATAGATCCCCTCGGCGGCCGCGGGATCCTGGTCGTCGCACCACCAGTTCGGATGGGTGGCGGACGGCCGGTTCGCCCGCTCGATCGGCGGCGGCACGGCGGTGAACTGGCCGGACAGGCCGTCCAGCCCGGCGAAGTCGCTCTGGATCGCGTACGACCAGACCTGCGGCGTCTTGGGGGCGAAACGGAAACGCAGGACCTTGCCGTCGTTCACGGCGAGCGACGGAACCCGGCCGTCGGTCAGCATCTGCGCGGTGTTGGCGGAGGTGAAGCCGTCGGGGACCGGCAGTGCGATCTCGGCGACGCCGTAGACCTCGACCGTGTCCGCCGCGGTGGTGATGCGGTCGTAGACGGTCTTACGGCCGTCCCAGAGGCGCACGTATCGTCCGCCCCAGCTGGGCTTCGCCGGGTTCTGGGCGCCGTGCAGGAACCAGCCGACGGCCGGGGAGTCGCCCATCTTCAGCTCGCCGCCGCGCTCGCCCGCGAAGAAGTCGCCGAGCGCCCCCTCGCCGGCGACGTGTGTCGTCACGAACGCGGTGTTCCCCCACTCGCCGGTCTGGTCGCCGCCGGTGAACCAGCCGCGGTACGTCGAGTTCGACTCGATCATCCAGAGCTTCGGATGGTGGGTCTCGATGTAGTCGTAGGCCTCGACGCTCCACATCTTGTTCGGCCCGCCGATCCAGTAGACGCGGATCTTCGGCAGGATGTCGGGAGCGTCGTGCAGCGCCTGCGCGAGGTCGTCGATCCCCCCTGCCATCAGGAGGTACAGCGGGCGCGGGTCACGGCGACGAGCGCACTCGACGATCCATTTCGAGCCTTCGGTCGGGTGGTCGAACCCCGCGGGCCGCTGCCAGCCGTACCCGTCCGCGCCCTGCTTGGTGATCGCACGCAGCCGGTCGGGTTTCGGGTAGTGGGGGGAGTACGTCCGCAGGTACGGATGGTCGCGCTCGTAGACGTCGATGACGTCGAGGATCGGCTGGGCGCTGTTCGTTCCGGGCGGCGAGTGCACGAGCCCTTCGATGTCGAAGCGGTCCGCGTACACCAGGAGATGGACCAGGGACTGCCAGTCGTCCGGATCGCTGCCGCCGATGTCGGTGTTCCAGATGATGCGCGGACGCGAGTGCGGGGCCTTGCCGGCGCCGGAGGAGCCCAGGGCCGCCGCCGGCGAGTTCGCCATCGCGGCCGTGCCCAGCGCCGTTCCCGTCGCCAGCGCCGTGTAGCGCAGGAAATCTCGTCTTTCGATCATGCGGGGGCCTTCCTCACGTGCTTCCGATGACCGGCGGCGTGGTCACCGGCTCACCGGCGACGGTCACCCGGTCGAAGGTCAGGCCGTCGATGTCGGAAATGGTGCTGTCGCGCGAGACGTTCGTGAACGTGCAGTTCACGAGACGGATGTCGTGCAGCGGGTCGTCCGGGTAGCCCCGGATGAACAAGGGGGCGCGGCTCGTGTCGCACATGAGGTCGCGGATCTCGACGTTCCGTACGAGCGGCGGGTAGGAGCCGGTGTCCCCGTCGCCGTGGTACAGGTCGATCGAGATGGTCTCCTTCAGCAGCGAGCTGATGTGGATGTCGCGCAGGTAGACGTTCTCCACGAAGCCGCCGCGCACCGAGTTGGTCTTGATGTACAGCCCGAAGTACAGGTTGGGGCTGCCCATGGTGCAGCGGCGCACGAACACGTTGCGGATGCCGCCGGTCGTGTCGCTGCCGATCGCCACCGCGCCGTACCGGATCCGCATGTCGCAGTCCTCGATGAGGACGTCCTCACAGGGCACGTTGACCCGCCGCCCGTCGGCGCCGCGGCCTGCCTTGATCGCGATGGAGTCGTCGCCCGCGTCGAACACGCAACGCCGGATCACCACCCCCGAGCAGGACTCCGGGTCGCAGCCGTCGTTGTTGGGCCCCCTGCTGTCGACGTGGACGTCGCGCACGGTGACGTTCGTCGAGAGCACCGGGTGGATCTGCCACATCGGCGACCGGACGACCGTGACGCCCTCGACCAGCACGGAGCGGCAGCGGTAGAACTGCAGGAAGTTCGGCCGCAGGTAGTGCCCGGCGCCGAACACCCGCTGTTTCACCGGGACGCCCCGGTCGGCCATGTCCTGCAGCGCCGCCCAGTCGGCGCTCTCCTCGGGGTCGCCCGGCTTCCAGCCGAAGTCGCTGTTGCCCACCCACGGCCACCAGTGCTCCGTGCCGCCCTGCCCGTCGAGCGTCCCCGAGCCCGTGACCGCGATGTTCTCCTGGCCGTACGCGTAGATGAAGGGCGAGTAGTTGTAGCACTCGATGGAGGAGAAGCGGGTGTAGACGGCCGGCAGGTACGCCGCCGGGTCGGTGCTGAACAGGACCGTCGCGCCCTCGCCGACGTGCAGGTCGACGCCGCTGCGCAGGTGGATCGCGCCGGTCAGGAACGTTCCCGCCGGGACGTCGACGTGGCCGCCGCCGGCGTCATGGCAGGCGGCGATCGCCCGGCGGAACGCCTCCGTGCAGTCGGTCGTGCCGTCGCCGACCGCGCCGAAGTCGGTGAGGGCGAACCGGCGGGCGGGGAACCGGGGTGGCCGGACGCGCCGGGTGATCTCGGCGGCGCGCCGCCACCCGGTCGCCCCGCCGGATCCCGGCCGCGCGCCGGCGTCCGTCGCCGCCCGGGCCGACGCGGCGCCGGGGGCGATCCCGCCGAGCACCGCGCCGCCGGCGGTCGCCGCGGCGCCCGTGGTGAGGAAGTTACGTCGTGACCATGTCAATGTCGGCCTCCGTGAATGCGCCTACAGTGCGGGGCTGAGGTTCTCCCAGCGGACGGTCCAGGTGCCGTCGTCGGGGAACCCGGGGGCGTGCCGGTCGGGCGCACCGTCCCAGCCTGCGCACATGAACGCGATCGCGTAGAGCAGGCCGCCGTTGTCCGGGAGGTAGGGGTAGCCGTGCGTGTCGCCGTACCCCGCGTCGTCGATGTTGTTGGCGCCGCCCGGATAGAGCAGCCAGTGCAGCGCCTGCTCCGGTTCGCCGATGCGGGCGGCGGTCATCGCGATCATCGGGAAGTCCCAGCTCCACCGGTCGACCTGCCATTCGACGAAGACCTTGTGGGCGGTGCGGAGGAAGGTGTCCTTGTCGACTCCGTCGCCGGGCAGCCAGCCGTACACGACCGCCGGCCCGGGATGGTCGAAGTTGTACTTCGTCCACATGTCGGGCACGCCCTCGTAGAGGACGTACACGCCGTCCTCCACGGGCAGCTCGGCGAGGCCGTGCAGCACCTTGTCCCAGCCGGGGTCGCGCGACAGGCCGAGGCGCTCGCGCCAGGTCTGGGCGATGCGCAGGCCCATCCGCCAGTACGACAGCTCGAACGTCGGGTTCATGGCGGTCTTGGCGTCGGCGTTCTCCGACATCACCTGCAGTGGGGGGCCGAGGACGTAGCGCTTCGTGGGTTCGTCCCAGAAGGCGTACGACGCGAGGAAGTCGGCGGTGGCGAAGAGCACCTCGCGCCACTTCTCCAGCGTCTCCCGGGTGGGGTGGGCGCGGTAGTCGAGCTCGGCGAAGAACATCGGGTGCGGCTGCTGCCAGATGAGCAGCACGTTGGTCTCGCCGGGCGACTGGCGGAGGTCGGGACCGATCATCTTCGGCCACTTGGCGCCCTTGTAGCCCTGCGCCGCGGCCCGGCGCCGCGACGAGGGCAGCAGCCGCCGATAGATGCCGACGGACCGGTCGAGGAGGTCCCAGCGGTTCCACAGCGCCCAGTGCGCCGCGTGCCACCAGTACATCTCCATCTGGGCCTTGCCCCACCAGGTGCGCAGCACGAGGCCGCTCTCCTGCGTCGGGAACGACCCGGCGTCGTTCACGGCTTCGAGGTACTGCGAGAGCACGATGCGGCGTTCGAGTTCGAACCAGCGGGAGTCGGTGCTGCCGGACAGGTCGACCGCGCCGCCGGACTTCCAGTACCGCGGCCAGTGGCGGGCGCCGGCCGCGAACACCGCGTCCGGCTGCGGGACCGACCGCGCGGCGTCGGGCGAGAACAGCAGGACGAACTCGACGCGGCCGTGCTCGCCGCCGGTGAGCGTGTAGCGGTGCTTGTCCGCGAGCCGGCCGATACGCAGCTCGGCGCCGGTGGCGACGCGCTCGCGGCGCACGTCGCCGCCGAGGCGGTAGACGACCTCAAGGATGTCACCGGCGCTCGTCTCGGTGCCGACGAGATCGGCGTCGACGGTGGCGAACAGGGAATCGTCGGCGACCTTGGCGCGCAGCCGGTCGGCCACGTCCACCCAGGCGCCGCCCGCGCCGTAGCGCGCGGAGGTGATGGTGAGCGGCCCTCCGGCCGGGGCGTTCAGCTCGGCACCGGCCGACCAGCGCAACCCCGCGTGGTAGGTCATGTCGTGGAGGCCGCTGAGGGTGTGGGTGATGTCGGCCCGCCGCCCCGCGCGGCGGACCAGGCCGGTCTCGTGCGCGTCGGGGTGGTCCCAGTCGCCCACGTAGACCGCTCTCTTGTCGATCGTGTCGACGAAGGGGAAGTCCACGAAGACCGACAGCCGGCCCGCGTCGACGAGCGGCGACTCGACGGTCACCGCGACGGCGTCGACGTCGGGGTGGCAGCAGGTGCGCACCCGTACCGGTTCGCCGTCGACCTGGAAGCGGCTGTCGAGCGTGCCGGTCCACAGGTCCAGCTCCTGGTGGCAGTCGGTGAGATCCCCGATCACGGCGTCCCAGCCGTCGCGGGTGACCATCCGCAGCCCGGGGCGCGCGAGGCTGATGAGCTGCGGATACATCCGCATCCAGTCCGACAGCGCGGTCTGGGTGTCATTGGGGATCCAGTACCGTACCGGCCGGCCGTGGGTGTCCCAGACCTCGCCCTGGAAGTCCGACGGTTTCTGTCCCGGGGGCAGCGGACCGCTGTACCACGCCCAGTTCGCCAGCGTGTTGAACGGCGTGAACGTCTGCAGCCCGGTGATGTCGGCGTTGAAGGCGAACGACCCGTTGCCCACCTGGAGCGGCCACTCCTGGCTCGCCGACGTGCGCACCACGTTGTGCCGCGACACCAGGGCATGACGGTCGATGGGCGCGCCGGTGCCGCCGGACCCCCGGGGGGCGGCCTGAGCCTGGCGGGGAGGCAGCGGTGCGCCCGCGGCCACCGTCGCGCCACCCGCGGCTGACAGGAACTGTCGGCGATCGAACACGAGAGTCTCCTCAGAATCGCTGGGCTCACGTGGCTGGCAGAAATCGGAGTTGACCTGGGCAAGGTGGTGATCGGGAAGCGCGGCACGGCCCGCACGCCCTGACGGTCGGCGCGTGGGAAAAGGTTTTCCTCCGGTGCAGAGGCTCGCACTGTGGCCGACGCCGGTCAAGGTCTCGGCCGAGATCGGACATAACACCGACAACTCACCGCACAGATGTTGTCGGCGGCCACGGCGTGGGAAAAGGTTTTCCCAACCGGGCCGCACACGGACGTGACCCGTGGGCGGGCGGGTGCGCCCGCCGTCGCGTCAGCGGAAGGGAACTCGCATGAAACTGGTACGCAAGACCGCGTGGATCACGGCGGCCATCATCGCCGTGCCGCTACCGGTGCTCGCGGCGACGACCGCACCCGGCGGCGCGCCACCGCAGGTCGTGGCGGCGGTCCCGACGGCCGCCCGCCCGCTCGTCGACTGGACCGCCCCGTACCCCCAGACCGACAGCCCCACCCGCGGATACCCCGTGCTCGGCGGCCTGTCGACGACCGAGCTGTATCACGCCGCCCCCTCCACGGGGACCTACAGCCACCATCCGATGGTGACCCATCAGGGCGGCACTCTCTTCGCCTCGTGGTCCAACGGCGTGGTCAACGAGGACAACCCCGGTCAGCGGGTGCTCGGCACCGTCTCGACCGACGGCGGCGGCGGCTGGGCCGGATGGAAGGTCTACTTCCCGCCCCAGGACAAGACCCCGCCCGACGAGCCGGGCTCCGACGGCCGCGTCCCCGGCCGCGTCCTGACCGCCGACGGATACGCGACGATCGGCGCTGACGTCTACGCGGTCGCCGAGGTCTGGGACTGGGTCCAGAAGGGTGACGACCGAACGCAGAAGGGGTGGGGCCGCGTCGCGCGGCGGGTCGCGCCGGACGGCACCCTCGGGCCGATCTTCTGGCTGGAGCCGACCTCCCCCGAGCCCAAGCCCGGCTTCCCGAGCTACCCGAACGCCTCCGACCCGAGGTACGGCGCGATCGCGCGGCAGATCACCGCGTACCTCGCCGATTCGCGCAACACCCCGCCGTGGGACTACAAGAGCGGCTGGACCGAGGACTATCCCGCCGCCGACGGCCAGACCCTCGGCCACGTGACACACGCCTATGTGCAGGCCGACGGCACGTACGTACGGCTCTGGCGCGGCAACAACACCGGCAAGCTGTACGCGCAGGCGAGCCGCGACCGCGGCAGGACCTGGGACCCGGCCATCCGCACCAGCATGCCCGACGCGCGCAGCAAGTCCTTCGCCGGCCAGCTCCCGGACGGCCAGGCGTACGTCGTCGGCAACGAACAGCCCCCCACGCAGCGCGATCCGATGTCGATCTCCCTCGCGAGCGACGGCGTGCACTTCGACCGGGTGGGCGTGATCCGCTACGCCGCCCCGCCGCTCCGCTACACCGGCGGCCACAAGAACCCCGGGTTCGAGTACCCGTCCGCGATCGCGACCGACACCGACCTGTGGGTCGTCTACTCGGTCAACAAGGAGGACGTCGCCATCACCAAGGTGCCGCTGTCGTCGCTTCCCGTGACCACGGACGACCTCCCCGGCATCATCCTCGAGGGCGCGCGGAGCCGCGCGATCTCGGACGGCAGGCTCGCGGTCCAGCTGGCCGGCCAGGCCAACAAGATCATGAAGGAGGTCGGAGGCGGCGCGAGCGTCCAGGCGGTCGCGGACGAGCTCGCCGCCCTGCGCCGGCGGGTCGGCGAGCAGTCCGGCAAGGGCATCACGCCGGCGTACGCCAAGCTGCTCCAGCAGGACATCACGATCGCGAGCGGCGGCTGATCCCTCGACGGCCTCCGCGGGGCCGGGCGGCTCGGCCTCAGACCGCCCGCCCGGCCCGCCCGCACCTCGGGCCGCCCGGCCCGCCTCAGCCCTCCAGGAACGCCTTCAGCGCGTTCGCCAGCAGGAACGGGTCGTCCGCGCCGCACAGCTCCCGGGCCGAGTGCATGGACAGGATCGGCACGCCCACGTCCACCGTGGTGATGCCGTACCGGGCCGCGGTGATCGGCCCGATCGTCGTGCCGCACGGCATCGCGTTGTTGGAGACGAACTCCTGCAGCGGCACGCCCGCGCGGTCGCACGCCGCGGCGAAGAGCCCGCGCCCGACGCCGTCCGTGGCGTACCGCTGGTTGACGTTGACCTTGAGGATCGGGCCGCCGCTCGGCATCGGCCGGTGTGTCGGGTCGTGCCGCTCCGCGTAGTTCGGGTGCACGGCGTGGCCGGTGTCGGCGGACACGCAGACGCTTCCCGCGAAGGCCCGGGCCCGGTCCTCGTGCGAGCCGCCGCGCACGAAGACCGACCGCTCCAGCACTCGGCCGAGGAGCGGCCCGCCCGCACCGGTGTCGGACTCGCTGCCGTTCTCCTCGTGGTCGAAGGCGGCCAGCACCGGCACGTGGGTGAGACCGGAGGAACCGGCGACCGCGGCGAGCGCGGCGGTCGCGGCGTGCACGGACAGCTGGTCGTCCAGCCGTGCCGCGGCGAGGAACTCCCGGTCGCGTCCCAGGTACGCGGGAGGCTGGACGTCGTGGGTCATGAGGTCCCAGCCGACGACGTCGGACGCCTCGACGCCCGCCTCCTCGGCGGCGAACCGGATCAGCCCGCCCTCGTCGACCGCACCGAGGCCCCACACCGGCTGCATGTGCCGCTGCCGGTCGAGCACGAGCCCCTTGTCGCCCACGTTCCGGTCGAGGTGGATCGCGAGCTGTGGCACTCGCAGCAGCGGCCGGTCGACGGCGAGCAGGCGCGTACCGCCGTCCCGCAGCACGAGCCGGCCGGACAGGCCGAGATCGCGGTCGAGCCAGCTGTTGAGCAGCGGCCCGCCGTAGATCTCGACGGCGACCTGCCGCCAGCCGTACGCACCCGAGTCCGGCCGCGGCTTGACACGCAGGTTCGGCGAGTCGGTGTGCGCCCCGACGATCCGGAACGGTGTCTCCGGTGGCGCGCCCTCCGGGACGTACCAGGCGATGATCGCCCCGCCGCGTACGACGTAGCGTCCGCCGGGCTCACCGTCCCAGGCGTCGGTCTCCCCGAGCCGCGTGAATCCGGCCCGCTCCAGGCGTTCGGCGACGTTCGCGACCACGTGGTACGGCGACGGGCCGGCCGCGACGAAGGCCGCCAGGTCGTCGGTGTGTTCCCGGTCGAAGTGAAGCTGCGCACTCATAGGGCAAGGCTAGGGAGCCGCAGGAACTCTTCGCCCACGGCCTCCCGGTGAGACCCGGGCCGGCGCGGGTCCCACCGGGAGGCCGCGCTCAGTTCCCCACGCCGAGGCCGGACATGAACGCGGACGGGTATCGGTCGCCGCGCGCCGCGCCCGGCGGCACCGCCTTCTCGATCTCGGCGAGGTCGTCCGCCGTGAGGTTCAGCTCGATCGCGGGCAGCGCCTCGGCCAGCCGCTCGCGGGTACGAGCGCCGACCAGCGGCACGATGTCCTCGCCCTGTGCGGCCACCCAGGCGATGGCCAGCTGCGCGACGGTGCACCCCTTCGCCTCGGCGACCCGGCGCAGCGCCTCCACGAGCGCGAGGTTGTGTTCCACGTTCCCGCTCGAGAACCGCGGGCCGGCGCCACGGCCGTCGCCGGGGCCGGCGGTGTGGCCCGCGGTCCAGTGCCCGGAGATGAGGCCGCGGCCGAGGACGCCGTACGCGGTCAGGCCGATGCCGAGCTCTCGCAGCGTGGGCAGGACGTCCGCCTCCACCGCACGGGAGATCAGCGAGTACTCGATCTGCAGGTCGGAGACCGGGTGCACGGCGTGCGCCCGGCGGATCGTCGCCGCGTCGACCTCCGAGAGCCCGAGGTACCGCACGTACCCGGCATCGATCATCTCCTTGATCGCGCCCACCGTCTCCTCGATCGGCACCGCCGGGTCCAGCCGCGCAGGACGGTAGATGTCGATGTGGTCGGTGCCCAGCCGGGTCAGCGAGTACGCCAGGAAGTTCCGCACCGCCTCGGGACGGCCGTCGTGCCCGCCGAACGCGGAGCCCGGCCCCCGCAGCATGCCGAACTTCACGCTCAGCACGTAGTCGTCCCGATCGCGGCCGCGCAGCGCCTCGGCGAGGAGCAACTCGTTGTGGCCCATGGCGTAGAAGTCGGCGGTGTCGATGAGTGTGACGCCGCGCTCCAGCGCGGCGTGCACGGTGGCGATGCTCTCCCCGCGGTCGGCCGCGCCGTAGGCGCCCGACATGCCCATCGCTCCCAGGCCCAGCGCGGAGACGGCCGGTCCGGTGGGGCCCAGGTTTCGTGTCTGCATCACGTTCTCCCTCTTGTCGATGCCGCTCCCGACTCTGCGCCAGGATCGCCGCGGGCGGGAGCGGAGCGTTCATCGTGGGAGAGCCGCTCCCTGGATGGGTCGCCCGAAGCGAGGGACCATGGGGGTCATGCAACGTGACCAGCTCGCCGACTTCCTGCGCCGCCGCCGCGAGGCGATCCGCCCGGCCGAGGTGGGCCTCGCCGACGGCCCGCGCCGCCGTACGACCGGCCTGCGCCGCGAAGAGGTGGCGATGCTCGCGGGCATGTCGGTGGACTATGTCGTACGCCTGGAGCAGGGCCGCAGCAGTCAGCCCTCGACCCAGCTGCTCGGCGCGCTGGCACGGGCGTTGCGACTCTCCGACGACGAGCGCGACCACCTGTTCCACCTGGCCGGCCACCGGCCCCCGCCCGCCGACGGAGTGGCCCGCGTGGCCCGCGCCGGCCTGATCCGCATGCTGGACCTGCTCGGCGACACGCCGGCCCTGGTGTCGTCCGATCTGAGCGAGGTCCTCGCCCAGAACCGGGCGGCCGTCCTGCTGACGGGCGACCACACCGGTTTCACCGGCGACCGCCGCTATGTCGTGTACCGCTGGTTCACCGAGCCCGCCGCCCGGGCGGTCAGCCCGCCCGAGGACCGGGAGCATCACTCCCGTCAGCTCGTCGCCGACCTGCGTGCGGCCGCCGGCCGCCGGTCCGGTGACCCGACGGTCGACGGACTCGTCGACCGTTTGCAGGCCGCGAGCGCGGACTTCCGCCAGCTCTGGGCCGAGCACGAGGTGGCGGTCCGGCGCGCCGCCCGCAAGACACTGCTGCACCCGCGGGTGGGCCCCCTGCTGATGGATTGCGAGACGCTGGTCGCTCCCGACCAGCGTCAGCAGTTGCTGGTGCTCACCCCGGCGGACGCCGAGACCCGCGAGCGGCTGGAGCTGCTGCGGGTGCTCGGCATCGAGGAGTTCCCCACGGGGGCCACGGACACGCCCGCACGGTGAAGACCTCGGACCGCCGGCCGCTCCCGTTTTCTGGGATCATGAGGTAAATGATCAGTTTGACCCGATCGATGACGTGGAATGCGGCTACGGGCGGTCTGCCGGACTGGGGGCGGGTCGCCGTGGCGGCGGGGATCGCGGTGGCGGCGGTCGCCCTGGGGTTCGGGCTCCGGGCCGCGCTCGGCTGGCTGACCCGCCGCGCCGGACGCACCCGCTGGGCATGGGACGACCTGCTGTTCACCCTGATGCGCGACCTGGCGCTCGTCTCCAGCTCGGCCCTCGGCCTGTGGGTGGCGGTGCTGGTCCTGAAGCTGCGGCCGGACTCACGGAACGTCGCGGACCACCTGCTGCTGGCCGTTCTCATCGTGACCGTCTCGGTGGCGGTCGCCCGGTTCGCCGCCGGTGCCGTCTCCTCCGTCGTCCGGTCCCGGGCCGGTGTCGCGCAGTCGGCGACGATCTTCGTGAACATCGTCCGGGTGATGGTGGTGGGGATCGGCGTCCTGGTTCTCCTGCAGAGCCTGGGCGTGTCCGTGACCCCGCTGCTGACGGCGTTGGGCGTCGGCGGGCTCGCCGTGGCGCTGGCCCTCCAGGACACGCTGGCCAACCTCTTCGCCGGCGTGCACATCCTGGCCTCCCGGAAGGTGCAGCCGGGTGACTACGTACGGCTCGACAGCGGTCAGGACGGCTACATCGTCGACATCAACTGGCGGAACACCACCATCCGCCAGCTCGCCGGGAACCTCGTGATCGTGCCGA
Organism: Actinoallomurus oryzae; assembly: GCF_039541955.1. Taxonomy (NCBI): domain Bacteria; kingdom Bacillati; phylum Actinomycetota; class Actinomycetes; order Streptosporangiales; family Thermomonosporaceae; genus Actinoallomurus; species Actinoallomurus oryzae. The sequence goes on along the minus strand of NZ_BAABHF010000015.1, from coordinate 316,818 downwards.
ACTCCAAGTTCGCCGACGCGATCCTGACGAACTACCACCGGCCGGAGCAGGATCTGTCCGTCACGGTCCAGGCGGGTGTCGGGTACGGGAGCGACCTCGACCAGGTGGAGAAGGTCACGATCGACGTCGCCCAGGAGGTCATGGCCGAAGTGGACGGCGGCGTCGGCGACCACGAGCCGTCGGTCCGCTTCCACACGTTCGGCGAGAGCCGCATCGACTTCTCGGTGACGCTGCGGACCCGTGAGTTCACCGACCAGTACGTGATCGTGCACGAGTTCATCAAGCGGCTGCACCGGCGCTACCGGATCGAGGGCATCGAGATCCCGAACCCGAAACGCACCATCGTCATGGCCGACGGCTCCACCGGGATCTGACCGCGACCGGCGGCTTCCCGGCTTGTCCGACTCCCGTCCGCGTGAGGGCGGGAGTCGGCATCGACGGCGTCGTGTCGCAGGGCACGTGCGATCGGCGCACCCGGGTCTGGTCCCGTCGGCCACGGTGATCTACCTTATTGCCAATGGGTCGCAACTGCGATCATCGCGCGACACAACTGGCAGGGAGCAACGCCATGCACATCCCCGACGGATACCTCAGCCCCCAAACGTGTGCGGTGGGCTTCGTCGCGGCCGTCCCGGTGTGGACGATCGCGGTCCGCAGGGTGCAGCGTGTGGTGAAGAACCGGCATGTGCCCACGCTGGCGGTGCTGTCGGCGGTCAGCTTCCTGGCGATGATGTTCAACGTGCCGATCCCGGACGGCACGACCGCCCACGCGGTCGGCGCGACGATCATCGCGATACTCCTGGGGCCGTGGGCGGCGGTGCTGGCGGTCAGTGTGGCACTGGCCTTCCAGGCCCTGTTGTTCGGTGACGGCGGAGTTCTGGCGTACGGGTTCAACTGCGTGAACATGGCGATCATCGCGCCGTTCGCGGGCCTTCTCATCTACCGGCTGCTGTCCGGCGGCTCGGAGCTGACCAGCCCCCGCCGGCCGATCGCCGCGGCCATCGGCGGCTACGTCGGCATCAACCTCGCCGCACTCGCCGCGGCGATCGAGTTCGGACTCCAGCCGACGCTGTTCCACAACTCCGCCGGCGCCCCGCTGTACGCGCCGTACCACCTGTCCCAGACCATCCCCGCGATGGCGCTCGCCCACCTGACCGTCGCCGGAGCCGCCGAGGCCATCCTGACCGCCGGCGTCGTGGCGTACCTGCAACGCGCCAACATCGGCCTGCTGCGCGTCAACCACCCCAACGTCCGGGTGCCCGGCGAGGCCGCCGACCGCAGGCCGCGCCGCGTCCGCCCCATCACCGTCGCGCTCGGCGCCGTGGCGGTCATGGCGCTGCTCACCCCGCTCGGCCTCCTCGCCCCCGGCGGAGCCTTCGGCGAGGACGCGCCCGAAGACCTCGACCTGCACAAGTACCACCTGAACGCGGTGCCCAGCGGGCTGAACAAGTACAACGGGTTCTGGCACCACGCGATCTTCAACGGGTACGACTTCAGCTCCGACTCCCACCCCACCGTCGGCTACATCATCTCGGCCGTCGTCGGCATCGCGGTGATCGGCGCGGTGATCTTCCTCATCGGCGCCGCCGTCCGCCGGTTCACCGGTCGGCGCGCCTCCCGCCAAGAGCCGGCGCAGCAGTCATGACGCAGGCTGCCGAGGAGTCCCTGCGCGTCCCCGAATGGCTGCTCCAGGGCGAGCCGGCGATGTGCCCCTGCGGGTGCGTCGGCAAGCGCAAGAAGGGCGGCTACGTCGAGAAGACCCTGAACGGCGGGGCCGGGCTGCTGCGCCAGGTCATGTTCAGCGACGACGTCGCGGCCCAGGGCGGCCTGCTGCAACGGCTGGACCCGCGGGTGAAGTTCGTCTCGGTCATCGTGCTGCTGGTCGCCGCCGGGCTGGCGCGCAACATCCCGACACTGCTGGCCGTGTACGCCGTCACGCTCGGCCTCGCGGCGGCGTCCCGGCTGCCGATCGGGTTCTTCGTCAAGCGCGTGTGGCTCTTCGTGCCGATCTTCACCGGCATCGTCGTCCTGCCCGCCACCCTGTCGTTCGTCACCCACGGGCACGTCGTACTGACCCTGTGGCACTGGCACGGCCACCCCGAGGGCTTCACCAGCCAGGGCCTGACCTCGGCCGGGCTGGTCGTCAGCCGCGTCGCGGTCTCCATCTCCCTGGTGGTGCTGCTCACCCTCACCACGCCCTGGGTACGGCTGCTGGCCGCGCTGCGCGCCGTCGGCGTCCCGCGCATCTTCATCCTGATCATCGGGATGGCCTACCGGTACATCTTCCTGCTGCTGGGCGCGGTCACCGACATGTACGAGGCGCGCAAGTCCCGTACGATCGGTGCCACTCGCCACGACCGGGGCGCCCGTGCGTTCGTGGGCGCGACCGGCGGAGCGCTGTTCGGCAAGGCCCACCAGCTGTCCGAAGAGGTGCACCAGGCGATGACCGCCCGCGGCTACCGCGGCGACGCCAAGACCCTCGAACGCTTCGCCCTCACCCGCTTCGACGTCCTGGCCGCGGTGTGCTGCCTCGCACTCGCCGCGGCCATCCTGACCGGAGACCACTTCCTTGGCCACTGAAACCACCACCGGCACCGCGCCGGACCCGTCCACCGAACGCGAGGTCCAGCTCGCCTGCCACGAGGTGTCCTACTCCTACCTCGACCGGTTCCCGGCCCTGGACCGCGTCTCGCTGACCGTACGGGCCGGGGAGCGGGTCGCGCTGCTCGGCGCGAACGGCTGCGGCAAGTCCACGCTGCTCAAGCTCCTCGACGGCCTGATCTTCCCCGCCTCCGGGGAGTTCACCGCCTTCGGTCACACCGTCACCGAGGACACCCTCGAGGACGAGCAGTTCTCCCAGGCGTTCCGCTCCCGCGTCGGGTTCGTCTTCCAGAACTCCGACGCCCAGGTGTTCTCCCCCACCGTCCGCGAGGAGGTCGCCTTCGGCCCCCTCCAGCTCGGCCACACCCCCGAACAGGCCGAGACCCGGGTCACCGAGACCCTGACGATGCTGGGCATCGCCGACCTCGCCGACCGGGCGCCCTTCCAGCTGTCCGGCGGGCAGAAGAAACGCGTCGCCATCGCCGGCGTGCTGGCCACCAACCCCGAGGTGCTGCTGTTCGACGAGCCCACCGCCGCCCTCGACCCGCGCTCGCAGTACTGGCTCACCGACCTCATCGAACAGCTCGGCGCCGCCGGCAAGACCATCGTCCACGCCACGCACGACCTCGACGTGCTCCCCCGCATCGCCGACCGCTGCGTCGTCTTCTCCGAAGAACACCGCGTCATCGCCGAGGGCACCCCGGCCGAGGTCCTCGCCGACCGCGACCTCCTGCTGTCCGTCAACCTCATCCACGCCCGCTCGCCCCTGCCCGGCTGACCGGGAAGGCGTGAGCCCTGCACCGGGGACGCCGCGGTCGACCGCTGCTCGGCGAACGCGTCGAAGGACCCGGAGTGCTCATCGATCGCCGCGGCCCGCTCGTCCTCGTTCGTCCCTGCGGCCGGGTTCGAGCCGGAGCGACCGCCCCGCCGCCAGATCGGTGACGGGCCCGTCGTCCAGCGCGACCCGGATCGGCGGCCGCGTGGAGAGCGGCAGGCGGAGGCTGACGCCCGTGTCGTCGGCGAACAGGCGCAGACCCGCGTGGCCCCGGTACTCCAGCTCCATCGCCAGCCCGGGCAGACCCGGCGGCAGCGTCGGGGCGACGCGGAGGACGCCGTCGCGCGGTTCGAGGCCCGTGTAGCAGCGTTGGGCGAGGTCGAGCGTTCCCGCCATGGCGCCCAGGTGGATGCCCTCAGCGGTCGTACCGCCCTGGACGTCGTGCAGGTCGCTGTCCAGGGCCTCCAGGAAGAACCGCCAGGAGGCGAGGCGGTCGGAGCGGGCGAGCACCCAGGCGTGCACGACGGCGCTCAGCGTGGAGCCGTGCGAGGTGCGGGCGAGGTAGTACCGCACCGTCCTGGGGATCGTCTCGTGGTCGAGGCGGTAGCCGAGCCGGCCGAACAGCGCCCGCAGCTCGTCGGCGGTCAGGAGGTAGAACAGCATCAGCACGTCGGCCTGTTTGGAGACCTTGTAGCGGTTCGCGGTGTCGCCCTCGGCCTCGAGGATGCGGTCGAGACGCCGGATGTCGCCGTACCTGCGCCGGTAGCCCTCCCAGTCGAGTTCGGTCAGCCGCTCGTAGCCCTCGAACTGGCTGATGATCCCGTCCCGGTGAAACACCACTCGCAGCCGCCGGCCGACGTCCTCGAACCGGGCCAGCTCGTCGTCCGTCAGGGCCAGCCGCTCCCGGAGCCCGGCTCGCCGCACGGACGGGAGCAGGTCGAGCACGTCCAGCGCCCGCCACAGGGTCCATGCCGCCATCACATTGGTGTAGGCGTTGTTGTCCAGGCCGGGGCGGTCGGCGTCCGGGTAGGCGTCGTGGTACTCATCCGGTCCCATCACGCCGCGGATGTCGTACCGGCCGCTCGACCGGTCATAGGTCGCGACGCTCGCCCAGAACCGGGCGATCTCCAACAGCGTCTCCGCGCCCTGCTCGCAGAGGAACTCCAGGTCGCCGGACGTCTGGTGGTACTGCCAGATGTTGTAGGCGATCGCCAGGCCGACGTGCCGCTGCAGCCGCGAGTTGTCCGGCAGCCAGCGGCCGGAGCGAGGGTTGAGATGAAGGACCTGGGTCTCCTCACGCCCGTCGCTGCCGCTCTGCCAGGGATACATCGCGCCGGTGTGACCGGCCTCCCGGGCCGCGCGCCGGGCCGCGGGCAGCCGCCGCACGCGGTACCGCAGCAGGGCCCGGACCACCTCGGGAAACCGCAGGCAGAGAAACGGAAGCACGAACAGCTCGTCCCAGAAGACGTGCCCGCGGTAGGCCTCCCCGTGCAGGCCGCGAGCGGGCACGCCGGCGTCCACACCGGCCGTGTGCGGTGACACCGTCTGCAGCACGTGGAACAGGTGCAGGTTGATCGTCCGCTGCGCCGGACCGCCGCCGACGTCGAGGCGCCCACGACGCCACAGGCGCTCCCACGCCCGGCCGTGCCGGGTACGCAGCTCGGCGAAGCAGGGCGCGCGCTCCGCGGAGCGCCGGGCCGCGGCGGCGGGCGGCACCGCCGAGGAGTCGAGCGAGGTGTGCAGGCCGACGACCTTCTCGACCGTCACGGTCTCGCCCGGGCTCATCGCCACGGTCAGATGCCGCGCGATCCAGCCGGGCTCATCGCGTGTCTCGCGGCGTGTGACCTCGCGCGCGTCGACGGCGTTGCGGCACGCCAGCGCGATGCGAACCGCCGAGGTGACCGTGTCGGCGGTCAACCAGAGGAGCTCGCCGTCCGCGCCGGCCGCCTCGGTGACCAGATGCCGGTTCGCCAGCCCGCGATAGCGCGCGACGCCGCGGTTGCGCACCCGCGCGTCCAGGCCGGAACGGACCTCCAGCGATCCCGACCAGTTCTCGGCGCGGATCGTGGTCCGCAGGGCCGCGACGTGCGGGTCGTCCATCGACACGAGCCGCTGCTGGTCGACGGCGGTCACCCGCCCCGCGTCATCGCGGTAGCGCAGCCACCGGCACAGCAGCCCACGGCGCAGGTCCAGCTCCTGGCGGTAGTCCAGCAGGGGGAAACGTCCGGGCGCGAACCAGGGGCCGTCCTGCACGCGGAACGTCAGCGGCAGCCAGTTCGGGGCGTTGACCAGGTCCTCGTTGACCACCGTGCGCCCGGAGACCCGCGAGGGCAGACGGTCATAACAGCCCGCGATGTAGGTGCCGGGATAGTGCACCCTCCCGGCGCGGGCCTCGGGCGCCGCTCCCCGGGTGGCGAAGTAGCCGTTCCCCAGCGTGCACAGCGCCTCGCGCAGTCGCTCTTCGGCCGGCGCGAACTCCCCGTAGACGAGACGCCAGGCGGCTTCGGTCCCGGCACGGTCGCCCCAAGGACCCGGGTCGGCCCGGCCGGTCGGCACGAAGGGTCACACCACGCCGGCCGGCGCGGCCGCCTCGGCGAGTTCGTCGAACCCGCGGCGGATGCCGCGGCTCAGCAGCTCGATGTCGGGCATGGCGTCGAAGTCGCCGGTGATGCCGAAGAAGAGCGTGTCGAGGTAGGAGACGACCCCGGTCGACACGCGTATGCCGGCGGCCAGCGGCACGTACGGGTAGATCGCCACCAGCCGCCGTCCCATCGCGTACAGGGGGACGGGCGGGCCGGGCACGTTGGTGGTGATGGTCTGGACGAACGGCTGCCGCATGCGCAGTGCGGTGCGGGCCGCGACCGCCAGGACGTTGGGCGCCAGGCCGAGCACGCGCGTGAAGACGGTGGGGCCGACCGCCTGGTGACTGGCCTTGAGGGCCGTGGTCTGCTCGCGGATCAGCTCGAGGCGGCGCACCGGGTCCGGCTGCCCGCACGGCAGGCTCACGAGCACGGCCGACACGCGGTTCGTCAGGGTTCCCTCTTCGTCGGGCAGGCGGACCGAGACCGGCACCATGGTCCGTACGACGGTGTCCGGGCCCAGCTCGTCCCGTTCGGCGAGCAGGTCACGGAAACCGCGGGCGGCCGCCGCCAGCACCACGTCGTTGACGGTGCCGTCGAGGGCCTCGCTGACGCGGCGCGCCTCGCCGAGGTCCGCCTCGGTCCAGGACCAGCGGCGGTGGGGGCTGGTCGGGCCGTTGAGGGAGGAGGCGCCGCGCCCCGCCCGCAGCCGCCGGGCGTACGCCGGCAGGCCGCGGACGAACCGCGCCGTCGCGGCGCTGTGGCGCGTCACCTCCGGCAGGCGGGCCACCTGCCGGATCTGCTCCATCGTCGTGCCGGTCACGCCCGCGAGCACGAGCGACGGACGCGAGGGCTCCGGCTCGGCCTCGGGCAGCGGGATCACGGTGTGCTCGTCCCGTACGGGCGCGGTCCCGGGGCTCAGGTCGAACAGGCTGGTCATCAGGTCACTGCCGCCGACGCCGTCGACCATGCAGTGGTGGACCTTGCTGATGATCGCCCACCGGCGCTCCTCCAGCCCCTCGACCAGCCACATCTCCCACAGCGGGCGACTCAGGTCCAGCCGCTGCCCGAGGACCCGCCCGGCGAGGTTGCGCAGCTCCTCGGCTCCCCCGGGCGCCGGGACCGCGGTGTGGCGCACGTGGTAGAGAAGCTGGAAGTGCGGGTCGTCGACCCAGACCGGACGGCCGAGGTCCAGCGGCACCCGGCGCACCCGCTGGCGGAATCGCGGCAGCTCCATCAGCCTGGCGACCACCGCCCGGACGAACTCGCCGTACGTGGGCGCCGGAGGGTCGAAGATGCTCACCGAGGCGATCTGCAACGGCCTCGTGTCGTTTTCGGCGAAGAACATCCCGGCGTCGATGCCGCTCATCCGCTGCATCTATCCGGCCTCGCGCGCGCACCGCGGCGCGACGCGCGACGGATCCGCACCGTCGGCGCCGACGACCACCGGCGAGAGTTCCACCCTGAAGGCGTGCCACCCGCGCCTTCATGACACGCCCCGGATTCGGACATCGTTGTCCAAGCCCCACGGCCCGCCGAAGTCCGGCGCCGCCCTCCCCCGCCGGAACGCGGTGAATCGAGCCTCCGGCGGCCAAGGCCGATCACCGGCGAACCTACTCTTACGGGAGAGTAGTGTTGCCTCCCGGTGAAGCGGGCCTGCTACTTCGCTGCGTGCGGCCCGCTTCGCCCGGACCGTGCCGTACACCTCATCGAACGGCGCGGGCTCGCTCTCGGGCGCTCGCTCTCGCGGTCAGCCGGCGGAGCGGCGGGCCCGGGTCGCCTGGCGGAGGACCGCCCAGGCGTCCGCCACGGGGCCCAGGTGGCCGAGCTTGTCGGGGTTGATCACCGTACGGATCGTCTGGACCTGCCCGTCGAGGATGTCCAGCACCAAGGTGCTGACGACCCTGCCGTCCCGGTCGCGGAAGATCGCGCCCGGCTGGCCGTTCACCTCGTGCGGCGCCACGACACCGCCGATCCGGGCGAACGGCGGGCAGAGGGCGGCGAGCACCCGGGACACGGTCTCCGCGCCGAAGATGACGGGCTTCCACTGCGGGGCCTTGCCGCCGCCGTCACCGATCAGGTGGACGTCGGCGGCCAGCAGTTCCCGCAGCCCGTCGACGTCGCCTTCCCGGAAGGCGTCGAAGAATCGCCTGGCGAGTTCGTCGCGCTCTCGGCGGTCGGCCTCGAACCGGGGCCGGCCCTCGTTCATGTGGCGGCGGGCCTGCATCGCGAGCTGGCGGCACGCCGCCTCCGAGCGTTCGACCGCCGACGCGATCTCCCGGAAGGCGAAGCCGAACACCTCCCGCAGCACGAAGACCGCCCGCTCGAGCGGGCTGAGCCGCTCCAGCAACAACAGGGCCGCCATGGAGACCGAGTCGGCCAGCTCCGCCGACCGCTCAGGGTCCTGGTAGGGATCGGCCAGCAGCGGCTCGGGGAACCACGGCCCCACGTACTCCTCCCGCCGGACGCGGGCCGACCGCAGCACGTCGATCGAGATCCGGGTCACCACGGCCGACAGGAACGCCTTGGCCGACCTGGGCTCGGCCGGGCAGGCCGCGTAGCGAAGCCAGGTCTCCTGCACGGCGTCCTCGGCCTCGCTCACGCTGCCGAGCAGCCGGTAGGCGATCGAGAACAGCAGCGGCCGCAGCTCTTCGAAATTCTCAGCCCGGGTCACGCCGGCTCCTCCTCCACTTCCCGGTCCCCCGATTCCAGAACCCTCTCCACCCTTGAGACGAGACAGCCCGGCCGGCTGTGAGATCGGCCTGAGACGCGGTTGAGCGACTCGCCGCCCTGGGCATGACGGTCCTGGTCGGGGCCAGAGACCCGCAGCGTGGCGAGGACGCCGCCGCGGCGCTGCGTGCGGCGGGCGGCGACGTGCACGCGGTCACCCTGGACGTCACCGACCCGGTCACCGTCCACGAGGCCGCGAACGGGATCGAGGAGCGCTTCGGCCGCCTCGACGTGCTGATCAACAACGCCGGCATCACCGGCTCCGGGCAGGTCTCGCCCGAAGACGCCCGCGACCAGATCCCCAGCTCCGTCGACCTGGACATGGTCCGGGCGGTGTTCGAGACCAACGTCTTCCGCCGCCGATCCCGGCTACGTCGACACGGAGATCAACAACTACAGCGGGTTCCTGACTCCCGCCCAGGGCGCCGCGATCGTGGTGCGCCTGGCCACGCTGGGCACGGACGGACCGACCGCCGGGTTCTTCAACGAGAACGGCCCCGTGCCCTGGTAGGAGGGTGCGATCGGACGAACACGAACGCACAGGAACGGCCGTTGCGCCGCCCCGTCAGGCCCGTCCCGGCCGGATGCGGTCGCGCCGCCTCGGCGGTACGACGCGGGTTCGCCGAGGCCAGCGGCCATTTCGGCACGATCGGCCCGTCACAGGGCCGGGTCGGCGGGCGGTTGTCCGCAGGTGCGATATGCGGTAATTGTGGCGAAGCAATCAAACCGATCCAATCGACAATCAACATGTTTTATGTGCGGATCTGTTTGATTGCTGGGTTAACGGCTCTTGAGAGGAGCGCCCGGTGTCGCACTCCCCCGTGTCGCACTCCCGCGCATCGCACCGGCGCTCCGGCCGGCGCGGACGGTCGGCCCTTCGGCGCCTCGGCGTGCTCGGTGCCGCGATCATGCTGGTGGCCGGGCTCGGCACGACGGCGAACGCGGCGCCGCGCGCCGGCTCGTCCGGCTCTTCCGGATCGGCCGGCGCGCACTCCGTGACGTACGACGGCTACTCGTTCATGATCGACGGGAAGCGCACGTACCTCTGGTCCGGCGAGTTCCACTACTTCCGCCTGCCCAGCCAGAGCCTGTGGCGGGACGTGTTCCAGAAGATGAAGGCGGCCGGTTTCAACGCCGTCTCGCTCTATTTCGACTGGGGTTACCACTCGCCGGCGCCGGGCGTCTACGACTTCACCGGGGTACGGAACGTCGACACGCTGCTGGACATGGCCGCGGAGACCGGCCTCTACGTCATCGCCCGGCCCGGCCCGTACATCAACGCGGAGGTCGACGGCGGCGGCTTCCCCGGCTGGCTGTCCACCAAGGCCGGCAGGACACGGAGCGACGACCCCGACTACCTCAGATACTCCGACGAGTGGCAGACCCGGATCGACAAGATCCTGGCCAGGCACCAGCTCACCGAGGGCACCGGCCCGGTGATCGAGTACCAGGTCGAGAACGAGTACTACCACGGCGACGCCGCCGGGCGTTCGTACATGAAGCACCTGGAGGACAAGGCCCGCGCCGACGGCATCACGGTGCCGCTGGTCGGCAACAACAACGGCACGTTCAGCACGGGCACCGCCGCACTCGACGTGGACGGCATGGACTCCTACCCGCAGGGCTTCGACTGCGGCAACCCGTCCCACTGGAACGGCGTGCCGGACATCAGCGGCGGAAAGGCCGCCGGCAAGCCGCTGGAGACGGCGGAGTTCCAGGGCGGCGCGTTCGACCCGTGGGGCGGTCCTGGTTACGACAAGTGCGCGCAACTCATCAACGACCGGTTCGCCGACGTGTTCTACAAGCAGAACATCGCGGTCGGCGCGACGTCGCAGAGCTTCTACATGACCTACGGCGGCACCAACTGGTGCCGGCTCGGCATGCCGGAGAACTACACGTCCTATGACTACGGCGCGGCGATCCGCGAGACCCGCGAGCTCGACCCCAAGTACGACGAGGACAAGCTCATCGGGTACTTCACCCAGGCGGCGGCGCCGCTGACCAAGACCGACGCGATCCCGGTGGCCAGGCCGGACAACGCGCGGATCGTCGACACCGCGCGCAAGAACCCCGACACCGGCACGCAGTTCCACGTGCTGCGGCACTCCGACTCCACGTCGACGTCGAAGGACACCACGCACATCGCGATCGACCTGGACGCCGGGCCGCCCGCCTACACCTACGACGACAACGACGCGGCCCTGAAGTACTCCGGGTCCTGGTCGCACGTTGCCGACCAGAGCTACACCGGCGGCGACTACAAGCACACGGAGTCGTTCTCCAAGGCGGCCGGCGACTCGCTGACCGTGCCGTTCACCGGCACGGCCGTCCGCTGGATCGGGTCGCGGACCGACAATCACGGGTACGCCGACGTCTATCTGGACGGCGTCCTGCAGACCACGGTCGACGACTCCGGCGCCGCGAACCAGGCGGTCCTGTTCCAAAAGAGCGGCCTGACCGACGGCCCGCACACTCTCAAGATCGTGGTGGACGGCCGGCACGGCTCCGGCTCGACCGACGACTACGTCTCGATCGACGCCATCGACCTGTCCGTGCCCGGGCCCGCGACGTACCCGGTCGTGCCGCAACAGCCCGGCACCGGCATCACGCTGGACGGCCGCGAGTCGAAGATCATCACGGCGAACTACGACCTCGGTGGCAACCGGCTGCGGTACTCGACGTCCGAGCTGATGACCAACGCGACGATCGGCCGCGACGACGTCGCCGTGCTCTACGGCGACGCGGGTACCGCGGGCGAGACGGTGCTGCGGTACTCCTCCAGGCCGACCGTCACGTCCTCCGGCGGGGCCGTCACCCAGACGTGGGATCCCGCCACCGGTGACCTGCGGCTGAACTACACGCACCAGGGCCTGATCCGGGTCCTGATCACCGGCGGCGGCCACCCGCTGCGCCTGCTGCTGGCGGACACGGCCGCGGCCAAGACGTTCTGGCGGCAGGACACCGCCTCCGGCCCGGTCCTCGTACGCGGCACGCACCTGGTACGCACCGCCACGGCCGGCCGCTCGACGGTCGACCTGACCGGTGACGCCGGCACCGACGGCTCGATCGAGGTGTGGAGCGGCGCGTCGAGGATCACCTGGAACGGCTCCGCCGTGGCGACCAGGGCGTCCGGCGACGGCAGCCTGGTCGGCAGGGTACCGGCCGCCGCCCCGGTCCGGCTGCCGGCGCTCACCCACTGGGTGCACACCGAGGAGTCGCCCGAGGCGCGGCCCGGGTTCGACGACTCGACCTGGACGGTGGCCGACAAGATGACGACGAACAGCATCACCACGCCCGGCACGCTGCCGGTGCTGTTCGCCGACGACTACGGCTTCCACACCGGGAGCACCTGGTACCGCGGTCGCTTCACGGGTACGGGCGCCGAGACCGCGATCACGCTGTCCACGCAGAGCGGCGGCGGCGCGGCCGCCTCGTCGGTCTGGCTGAACGGCGTCTTCCTCGGCAGTTCCACCGCGGACGGCACCAGGACGTACACCTTCCCCGCCGGATCGGTGCACGACGGCCCCGACAACGTGCTCTCCGTGCTGACCGTGAACATGGGCCACGAGGAGGACTACAACGAGGCGAGCGGCAACAAGGCGGCCCGCGGGCTGATCGGCGCCCGGCTGGTCGGGTCACCGCTGAACGCGATCACCTGGCGGCTGCAGGGCGACCGGGGCGGCGAGGCGCCGCCGGACACCGTACGCGGGCCGTTGAACGTCGGCGGCCTCTACGGGGAGCGCGCCGGCTGGTACCTGCCCGGCTACCCGACCGCCGGCTGGAAGCCGGTGAGCCTGCCGGCCGCCGACGAGACGCCGGGCGTCTCCTGGTACGCCACCAGCGTGACGCTGAAGCTGCCGCGGGGCCAGGACACCTCGCTGGGCCTGACCATCGGCGACGACCCGTCCCGCCGGTACCGGGCGGAGATCTTCGTCAACGGCTGGGACATGGGCGAGTACGTGAACTACCTCGGGCCGCAGCACGGCTTCCCGGTCCCGAACGGCGTGCTGAACCCGCACGGCCGGAACGACATCAAGGTCGCCGTGTGGAACCTGGACGGCTCCACCGGCGGCCTGGGAACGGTGACGCTGACGAACTACGGCAGCTACGCGTCCCCGCTGACGGTCGCCCAGAACGACGGCCCGTCGTACGACGGTGCCGAGTACGCGATGCCGAGGCCGCCCGTCTCCTCCGTCGACCTGCGGGTTCCCGGGTCGGTGCGCGCCGGGGTTTCGTTCACCGCGACGGAGACGGTGCGCGTCAACCGCGGCACGGCCAAGAACGTGACTCCGGCGTTGAGGCTCCCCGACGGCTGGACGGCCGGCCCTCCGACGCCTCCGTCCGCCGCGAGGCTGACCGGTGGGCGGTCGGCCACCTTCACCTTCACCGTCACCCCGCCCGCGACCGTCGACGGGCCGGTCCCGATCACGGCCACCGCGACCATGACCCAGAACGGCAGGCGGCGGACCTTCACCGACGAGCGGATCGTCGGCCGGACACCCCCGGTCCCGCCGGCCGGCAAGGACCAGGTGAGCGACCTGTCCTGGCTCGGGTCGACCAACGGCTGGGGCCCGGTCGAGCGGGACACCAGCGTCGGCGAGCAGCCCGCCGGCGACGGTCACCGGATCACCATCGACGGCACGGAGTACGCCAAGGGACTCGGCACCAACGCGGTCAGCGACGTCGCGGTCTACCTCGGCGGCACGTGCAGCAGGTTCACCGCGACCGTCGGCATGGACGACGAGAAGGGCGACAGCGGAAGCGTCACGTTCAGCGTCGTACTCGACGGCAAGACGCTGATCACCACGCCCACCGTCACCGGCTCCACACCGGCCGTCTCGATCGACGTTCCGGTCACCGGCGGCCAGGTGGTCGACCTGATCGTCGGCGACGCCGGGGACGGCAACGGCAACGACCACGGCGACTGGGCCGACCCCGTGCTCACCTGCTCGGGCTGACCCGCCCGACGTGGACCGGACCGCCGCCGGGAGGGTGGCGGCTCCGGGGCGGGAGCCTGCCGCGTGAGCGGATTGGCGCACCGATCGCGGGGGTAGCACGCAGATTGTGGCGGCATTTGCCGAGTACCAAGAGGAGCTGTACGCCCAGGGCCAGGCCGGGCATCAGCCGCAGCACCCCATCGGGTTCGCGGATCTGGAGGAGCGTGCGGCGGCGGCGATGCCGCCCAAGGTCTGGGAGTACGTGGCCGGTGGCGCCGGTGACGAGCACACCCAGCGGGCCAACTGCGAGGCGTTCAAGCGCTGGGGCCTGTACCCACGCATGCTGGTCGCGCCCACCGACCGCGACCTGTCGATCGAGTTGTTCGGGACGACGTTCCCCTCGCCGGTGTTCATGGCGCCGATCGGGGTGATCGGGGTGTGCGCCCAGGACGGCCACGGCGACCTCGCCTGCGCGCGGGCCTCCGTCCGCACCGGTGTGCCGTTCTTCGCCGGGACGCTGTCGGCGGATCCGATGGAGGACGTGGCCGCGGTCCTCGGCGACACACCCGGCTTCTTCCAGCTCTACACACCGCCGGACCGGGACATGGCCGCGAGCCTGGTGCGCCGCGCCGAGGCGGCGGGCTTCAAGGGCATCGCCGTCACCCTGGACACCTGGGTCACCGGCTGGCGGCCCCGTGACCTGCGCGGCTCGAACTACCCGCAGGTGCCCAGCGGGTGCCTGAGCAACTACACCAGCGACCCGGTGTTCCGGAAGAGGCTGCGGCCCGGCGAGGACGCCACCGAGGCGGCGGTGCGCACGTTGCCTATCTTCGGTGGACCGTTCAGGTGGGACGACCTGGACTGGCTCCGGGCGCGGACCGACCTGCCGCTGATGGTCAAGGGCATCTGCCACCCCGACGACGTCCGCCGGGCCAAGGACCACGGCGTGGACGCCGTCTACTGCTCCAACCACGGCGGGCGGCAGGCCAACGGAGGGCTGACCTCCTTGGAGTGCCTGCCCGACGTGCTCGACGCCGCCGATGGGCTCCCGGTCCTGTTCGACTCCGGCGTACGCGGCGGCGCCGACATCATCAAGGCGCTGGCGTTGGGCGCCACCGCGGTGGGGATCGGCCGCCCGTACGCCTACGCGCTGGCGGTCGGGGGCGTCGACGGCGTCGTCCACGTGCTGCGTTCGCTGCTGGCCGAGGCGGACCTGATCATGGCGGTCGACGGCTATCCCACCCGCGAGGACCTCACGCCCGGGGCGCTGCGCCTCGTGGGATGACGGGCCGCCGCGCGTGACCTCGAGGGGCTATGCGGGAGGCAGCAGTAGCCCCGCGGGCGGATCGGTGGCGATGTCCTTGCCGAGGCCGCCCCGGCGGCCGGAGAACGTCGCGTCGCTGAAGTCGACGGTGCCGCCGGAGAACGTCGCACCGGTGAAGACGACGCCGGTGCCGGAGAACTCCGCGTCGGTGAAGTGAAGGGTGCCGCCGGACAGTGTCGCGTCGGTGAAGTCGAGGGTGCCGCCGGAGAACGCCGCGTCGTTGAAGTGGGCGGTGGCGCCGGAGAACTCCGCGCCGACGAAGCCGATGATGCCGCCGGAGAACTCCGCGCCGGTGAAGTGGACGGTGCCGCCGGAGAACTCCGCGCCGGCGAAGTCGAGGACGCCGCCGGAACACGTCGCGCCGGCGAAGTCGAGGGAGGCACCGGAGAACACCGCGGTGACGAAGTAGTGGGTGGCTCCGGAGAACGTCGCGCCGCCGAAGTGGACGGCGCCGCCGGAGAACTCCGCGGCGACGAAGTGGAGGGTGCCGCCGGAGAACGTCGCGCCCGTGAAGTCGAGGGAGGCACCGGAGAATTCGGCGCCGGTGAAGTCGACGGTGGCGCCCGAGAACACGGCGCCCGTGAAGTCGACGGTGCCGCCGGAGAACACGGCGCCCGTGAAGTCGACGGTGCCGCCGGAGAACTCCGCGCGGCTGAAGTCGCCTCCGTCGAAGCGGACACCGGTGAAGTCGAAGTCATGGCCTCGCCAGGAGACCCGGGCGTTCTCGCGAAGGTGCGCGGTGATGATCGAGATGACGGCGTGGTGGACCTCCTGCCTGCCGCCGAACGCCAGTTGTTCGGCGGCCGGAGGGTCGGCCTCCGGGGGAGGCCCGTAGGGTGTCCGCAGGTAGGCGCACAGCTCGTCGATGCAGGTCTGCCGGCCGTCCGGCCAGTCGTCGGCCAGAGCGGCCAGCGCGTACACCCCGGCCAGCCGCACCGCGGTCTCGGCGTGTCCGAGCCGCCTTGTCGCCGTTGCGAACCGTCTGTTGAACACCCGCACCGGTCACCCTCTCCGCGCCGCCGCTCCGACATCTTCCCGTCTTCGGCGAGACACCGCGACCCGGGCGGGAGTCGAGTGGGATGGGTACTTAATTTTAACCTTGACACAAGGCGTGAATAAGTCGAATCTACGGCCGATAGAGCGCTCTCTGACATGCCTCCGCCTCGCCACTCGGGAGACCCCAGATGTCATCGGCCTCAGCCCCACCACCTCGACGGACCCGGATCGGCAGAGCAGGGGAGATGACGCGGATCATCATCCGCTCCCCGTTCACCGTCCGGGAACATCCTCTGCCCCGCATCGCCCAGGGCGCTCCGCGGCGCCGTCCCGGCTCCGGGCCGCTCCGCCGCCGGGCGGTCCTGGCGGTGACGGCACTGCTCGGCGCCTACCTCAGCGCCGTCCTGGCCACGGCCGTCGCCGGCGCCCCCGCCGCGTACGCCGACACCGTGCCGCCGCCCCCGGCCGGGTGGACGACCGTGTTCGGCGACGACTTCGCCGGGCCCGCCGGCTCGCCTCCTTCGTCGGCGAACTGGTTCTACGACATCGGCACCGGCTACGGCACGGGCGAGATCGAGCAGACCACCGCCTCGACCGCCAACTCCTTCCTCGACGGGAACGGCCATCTGGTGCTCAAGGCCCTCAAGAACGGGAGCACCTGGACCTCGGCACGGCTGGAGAGCACCCGCGAGGACTTCCAGGCCCCGCCCGGCGGCAAGCTGGAGATGACGGCGTCGATCCAGCAGCCGAACCCGGCAGGCGGGCTGGGGTACTGGCCCGCGTTCTGGGCGCTGGGCTCGCCGATGCGCGCCGGCGGCGGATGGCCCACCTCGGGTGAGATCGACATGATGGAGGACGTCAACGGCCTCAACCAGGCCTCGCAGACGCTCCACACCTCGGCCACCAGCCCCGGCCACCCGCTGATCGCCTGCCCGAACGCCGGCTCGACCTGCCAGACGGGCTACCACACCTACACGGTGATCATCGACCGCACCAACACGAGCGCCGAGTCCCTGCAGTTCCTGATGGACGGCACGGTGGAGAGCACCATCACCGAGGCGTCGGTGGGCACGACGGCCTGGCAGCAGGCCATCGACCACGGGTTCTTCATCATCTGGGACCTCGCGATGGGCGGCAACTACCCCGACGGGATCTGCGGCTGCACCACGCCGACCTCCGCCACCACGTCCGGCGCCTCGATGAGCGTCGCGTACGTGGCCGTCTACGAGCAGGGCGGCGACTCCACGCCCACCGCGACCGCCACCGGGACGGGCACGGTGAAGGGCCTGGGCGGCCTGTGCCTGACGAACCAGAACTCGCTGAACACCGAGGGCAACCCCATCGGCGTCAGCTCCTGCAACGGTGCCGCGGGCCAGACCTGGTCGCCGTACAGCGACGACACGGTACGCGTGCAGGGCGGCTGTCTCGACGTCGTCAGCGCCGGGACGGCCAGCGGAACCAACGTCGACTGGTATCCGTGCAACGGCACGAACGCCCAGGTCTGGAGGCAGCAGAACGGCGGCGAGCTGGTCAACCCCAACTCCGGCCTGTGCCTGACCGATCCCGGCGGCAACACCGGCGCGCGGCTCGACATCGAGACCTGCACCGGATCGGCGCAGCAGCAGTGGACACTGCCGACCGGCGGCGGCACCGGCAACACCGTGACGGTGACCGACCCCGGCGACCAGACGTCCACGGTCGGCACGGCGGCCGGCCTGCAGATCCACGCGAGCGACTCGGCGTCCGGCCAGACCCTCACCTACAGCGCCGGCGGCCTGCCCGCCGGTCTGTCGATCAACTCCTCCACGGGACTGATCTCCGGCACGCCGACCACGACCGGCACCTCGAACGTCACGGTGACCGCCAGGGACACCACCGGCGCCACCGGCTCGGCCTCCTTCACCTGGACCGTGAACTCCGCCAGGGGCTGCTCGACGACGAACCTCGCGCAGGGGAAGACCGCCACGGCGTCGTCCACCGAGTCGGTGGCCTTCCCCGCGCAGGACGCCGTCGACGGGAACCCGGGCACCCGATGGTCGTCGGCCTTCAGCGACCCGCAGTGGCTCCAGGTCGACCTCGGGAGCACCCGCTCCCTCTGCAAGGTGACGCTGAACTGGGAGACCGCGTACGCCAAGGCGTACCAGCTCCAGGTCTCCAGCGACGCGAAGAACTGGACCCCCGTCTACTCCACCACCACCGGAACCGGAGGGACCCAGAGCGTGGGCATCACCGCCTCCGCCCGCTACATCCGCATGTACGGAACCGTGCGGTCGACCCAGTACGGCTACTCGCTCTGGGAGTTCCAGGTCTTCGGCTCCTGACCCGCCCACCGCCGCGCCGGGAGCCCCCGGCCACCACCGGGGAGACTCCCGGCGCGGGACCGCCCACCGATGCCGCGCCCCGTCAGATGCCCTGACCGGCGATGACGGAAAGGAGCCGGAGTTTCTCGTGGCTCTCGCTGCCGGGCGTGGCGGTGAAGACCTGGAGCGACTGGGACTGGTCGGGGTCCACCAGGATCTGGCAGTGCAGCTCGAGCAGCCCGAGTCGCGGATGCTGGATGCGTTTCGCGGCGCAGTACGGTCCGGTCACGGGATGTTCGCGCCAGAGGGCGGCGAATTCGGGACTGCCGGCGAGGAGCGCGTCGACGATGGCGCCGGCGCGGGAGTCCCTGCCGTCGCGTGTGTACGCGCGCTGCAGGTCGGACGCGATGAGGCGGCTGTGCAAGGGATGGTCGTCCTCGGGATGGATCCGCCGGGACTCCGGGTCGGTGAACCACCGATAGTGCAGGCTGCGTGCGAGCCCGGTGTAGGCCGTCTGGTCCCCCAGCAGGGCTCCGGCGAGCCACGTCTGTCTCAGCGTCTCGCCGAGGCTGCTCATCACCTGGGCGGCCGTCTCCTCAAGACCGTCGAAGATGCGCATCATGCCCGGGTTGATGTGGTCGGCGCGCGCCACCCGCCGGGGCGCGGGATACCCGCCGAGGCGGAACAGATGGTCCCGCTCCTCAAGGGAGAGCCGCAGGCCACGGGCGATCGCGGCGAGCATCTGCTCGGACGGGCGCGGGCCGCGCTGCTGTTCGATCCGGCTGTAGTAGTCGGTCGACATGTCGCTGATCGCGGCGACCTCCTCGCGGCGCAGTCCCTTGGTACGCCGCCGCCGTCCCCGAGGCAGCCCGACGTCCTCGGGTTGCAGCGCCTCCCGGCGGGTGCGCAGGAACTCCGCGAGTCGAGCCCGGTCCATGGCAGCAGTCTCCTTCTCGTCCCTGCCGGCGACGGATCCGGCCAGGCGCCGGACGGCACGGCGAGCGGCCGGCGACCGCCCGTACGGTGTGAACAACGCCCTGGTCAGCGCTGCTTCCCCGACGATTCCGCCCGTTGTCATCACACCACGGTGCGGCACGGGTGAGCCCGTCGTCCAGGGATCGATCGTCCCTGGACGAGCGGGCACCGCCGGCCTCCGGTCGCCGGGCGTATCCGCGGATCGTGTGTACCTGGCTTCGGCCGATCCGGAGTTCGAAGACTTGAAGCATGACCGAACGAACAGACACACCGACCGGCCACTGGATCGACGGCGAGGTCACGCCCGCCGGATCCGCCGAGACAATCGAAGTCGTGAATCCGGCGAATGGGGAGGTCGTCGCCGAGACCCCTGCGGGCACGCCCGCGGACGTGGACCGTGCCGTCGCCGCCGCGCGGGCCGCCTTTCCCGGCTGGGCCGCGACGGCCCCGGCCGACCGCGCCGCCGTCGTACGGCGCATCGCCGACGGCCTGCAGGCCCGGGTCGAGGAGATCGCCCGTGTGATCACCGCCGAGATGGGCGCCCCGCTCACCCTGTCCCGGGCCGCCCAGGCCGGCTTCCCGATCCTCGTCGCGCGGTCCTTCGCCGACCTCGCCGCGGACTTCGCCTGGACCGAGGAGGCCGGGAACTCACTGATCGTCCATGAGCCGATCGGAGTGGTCGGCGCGATCACCCCATGGAACTTCCCGCTCCAGCAGATCATGTCCAAGGTGGCGCCCGCTCTGATCGCGGGTGACACCGTGGTGCTCAAGCCGTCGGAGGCGGCGCCGCTGACGGCGCGGATCCTCGCCGAGGTCACCGCCGAGGCGGGCCTGCCGCCGGGGGTCTTCAACGTCGTGTACGGCACCGGTCCGGTCGTCGGCGAGGCGATGTCCGCGCACCCGGACATCGACATGATCTCCTTCACCGGTTCCACCCGGGCCGGCCGGCGGATCTCCGCGGTCGCCGCCGAGACGGTGAAGCGGGTGGCGCTCGAACTCGGCGGCAAGGGCGCCCTCGTGATCCTGGACGACGCGGACCTGCCCGAGGCGGTCGAGGTCGGACTGAAGCGGGTGTTCGTCAACGGCGGCCAGGTCTGCGGCGCGTGGCCGCGGATGCTCGTTCCGCGGGCGCGGCACGACGAGATCGTGGCACTGGCGGTCGCGGCCGCCGCGCGGTACACCGTGGGCGATCCGAACGACGAGACCACCGGGGTCGGCCCGCTGGCCTCCGAGGCACACCGGCAGAAGGTCGAGGGCTACATCGAACGCGGCATCGCCGACGGCGCGAAGCCTGTGTTCGGCGGCCCGGGACGGCCGGAGGGCCGGGAGAAGGGCGCCTACGTACGGCCGACGATCTTCACCGGCGTCGACCCTGACTCCGCGATCGCGCAGGAGGAGATCTTCGGCCCGGTGCTGACGATCATCCCGTACCGGGACGAGGACGAGGCCGTCGAGATCGCCAACAACACGATGTACGGACTCACCGGTGGCATCTTCGGCGAACCCGGGCACGCGCTGGAGGTCGCCCGGCGGCTACGCGCCGGTCAGGTCGACGTCAACGGTGGCGAGTGGAACCCGCTGGCCCCGTTCGGCGGCTACAAGCAGTCCGGCAACGGCCGGGAGTTCGGCCGGCTCGGCCTTGAGGAGTTCCTGGAGACGAAGTCGATCCAGCGCTGACGGCCCGGCCGCGCCCCGGAGGCCCGCCCGAGCGGGCGATGGTTCCGGGGCGCGGCCGGCCGGTACGTACGGAGGCCGAACAGCGTGCCGTCAGAACAGGGCCATTCCCGGGCCCCTGCCGAGACGGACACGCCCCGCAGCCTCGAAGAAGGCGGCGGAGTGGTTGGCGTGCTGAAGCGCCACCATGCCGTCCTGGAACAGCCGCTCGACCGGGCTCCCATGGTAGAGCGAGGACGAGCTGCCCAGCTCGTACATGGCGGCCAGCGCTTCGCGGCTCACCTGGGCGCCGTGGCTCATGGCGGCCCGCAGAGCGGCTCGTTGCTCCAGCGTGACGGCCTCGCCGTTCGCCCCGACCTCGTCCATGGCCTCCGCGGCGGAAAGGAGAAGGAGCCTGGCGGCCCGAAGACTCGCTTCCGTCCGGGCGATGACCGCCTGGGCGTGTGCACCGTCGGCGAGTACGCCCCCGGTGAGCGTCTTCTTGGACCGCGCCAGTTCGACGGTCTCGTCGATCGCGGCCTGCGCCACGCCGAGGACGATCGCCGTACATCCCGGGAACACCAGAGCGGGAATGAAGCCCTGGTAAAGCGGCCGCCGGATGCGGGCCGGCACGTCGATGCGCGCCACCAGCTCGTCCGGAACCAGGGCGTCGTCGACGAGAACATCGTTGCTGCCGGAGCCGCGCAGGCCACTGACGTGCCAGGTGTCCTTCACCGATAGCTGGTCCCGGTGAAGGACGAACAACCGCACATCCGGGGTGCCGGCCTCCGTGATGCGCGGCGCACCGTCGTCGGTGATGACGGCGGCGACGACGAGCCAGTCCGCGCCGTTGATCCCGCTGACGAGTCTCCAGCCACCCGAAACGCGGTATCCGCCGCTGACGGTGACCGCGGTCCCGGGCATGCCGGAGTTCGCGAAGACCGGCTCGGAGCCCGCGTTCCAGAGCCGGGCGACGCCGGGTTCCTCCAGCAGCGCGCCGAGGAAACCCCAGTTGGCGTTCCACACGATCCAGGCCACCGACGCGTCCAGGCGCCCGAACCGTTCGTACACCTCCAGAACGGTCCTCAGCGGGACCTCGAACCCTCCGAGCTCCCTCGGCGTGAGCAGGCGAAACGCCCCCGCGTCGCGAAGCTCGGCGAGCAATGTCGCCGGGACGTCACGCGTGGCGTCCATCTCGTCGGCAGCCGCCTTGATCGAGGCTTCGAGCCGTGCGGGAAGGCGCAGGGGGCCGGCCGCACGCGCGCCCGCGTCAGTCACCCGCGTTCCCGTGCCGTTGGTCGTTCTCCAGACCCTCGACCGCGCCGAGCAGGTCCCGCAGGATGGTCCGCTCGCGCTCGGCGTCCACCGGGTCGTACAGCCACGCGCTGACCGGCAGGTCGGCCTCCTGTTCCGGGCCGTTGGACTCGGTCAGGACGAGCTCCTCCCTGACCTCGATCTCCAGCTCGTGCATCGAGCCGTCGTCGCCAGGCGTGCTCATGAACGTCCTTCCGGTCGAGGGGCGCGGCGGTCCGCGCGCTGGGCGAGTTCCTCGTCGTCCACCACGGTGAGCATCGGCTTGCCGGGCTCGCAGAGCATCGTGACGGTGAAGCGGACCGGGCCGTCGTCGCGGTTGTTGCCGTCCTGGTAGTGGATGACGTCACCGCCCGGCTCCCAGAACACCTCGCCCGCGCGCACGACCCGCTCCGGCTCGCCCTCGAGCTCGAACCGCATCTCCCCCTCCAGGACGTACCCGAAGGCCGGGCCGGAGTGGCGGTGGGGCGGCGCGCCGGGGTCGCCGGGCGGGTACTCGACGACCACGGTCATCGCGTGCGCTCCGGCGGGGATGAAGGGTGGTGAGACCTCCTGCAGCGTGGTGAGAGCCGTCTGCCACGCGTTCGATCTGTTCTGCCGTGTGCTGTCCGACATCAGCGTGCCTCCACTACGTTATTCGGCGGCGGGAACGCGGCCGGGCCAGTCGCGGTACCGGATCTCGCCCAGAGGCGCGTCATCGCCGGGCACCAGGGAACGCTCCTTCAGCTCGGTGCCGAAGTAGCGGGCGTGCGGGTCGGTGACCACCTCGCGCGGGTCGTTCCAGGCCGCGAGGGCGTCCCGGAAGAACTCATCCATCCGGAACCGCTCCGGCCCGCCGACCTCCACCCGGCCATTCACCGGCTCGCCCAGCGCGGCCTTGCCGACCGCCCGGGCCACGTCCTCACCCGCGATGGGCTGGAAGGACACCGGCGCCATCCGCACCGTGTCACCCTCGGTGGCCGAGTCCGCGATACCCCGTACGAACTCGAAGAACTGCGTCGCCTGCACGATCGTGTACGGGATCGACGAGTCCTCGATCAGCCGGTGCTGGGCGACCTTGGCCCGGAGGTACCCGCTGTCGGGAAGGTCCTCGGCCCCCACCACCGACAGTGCCACATGGTGCCCCACGCCCGCCGCCGCCTCGGCCGCCAGCAGGTTCCGGGTCGAGGTCTGGAAGAACTCCAGCACCGGGCCGTCCTCGAACGACGGGGAGTTGGACAGATCAACCACGACCGACGCACCGGTCATGACCTCGGCGAGCCCCTCGCCGGTGAGCGTGTTGACGCCGGTACTCGGCGCCGCCGCCACCGCCTCATGCCCCCGCTCACGCAGGCCCGCCACGACCTTGGACCCGATGAGACCGGTGCCGCCGATGATCACGAACTTCATGAAACGCCTCCCTGGACGCCGGGAAGCACCACTTGCCCCCGGTCACCAGCTAAGACCACACGGCCCCCGGATCTGTGACAGCCCCCCGCGACATTCACGACTCCCCTGCCCGGTCGGCCGGTGCCGGTGCCACGACGGCGGCGCGTTCAAAGGCCCAGGTATATCCGGCGGACGCGGACGTCGTCGCGCAGCTCGGCGGAGGTGCCGGTCATGACGACCTCGCCGTTCTCCATGACCAGGCAGTCGCTCGTCGCCTCGAAGGTGAGCTTGGCGTTCTGCTCCACCAGCAGCAGGCTCAGGCCCTCCTCGCCCAGCCGGCGCAGCACCGCCAGGATGTCCTCGACGAGCTTGGGCGACAGCCCCATCGACGGCTCGTCGAGGAGCAGCAGCCTCGGCTCGGTCATGAGCGCGCGGCCCACCGCCAGCATCTGCTGCTGGCCGCCCGACAGCGCGCCCGCGAGCCGGCCGCGCATCTCCCGCAGCACCGGGAACAGCTCGTACACCTCACCGAGGGCTCGCCGGGTCCGTTCGGATCGCCACGGGCGGGTGTACGCCCCGAGCAGCAGGTTCCTCTCGACCGTCAGGCCGGCGAAGACGTGCCGGCCCTCGGGGACGTACCCGATGCCGTGGCGGACCACGTCCCGCGGCCGCACCGCGGTCAGGTCGGTGTCGCCGAACCGGATCCGCCCGCTGCGCGGCACCAGGCCCATCAGCGCCTTCAGCGTCGAGGTCTTCCCCGCTCCGTTGGCGCCGATGATGCCGACCGCCTGGCCGGGGGCCACGGTGAAGTCGATCGACCGGACCGCGCGGACGCCGCCGTAGTGCACCGACAGCCCCTCCACGGCGAGCGTGCCGCCCGCCGTCGTGGCCTGGGCCGGTGCGGTCCCGGGCTCGTTCACTGCGTCACCTCCGGCAGGGGCAGGTCGGCCATTGCCGAGTCTCCGAGATAGGCCTCGATCACCTTGGGGTCGCCGACCACCTCGGCCGGGGTGCCCTCGGCGATGACCGAGCCGCCGGCCAGCACCGTCACGCGTTCGCACAGCGACATGACCAGGCCCATGTTGTGCTCGATGAGCACGACCGTGACACCGCTGTCGCGGATGGAGCGGACGATCTCGGCGAGCTGCCGCACCTCCTCACCGTTGAGTCCGGCGGCCGGCTCGTCCAGCAGCAGGAGCCGCGGCGACCCCGCCATGGCGCGGGCGATCTCGATCCGGCGCTGGATCCCGTACGGCAGGGAGCTCGGCCGCATCGCGGCGAACTCGGTCAGCCCGAAGCGGGCCAGCAGCCCGTCGGCCGCATGATCGAGCCGGCGTTCCCGCCGCCAGATGGCGACCGGCCACAGGACGTACCGCCAGATCGCCCGCGTCCGCGTCCGGTCCAGCGCGACCAGCACGTTGTCCTTGACCGTCAGGTCGGTGAACAGCCGCAGGTTCTGGAAGGTGCGGGCCAGGCCGAGCAGGGACAGCCGGTACGGGCGGGCGCCGGACACGGGCCGCCCGGCCAGGGCGACCTGCCCGGCCGAGGCGCGGTAGAACCCGCTGACCACGTTGAACAGCGTCGTCTTGCCCGAGCCGTTGGGCCCGACGATGCCCCGGATCTCGCCGCGGCGCACGGTCAGCGACACCCCGTCCAGGGCCCTCAGCCCCCGGAACCGCTTGCCGACCTCGCGGACCTCCAGGATCGGTGTCCCGTCGTCCTCCTCCGTCTCACCGGCCGGCTCGTACGGCTCGAACGGCCGCAGCGCCGCGCGTACGGCCGAGCCCCGCCGCCGGGCCCGCACTCCGCGCAGCCGCGCCGGGATCCCGGCCAGGCCGGTGGGCGCGAAGACGACCATGCCGACCACGACGACGCCGAAGCCCAGCTGGGCGTACGTGGGGTGGTCCACGAGCTGCTCGCGGATGAGCGACAGGCCGACGGCGCCGATGACGCAGCCGACCAGGCTCTGCCGCCCGCCGATGACGACCATCGCCAGCAGCAGGAACATGTTGGCGATGCTGAAGGTGTCGGGCGCGACGAAGCGGACCAGACCCGCGTACAGCACGCCCGCCACTCCCCCGTACACGCTGGCGAGCAGGAACGCGGTCATCCGCAGCAGCGGGATCTGCGCGCCGACCGCTCCGGCGGCCAGCGGGTCGTCGCGCATCGCCCGCATCCGGCGGCCGAGCGAGGTGCGGACCACGAACAGGCCGAACGCCAGTGCGACCGCGAACACCACCACTTCCAGGTAGTAGTAGAGGTACTCGCTCGACAGGTCGACGCCGAACAGCGGTGGCACCGGGATCGCGGAGATGCCGTCCGCGCCGCCGGCCGGCTCGGCGTTGGTGGTCCAGTTGATGAAGCCGAGGGCCAGGCCGAGCGTGACGATGCCCAGGTAGTGCGACTGCATGCGCAGCGCCGGGACGGCGACGAGCAGGCCGATCAGCGCGGTCGCGAGCACGGCGAGCACCGCGGCCGGCCAGAACCCCAGACCGTTCCGCGTGGTCAGGATCGCCGTCGCGTACGCGCCCACGCCGAAGAAGGCGATCTGCGCCAGGTTGATCTGGCCGGCGATGCCCATGGCCAGACCCATCCCGACCGCCAGCAGCGCGAAGACCAGCGCGATGTCGACGACGTGGATGGCGTAGCCGCCCAGCCCGTACGGCAGGGCCCAGGCCACCACCGCGAGCGCCACGAGGCCCGCCGGGCGGATGAGACGTCGGTGCGGAAGGCTCATGCGCGGCTCACCGTCGTCTCGCCGAACAGGCCGGTCGGGCGGATCATGATGATCGCGGTGAAGACGAGGAACACCACCAGCTCGGAGTAGCCCTGGAAGTGCCCGGCGGCATAGGAGTCCAGGACGCCGATGGCCAGGCCGCCGACGACGGCGCCGGGGATGTTGCCGCAGCCGCCGAGCATGGCCGCGGCGAATCCCTTGATGCCGAGCGTGCCGCCCATCGTCGGGTTCACGTACAGCATCGGGCCGACCAGGCCGCCGGCGAGCGCCGCCAGCCCGGCGCCGATCGCGAACGCGATCGCGTTGCTGCGCCCGACGTGGATGCCGACCGCGGTGGCCGCCTCGTGGTCCATCGCGACCGCCTGCATCGCGGCCCCGCGCTTGGTGCGCTGCAGGAAGGCCACGAGCAGCACGACGGCGACCGCGGCGACGCCCACCACCACCAGGTCATAGGTGCGGATCCGCAGCCCGAGCACCTGCAGCGGCGCCGCCTTGACCGGCGAGGGGACGGCCCGCCCGGTCGCACCCCAGATGAGGATGGCGACCGCCTGCAGGACCATGCCGAAGCCGATCGTGCCGATCAGCATCAGGGTGACGTCCTTGTTCTCCAGCGGACGCAGCACCCGTTCGATGACGAGCCCGATGAGGCCGGTGACGGCGATCGCCGCCACCATGGCGACCGCGAACGGCAGCCGGGTGGAGGTGTAGAACGTCGACGCGGTGTACGCCCCGATCATCAGGACGTCGGCGTGCGCGAAGTTGACCAGCCCCATGGTCCGGTAGACCAGGGAGAACCCCATGGCGACCAGCGCGTAGACGGCACCGAGGCTGAGCCCGCCGATCAGCGTCTGAAGGAAGACCTGCATGGTTCGTCAGCCCTCGGCCTTGACCAGGTTCCCCTTCTTGATGACCCCGATGGAGGTGGCGGAGATGCCCACCCCGGTCTGGTCGAAGGCGAAGTCACCCATCAGGCCCTGGTACTTCACCGCCCGGATCGCGTCGGCGAGCTTCCTGCCGGTCGCGACGTTCGAGTTCTTCAACGCGGTCAGCAGGATCTGCGCGCCGTCGTAGGCCTTCGCGCCGTGCAACTCGGCCTCCTCTCCGTAGGCCGCCTGGTAGGCGGCGGCGAACTTCTTCGTGGCGTCGCTCGTGTCGTTGCTGAGGTACGGCGAGCTGACGATGGTGCCCTCGACGTTGGCGACGCCCGCCGTGTCGCGGAACACCGGCGTGCCCTGCGGCGCGGCCCCCGCGAAGGGCGCGGTGACGCCCAGGTCCCGCGCCTGCTTGACGATCAGGCCGGACTCGACCTCCTCCGAGCCGATGAAGACCACCTGCGGCCGCTTCTGGCGGATCTTGGTGAGCTGCGCGCTGAAGTCCTTCTGGTCGGTCGTGACGACCTCGTCGGCCACCGGCGTGATCCCCCGCGTGGACAGCGCCTTGAGGAACGCGTCGTGCTCGCCCTTGCCGTACGCGCCGTTGTTGCTGATCATCGCGATCTTCTTCAGCTTCTTACCGTCGACGAGGTACTTGGCGAGCGTCTCGTCGTACGTCGTGCTGGTCGGCCCGTTGAGGAACAGGAAGGGGCTCTTCAGCGCCACCATCCCCGGCGACTGGCCCGAGGCGATGTTGGGGATCTCGGCCTGACGGAGCGTGGGGGCCATCGCGATCGTGACGGCGCTCTCGGCCGTGCCGAGCATGGCGATGTACTTCTGACTGTCGATCTTGCGGGCCAGGGTGGTGCCCACCGTGGGGTCGCCCTGGTCGTCGAAGACGTCGAGCCGGATCTTGCGGCCGCCGATGCCGCCGGCCCTGTTCCACTCGTCGACGGCGAGCTTGGCGCCCTTGTACTCCCACTTGCCGAGCGAGCTCAGCTGCCCGCTCTGGGCGTCGATGACTGCGATCTTGATGGGACCGGATCCGCTGGAGCCGGAGTCCTTGGACTCGCCGGGGGCCGCGCAGCCTCCGGCGAGGACGGCGGCCATGGCCACGGCGGCGAACGCGCGAGGACCGATCCTGGTCGGACCGACACGATGGGACATGGGGGTCACCTCTGTGGTGGGGGTTGGAGGGTCAGGCTCCACGGGGTAGTTCCGGCCGATCTCGGCGGGATCGACGTCCGCAGCGGGCAGGGCGGGCGCCGAGGCCGGCAGCGGATGGGCCGCACCGGGCGGGAGAACCGGTCCATCGGCACGTTGAGCAGCACGGCGCCGGGGCGGCCGGCTCCAGCCGGCCGACGAGGGCCTGCGCCGCCGGCACGCGCGCGGCGCCATCGGAGGGGCGGCCCATGGCCGACCGGGTCTCCACGGTCATGAATCCTCCGTGCGGGACAGGCTGATCCAGGATTTGCCGGGCACATCGGACGCCTGCGCGAAGGCGGCCGGGGCGTCGGTGAACTCGAACCGGGCGCGCAGCACGCGTCCCGGGTGCAGGTCGTTGTCGCGCAGCAGTGCGATCGTGTGGGCGAAGTCGCCGGGGTGGTCGTAGATGAGGCGGCCCCGCAGGGTGAGCCGCCGCTGTACCAGCGTGAACGTGGACAGCCGCGCGGGCCGGCTGCTCTGCCCGACCACGATGAGACTGCCGCCGTCGGCGACGCGGTCCACCGTGGCCTCGAACGCATCGGGGACGCCGGAGGTCTCGATCGCGACCGGGAACCTCGTGCCATCGGCCGCGGTCTCGGCACCGACCTCGATCGCGAGCGCCCGGCGGCCTTCGTGCGGTTCGACGACGTACGGCACCCCGCCGGCCTGCCGGACCGCCAGGCACACGAGAAGTCCCTGCGCCCCGGCGCCGACGACGAGGCAGGGATCGCCCGCTCGCAGGCCACTGGCCTGGACCGCGCCGACCGCGACGGTGAGCGGTTCGACGCAGACGACGTCGGCGTCGTCCCACGAGCCGGGTACGGGCCAGGCGAACCGGGCCGGGACCGCGACGCGCTCGGCCAGCAGGCCGTGCTCGGAGATGCCGGCCGCACGACGCGCCCGGCAGCCCGACGTGACGCCGGCGCGGCAGGGCCCGCAGGCCAGACAGGGATAGTTCGGCTCCACCACCACGCGCTGACCCGGACGCCGGTCGCTGACCTCCCGGCCGGTGGAGACGATGACGCCGAACGCCTCGTGGCCGAGCACCCAGGGCAGGGCGGGCACCGGGCGGTGGCCCGCGACCACGGCCAGGTCGGATCCGCACAGCCCGACGCCGTGCACGGCGACGACGACCTCGCCCGGCCCGCAGACCGGTTCGGGCCAGTCGTCCACGACGGCCACGGTGTCCGGGGAGACCAGGGCGACGGCCCTCACACGCGCTCACCCCAGAGGGAGGTGTCCTCGCACACGATCGTGGCCGCGTCGCCGCCCAGCTCCAGCACGAGCCGCCCGGCCCCCGCGGCCCGGGCGACGGCGTCGCCGGTCTCCGCGCTGCCGGCGAAGCTGATGACGCCGACCTCCTCAGCGGCGCGGACGGCGGCGTCGGCGGGGCGGGCCACGGGCGCCCGGCCGACCGGGCGGCGCAGGTGCGGTCCGGCCCGTTCGGTCTGCGGCCCCTCACCACCCCACTCCCCGGCCACCGGCGCAGCGGCCTGCGCGAGATCGTCTCCGGCCTTGAGGAGTGTCTGCGGCATCGAGCCTCCCGGACCACTGAACGGTCGTGTCAGACCACTGCGCGGACGGCCGCGCCACGGCAGGCCTCTCGGGCCGGCCCCGGCGACGGTCGCCGCCTCGGCACCGACGGACCCCGCGCCCATCGGTCCCGACTGCGACTGGCGGATGGTTCTCAATGTTCGAACTAGTGAGTTAGTTATAGGGGAAGTGTCAGGCCTAGGGAAGGCCCAATCCATCCTTACGAGGACGACCGCTGGTCAGTCTTTCCGGACCGCTTGACGGACGAGGCGTCCCGCCTTCGCGGGGCCCGGATCACTCCGGGCGCACGCCCGCCCCGGTGAGGTAGGCGACGATCATCTCGCCGA
The DNA here is from genome assembly GCF_039541955.1 of Actinoallomurus oryzae. NCBI lineage: Bacteria > Bacillati > Actinomycetota > Actinomycetes > Streptosporangiales > Thermomonosporaceae > Actinoallomurus > Actinoallomurus oryzae. The sequence goes on along the minus strand of NZ_BAABHF010000015.1, from coordinate 286,574 downwards.
CCATGGTCCGGTGCCGCTCCCGGTGTTCCGGCGCGGTCAGATCCCGTCCGAAGAGCGCGCCGAAGGTGTGCTGGTTGGCGATGCGGAAGAAGCAGAACGAGCTGATCATCATGTGCACGTCGACGGCGTCGGCGGGAGCGGCGAAGTCGCCGTCGGCCCGGCCGGCGTCCAGGATGCGCGAGATCAGGTCGGTCACCGGCGTGCCGAGGTTCACCAGCGTCTGGGACCGCCGCAGGTGTTCGGCGCGGTGGATGTTCTCGATGCTCACCAGCTTGATGAAGTCCTGGTGCGCGTCGTGGTGGTCGAAGGTCAGCTCGGCCAGCGTACGGATCGCCTCCACGGGGGCGAGGTGTTCGACGTCGATGGTCGACTCCGCGGCGCGGACCTCGGCGTAGGCCTTCTCGAGAACGGCGATGTACAGGTTCTCCTTGCCGCCGAAGTAGTAGTAGATCATCCGCTTGGTCGTCCGCGTGAGGGCGGCGATCTCATCCACCCGGGCACCGGCATATCCCTGCCGGGCGAACTCGCGGTGGGCGACTTCGAGGATCTCGGCCCTGGTGCGGTCGGCGTCGCGGCGGCGTTCCTCCGAGGCGGCGGTGGCGGGCTGCGAGGACATGTGACTCCACGGGGGACGAGATGGGTCTTCACCTGCGGTACACGATTCTCCCTCTCGCCGGGGAACCGCCGTACCGATGTGTCCCGGCTCAGTTCGAGCCGGCGTGCTGGGCGGCCAGCCGGATGGGCGCGTTGACCGCTCCGTACCCTCGGTAGCCCCCGACGCGCTGCACGATCTCGAAGAAGACGTGCCCGGTGGTCCTCGTGTAGAGGTGGAGGAACTCACCGTGGTCGTCGCGGTCGTACAGCAGGCCGAGCTCGCGGAGGGTGCGGTGCCGCTCGTCGCCCAGGTCGTGCCGGGCTTCGAGGTCGTCGTAGTAGTTGGCGGGGATGGGCAGCAGCAGGTCGCCGACCGCGCGCAGCCGCCGCGCGGTGGCCACGATGTCCCGGCTGCCCAGCGCGACGTGCTGCCAGGGGATCTGCGGCGCACCCGGCTGCGAACCGACGTACGCCACGTTCAGCGCTATGCGTACGGAGCCGTCCGGGTCGGCCACCGCCCGGCTGCGGAGCAGGCCGTACGGGTCGGCGAGCTCCAGGCTCTCGTCGGGCCGCAGCCCCAGCACACTGCGGTAGAACAGCGACGCCTCGTCGAAGTAGTGCCATGGCTGGGTGAGCGCCACATGGTCGATGTGGGTGATCCCGGCGGACGGCACCGGGTCGCTCGGCACCTCGGTGAAGTCATCGGTCCAGCTCGGATGGTCCGGCCGCGCCGTACGGCAGAAGAACAGCTCGGTGCCGTCCGGCGCCGCGATCGCGTCCAGGGGCGCCTCGCGTGGGCCGCGGCGCCGCGGCAGGACCGGCGCGAGCAGCGACTCCGCGCGCTTGACCGCGCCCGCGGGATCGGGCGTCTCCAGGCCGACCGCGGCCAGCGCGGGACCGGTCGCGCTGGCCGGGTCGCCGGTGTTCAGCAGGATGCGGGCCTGCTCCTGCTCCCAGAGCTCGACCGGTTTGGTGGGGTGGCCGCCGGTACGGGCGAACCCGAGCGCGGTGAGGAGCCCGCTCAGCCGCCCGGTGTCGGGCGTGGCCAGCTCCGCGAACGCGAAGCCGGTCGGCACGACCGGAGCAGGCGGCGGGACGAGGCCGGCCGCCCGCGGCCCGAGGCGCTCGGAGACGGACTCCTCCAGTGCGACCAGGGAACGCATGGCGTCACGAGCGGTACGGCCGGCGTCGGCCTGGCGGAAGACGTCGTTGAAGACCTCCAGCGACAGGGGTCCCCGGTAGCCGGCCCGCAGGACGTGGCCTACCAGGCCGGCCACGTCGAAGGCGCCCTGCCCGGGGAAACAGCGGTAGTGGCGGCTCCACTGCAGGACGTCCATGGACAGGTGCGGTGCGTCGGCGAGCTGAAGGAAGAAGATCTTCTCCGCCGGGATCTCCTCGATGCCGGCGGGGTCCGAGCCTCGCGACAGGATGTGGAAGCTGTCCAGGCAGAGGCCCAGGGCCGGGTGGTCGGCCAGCTCCACGATCCGCCAGGCGTGCCGGTAGTCGCCGACCTGCCGGCCCCACGCGAGGGCTTCGTAGGCGACGCGGATGCCGTGCCCGGCGGCCCGGCCGGCGAGGAGACGCAGCTGTTCCGCGGCGAGCAAGTCGTCGGCGATCGCGGCGGGCGAGACGTTCGAGCACACCAGGAGCAGGTCCGCGCCGAGGCGTTCCATCACCGCGAACTTGTGCTCGGCGCGGCGCAGGTTGCCGCCGAGGACGTCGTCCGGCACCGCCTCGAAGTCCCGGAACGGCTGGAACAGGTCGATGCCCAGACCGAGGTCGGCCGCTCTGGCCCGTATCTCCTCGGGCGCCAGCGGGCTGGAGAGCAGATCGGGCTCGAAGATCTCCACACCGTCGAACCCGGCATCGGCGGCGGCGGTGAGCTTGCCGGCCAGCGGCCCGCTGAGCGACACCGTGGCGATGGATTTGCGCATGCCCGCTCCTCCGCGGCGCCCGCGTCTCTGTCCGTGTCCAATGTACGGACTAGTACGTTATATCACCGCTCGCGGCTACGGCCATGCGATGACCACGACCCGGCCGGGTCCAGGGCGGCGCCCTGGACGTCATCGGCGCGACGGTCTCATCACGGCGATCATCGCGCCGATGTCGTCTCCCAGCCGAGGGTCGTCGGCGATTCTGTTGGGTCGGTGAAGCCGCAGGCGACGCAGCCGTGGACGATCACCGGGCCCTCGTCGCTGGACGTGGCCGAGGACCCGGCGACCATGTGGACGCGGTGACACTCATCCGCGTCCGCGTCTCTCATGAGGTCAGCGAGAAGTTCTTGAGCTTGTCCGCGTTGTCGGCGTTGATGAGGACGCAGTCGACCGACTGCTTCTCCGGCTGGCCGGTGGAGCCCGACTTGATGTACTTGTCGGCCTGGTCGACGGCCATCTGGGAGATCTTCGCCGCCGGCTGCAGGACGGTGGCCTTGATGCCGCCCTTGAGGATGGACGCGGCCACGTCCGGGCTGCCGTCGAGGCCGGTGACGATCACGTTGGTCTTCTTGGCGGCCTGCAGCGCCGACCACGCGCCCAGCGCCATGGTGTCGTTGCCCGCGATGATGCCCTTGACGTGGGGGTGGGCCTGCAGCATGGTCTGCACCTTCTGCAGCGCCTCGGTCTGGTCCCAGTTGGCGCTCTGCTGGGCGACCATCTTCATCTTGGGGAACTGGTCCAGGACCGAGTGGTAACCCTTGGAGCGCACACCGGCGTTGGTGTCCGTCTCCTTGCCGGTCAGCTCGAAGTACTCCCCCGACTGGCCCATGTCCTTGGCGAACTCCTGCGCGCCGAGCGTGGCGCCCTGGGAGTTGTTGGCGACGATCTGCGCCTTGGCGACTCCGGTCGAGTTGATCTCCCGGTCGATGAGGAAGCTGGGGATCTTGGCGTTGTTGGCCTTCTGCAGCGCGGTGACGGTGACGTCCGCGCCCGCGTTGTCGAGGATGATGGCCGCGGCCTTGCGGGAGATCGCCGTGTCGATCTCCTGGCTCTGCTTGGTCGGGTCGTCGTCGTGGCTCAGCACCAGCGTGGTGTAGCCGAGCTTCTTGGCCTCGGCGTCGGCGGCCTGCTGTTCGGCCTTGAAGAACACGTTGTCCGGCGACGGCGTGATGATCACGATCAGCTTGGATCCGCCCGCGGCCGCGGTTCCACCGCCGGAGGAGGACTTCGAGTCGTCGCCGCAGGCGCTCAGGGTGAGTGCGGCGGCGACGGTGACGGCGGCGAAGCCGATGATGGGGTTACGGCTAGAGGGACGACGCACGGCCGGTCTTCCTTTCGGGCGGAGATACTCCAGGCAGGGAATGGGGCTTTCAGGGGTGCGGCACGGGCCGCTAGGTGGTCATACGGGTCTTGACGCGTTCCTGCGTCTGCTCCATGACGACGGCCAGCACGATGACGGTCCCCTTGACGACGAGCTGCCAGAAGCTGGAGACGCCGACCAGGACGAGGCCGTCGCTGAGGAACCCGATGACGAGCGCGCCGACGATCGTGCCGATGATGGTGCCCTTGCCGCCCGTCAGGGACGTCCCGCCCAGCACCGCCGCGGCGATGGCGTTGAGCTCGTAGGTCGTCGCGGTGTCGGGGTAGGCGGCGCCGAGCTCGGAGGTGAGCACCAGCCCGGCCAGCGCGGCGCACGCCCCCGAGATGACGTACGTCGCGATCTTCACGCGTGAGGTGCGGATGCCGGCCAGCTCGGCGGCGCGTTCGTTGCCGCCGACCGCGTAGATGCGGCGGCCGAACGGCGTACGCGTGGTGACGATGATCGCCACCACCGCGACCAGCACCATGATCCAGATCGCGACGGGCACGCCGAGCCAGCTCTTGATGCCGAGGGTGGAGAAACCGGTGTTGTGCCGTGCGGGTGTCCCGGCGAGGTTGGGGTAGGTGGCGCCGTTGCTCCGCAGGTCGGCCAGGCCGCGGGCGGCGTACAGGACGCCGAGGGTGGCGATGAAGGGTGCCACCTTGAGCTTGGTGACCAGCAGACCGTTGATCGCTCCGACCACGGCACCGACCAGGACGGCGATGACGATCACCATGATGGCGGAGAACCACAGGGTGTCCCCGCCGGGCAGTTTCAGGCCCTCGTACAGCAGCCCACCCGCGATCATCCCGGCCAGGCCGGCGACGGAGCCGACCGACAGGTCGATGCCGCCGGTGAGGATGACGAAGGTGACGCCGATGGCCATCAGCCCGGTGATGGACACGTGCTTGCTCATCAGCAGCAGGTTGCTCGTGGTCAGATAGTCGCCGGAGATCAGGCTGAACATGATCACCAGGACGATCAGGACGATGAGCGTGCGGCCCCGCAGGAAGAGCATCGCCAGTTGCGCGCCACGGCCCGCTCGCGACGCCGGCGCGGCCGTCTCGGCGGGTGCGCTGTCGGTGACGTCGTGTTCAGCGCTGGTGCTCATGAGCCCTCCTTCGCCCCGCCCCACGAAAACGCTCCGCAGGCTCGCGTTTCCGCGGGAACCCCGGGAAGGGGGGAGAGACCATGGGCGCTGTGTCATCGATTCGCTCACTACGTTCGCTCATGGGTTCACCTTCATGACGGTCGTGGAGGCGGAGGCGCCGACGAGCCGTTCCTCGGTCGCTTCGGCGCGGGGCAGGTCGGCGGTGATGCGGCCACGGGCCATGACGAGGATCCGGTCGGACATGCCCATCACCTCGGCCAGTTCCGAGCTGACGAACAGCACGCCCAGACCGTTGTCGGCCAGGCCGCTCATGATGCGGAAGATCTCGGTCTTGGCGCCGACGTCGATGCCGCGGGTGGGCTCGTCCAGCAGCAGGACCTTGGGATCGGTCAGCAGCGCGCGGGCCAGCACCACTTTCTGCTGGTTGCCACCGCTGAGCTGGGTGACCTGGGCGTCGACCCCCGGCACCTTGATCTGCAGATCCTTGACCTGCTCCGTGGCGACCCGCCGCTCACGCGCCGGGGACAGGAACAGGTGCCGGGTGAGCCTGCTCAGGGTGGACAACAGCACGTTCGCGCGGACCGACAGCGGCTGGACGAGGCCGTCGCGTTGCCGGTCTTCGGGGACCAGCGCGAGGCCGAGCGCCAGCCGGCCGGAGACCCGGTCGTCGCCGGCCTGCCCGCCGTCCACCCGGATCGCGGTGGCGGTGTGGCGGCGCAGGCCCATCAGGGCCTCCATCAGCTCGGTCCGCCCGGCGCCCATGAGCCCGTAGATGCCGACGATCTCTCCGGCCTTGACGTGGAAGCTGACGTCGTCGACCAGCGGCGTCGGGTTGCCCGGGACCGTCAGACCCTCGACCTCCAGCAGTACGCCTTCGGCCTCGCTCTCCGGGCGGGTGAACAGGCTCTCCTGGGACCGGCCGACCATCTGCTGGACGATCCAGGCGGTGTCGGTCCGGCTCATCGGCGCCTCGGCCACCAGCCCGCCGTCGCGCAGGACGGTCACGTAGTCGCCGATCCGGCGGAACTCATCCAGCTTGTGGGAGATGTAGATGATCGTGACGTTCTGCGTTCGCAGGTCGTCCATCACGTCGAACAGCACGTCGACCTCGGCGTTGCTCAGCGCCGAGGTCGGCTCGTCCATGATCAGGATGCGGACGTCCTGGGACAGCACCCGGGCGATCTCCACCAGCTGCTGGGTACCGATCGGCAGGTCGCCCACGAGCGTGTCCGGGTCGATGTCCTGCCGCAGCCGGGCCAGCGCGGCCCTGGCCTGGCGGCGCTGCTCGGCGACGCTGGTCAGGTGCGCCCGGTTGTGCAGCTCACGGCCCGCGAAGATGTTGTCGGTCACGCTCAGGTTCGGAAAGAGGCTGAGCTCCTGGTGGATGATCCCGATCCCGTACGCCATGGCCTCGCGGGGGGTACGGAACTCGACCGGCTCCCCGTCCAGCAGGATCCGGCCGCTCGTGGGCTGCTCCGCACCGCTGAGGATCTTCATCAGCGTCGACTTGCCCGCGCCGTTCTCACCCACCAGCACGTTCACGGCACCGGTGCGGGCCTTGAACGTCACGCCGCGCAGCGCGCGCACCCCGCCGTAGGACTTGGAGATCTCCTCGGCCACCAGCACCGCCGGCGGTCCCTCGGCCGGGTCCGCGCCGGACGCGTCGGCGGATCCGGGCACGCCGGGGCCGTCGTTCGCGTCGCGTGTCACGAGGCCACCGCCAGCGTGATGGGAGTGATCATGACGCTGGAGGGCGCCAGGAGCTGGAACGCTCCGGTGAAGGTGACCTTCTTCCCCTTGATCGACTTCAGGTCCACGCCGCCCACGACCGTGGCCTTCACCTTGGCGTTGAGCGCGGTCGCGGCGTCGGCGTAGTCGATCTGGTTGGTGAACTGGCCGAACTTGATGAAGCCGACCGCGTCACGGATGGCCGTCCCGACGAAGGCCGGACCGACGGCCAGGTTCACATCGGTCTTTCCCACGCCCGGGACGTGCACCTGGATGCTGCCGACCGCGTTGCCGGTGCTGGTGCCGGTGACCGTGCCCGTACCCTTGACCAGGAAGGAGTACGGCGATCCGGTGCCGGCCTGCTTGCCGTAGCGGGCGCTGGCCCCCTGCTGGTCGGCGCGGAGGGCGGGGAGAAGGGTGGCGGCGTCGACCGCACCCTGCTGGGCGGCCGGAACGACCTTGGAGTTCCAGATACCGTCGGCGTACGAGGCGGCGTCGAACTTCTTCGCGCCGCCGGCGCCGGAGCCCGCGCTGCCGGGCTTCTCGACAACATAGATGCCGGGCACTCTCGAGCAGGCGGCGAGCGCGAGCACGAGCACGACGATCGGTATCACGAGTCTGCGGTTCACTGCCCCGCGCCGGACTCTCGTTGTGTGAGCCATCGCCTCGCCCTCGAGATGTGATGCATGTATATTCAGGCTCCGTTGATTATGCCGAGAAATTAACGCAGCCGAAATTCGGTGTCAACCATGCGAACGTTACGACCTGATCTCGGGCTAACCAGGTCAAAGACGGCGTTCTGCCGTCGTCGGCGGCCTTCGCGTCACCCGTGGGCCGATACGCGCCTCCGGCGCGCGGAGTACGGCCCCGCGCGCCGTGCGCCTGAGCAGCCTGGTGTGAATGGGTATTCTTTGCCCAGGCGCGGGCGCCATGGTCGAGCGTCCGCACGTGCCTGGCCCGAGGCGCGCCGGAGCATGCGGTCGATCCCTCATCACCGCAGGTCTGCGACGATGAGATACGGACGGAGGGGCGCTGGGCATGGTTGAGGGTCCCGAGGTGATGGGCCTGAGCAACGTCCCATCGGATCAGATCCGGCTGTTGACCAAGGTCGCGCGGATGTACCACGAGCGTGGCATGCGCCAGCCGCAGATCGCCGAGCAGCTCCACATCTCCCAGCCGCGGGTGTCCCGGCTGCTCAAGCGGGCGGTCGATCTCGGCATCGTGCGCACCACCGTCGTCACCCCGCGCGGCGTCCACGCCGACATCGAGGAGCAGATCGAGCAGAGCTACGGCCTCAGCGAGATCGTCGTCGTCGACACGGGCGACCACGCCGACGAGCACCAGGTGATGCGCGCACTCGGCTCGGCGGCGGCGGTCTATCTGGAGACCACGCTCATGGGCGGCGAGCGCATCGGGGTGTCATCGTGGAGTTCGACGCTGCTCGCGACCGTCGAGTCGATGAGCCCGCGGCCGACGCCGGTGGCCGACAAGGTCGTCCAGATGATCGGCGGCGTCGGGAACGTCACGGCCCAGACCCAGGCCACCCGCATCACCGGCCGGCTGGCCGCGCTGACCGGCGCGACGCCGGTGTACCTGCCCGCGCCGGGGCTGCTCGCCTCCGGCGACATGCGCCAGATGATCGTCACCGATCCCAACATCCAGTCGGCGCTGGCGGCCTGCGAAGACCTGACCATGGCGCTGGTCGGCATCGGCAGCATCGAGCCGTCTCCCCTGCTGCGCGAGAGCGGCAACGCCTTCGCCGAGAGCGAGATCCCGGATCTGCAGGCCGCCGGGGCCATCGGCGACGTGTGCATGCGCTTCTTCGATGAGCGCGGCGAGCACCTGAAGACCAAGCTCGACGAGCGGGTGCTGGGCATCGAGGCCGAGACGCTGCGCCTGGTCCCCCGCCGGGTCGGCGTCGCCGGCGGCACCCGCAAGCAGACCGCCGTACAGGCCGCGCTGCTCGGCGGCTGGGTGAACGTCCTGATCACCGACCTGCAGACGGCGCAGTGGCTGGCCGCGCCGTCGGCCCTGACCGACCTCCAAGCCGCGGACTGACCCGGCGGCGCGAGCGAGCGTACGCCGCCCGGGCGGCACCGTACACCGGCGCCCGCCGTCCATCCCTCGCCCACCTTCAACCTGCGGACCGACCCGGCGCCGCCGCGCACCGGCCCGACCTCGCCGGCCGACCCGGCGGCACCGTCCGCCCTCCCCCACCCTCAGCCCGCCGACCGGCCCGGTGGCGCGGGCCGTCGCCGCCGGTCGCGCCACCGGCCGCTCCTCGCCCCTCCCCGGCCACCGTCTCGGCGTCCCATCACCGGGTTCCGGCCCCGTCGCAGCACGTTGACACGTCTCGACCTGTCGCCGTACCGTATTGCTAATCGCAGCTGAATAAATAACACTGATCAACGACGGAAGCGCTCCGGCGACACGGCGCGCCGATCCACGCGCCCGCACGGCACCTGAACGGGGAAAGGACCACATGCTGACTACCGACGGCGCCCAGGCGGAGCGCTATCTGCGGCTCCGGCGACGGCTCGCCGGCAGCGATGCCGACGAGGTCGCCGCGACGCTCGCCGACCTGGCCCGCAAGGTCCGCGAGACCGACCTGGCCATGATCCGGCGGGCCGGGCTCGGGCACATCGGCAGCGACTTCTCGGTCACCGACATCCTGGTCACGCTGTACGGGGCGGTGCTGTCGATCGATCCGCGCGACCCGCTGGCGGCCGACCGGGACCGGTTCATCCTCAGCAAGGGCCACACCGCGGGCGCGCTGTACGCGGTGCTGGCCCAGTGCGGTTTCTTCCCGGAGTCGGCGCTGGAGACGTTCGCCGGGCCGTTGTCGCCGCTCAACGGCCACCCCAACCGCACCAAGGTCCCGGGGGTGGAGACCAACACCGGCCCGCTCGGCCACGGCTTCCCCGTCGCGGTCGGCGTGGCGCTGGCCGCGAAGCTGAGCGGCTCCCCCCGCCGCACGTTCGTGGTCCTGGGCGACGGGGAGCTGCAGGAGGGCAGTAACTGGGAGGCGGCGATGACCGCCGGCCACCACGGGCTGTCGGCGCTCACCGCGGTGGTCGACCGCAACAGGCTGCAGCAGGGTGCCCGCACCGAGGACACCAAGCGGCTGGAGCCGCTGGCCGACAAGTGGGTCAGCTTCGGGTGGGAGGTCCGCGAGTGCGACGGGCACGACCACCGGCGGTTGCTGGCCGCGTTCGCCCCGGCCACCGGCGACCGGCCGGTCTGCGTCATCGCCCACACCACGAAAGGCAAAGGCGTGTCGTTCATGGAGGACCGCGTCGAGTGGCACCACAAGGTGCCGACGGCCGAGCAGGCCACCGCGGCGTTCGAGGAGCTGGCCCGATGACCGGCACCGTCGCCGCCGCGCCGCTGTTCGACTGCCGGAAGGCCTTCGCCGACGAGCTGATCGCCATGGCCCGCGCGGACGAGCGGGTCGTGGTGGTCTGCAACGACTCCGTCGGCTCCAGCAACCTGGTGAGGTTCCGTGAGGAGTTCCCCGACCGGCTGATCAACGTCGGCATCGCCGAACAGGATCTGGTCGGTGTCGGCGCCGGCCTCGCCAACGGCGGCATGCTGCCCTTCGTCAGCGCCGCCGCGCCGTTCCTGACCGGGCGCGCCCTGGAGCAGATCAAGGCCGACGTCGCGTACAGCCACGCCCACGTCGTGCTGTGCGGCCAGAGCCCCGGCATGGCGTACGGCGAGCTCGGCCCGACCCACCACTCCATCGAGGACCTGTCGTGGATCCGGGCCGTCGCCGACCTGCCCGTGATCGTCCCCGCCGATCCCGCCGAGACACGCGCCGCCCTGCGGTGGGCGGCCTCGTACGACGGCCCCAGCTACCTGCGGATCGGCCGGTTCGCCGTTCCGTCGGTCAACCCCGACGACCTAGTCTTCGAACCCGGGCGATCCCGGCAACTCGCCGATGGCGATGATGTGACCGTGATCGCCGTGGGAGCGATCGTGTCACGCGCGCTGGACGCCGCCGCGCGTCTGCGAGAGGAGGGGATCCGGTTGCGTGTGATCAACATGGCCTCCATCGAGCCGCTCGACGAGGAGGCCGTCCTGCGGGCCGCCCGCGAGACGCGCGGGGTCGTCACCGCCGAGGAGGCCACCGTCACCGGCGGGCTCGGCGCGGCCGTGGCGAGCCTGCTCGCCCAGCATCGGCCCACCCCGATGAGGATCCTGGGGGTCCCCCGCACCTTCGCGCCGACCGGCAGCACCGAGTTCCTGCTGGGCCACTTCGGACTCACCGCGGACGGCATCGCCGCCGCCGCCCGGCAGCTGGCCGGCGATGGCCCGCGATGAGGTGATCCTCGCCATCGACCAGGGCACCAGCTCCACCAAGGCGCTCCTGGTCGATCGGCACGGGCGGGTCGTCGCGCGGGCGTCCGAGCCGCTCGGCCAGGTGCAGCCGCGCCCGGGATGGGTCGAGCAGTCGCCGGCCGAGGTCTGGGCCGGCGTGGTCGCCGCGACCCGCCGGTGCCTCGACGGGCACGACCCCCGGTCCGTCGCCGCCGTGGGCATCAGCAACCAGCGTGAGTCGATGGTGCTGTGGGACCGCGCCACCGGCGAACCGGTCACCCCCATCCTCGGCTGGCAGGACCAGCGCACCGCCGGGCGGTGCGCGAGCCTGGCCGCCGAAGGCTTCGGGGACCTGGTACGGGAGGTCACCGGGCTGCCCCTCGACCCGATGTTCTCCGCGGCCAAGGGCGGCTGGCTGCTCGACCACGCCGACCCCGACCGGACCCGCTCCGGCCGTGGAGAGCTGTGCCTCGGCACCGTCGACTCGTGGTTGCTCAGCCGGTTCGGCGGTGAGCACGTCATCGAGATCGGCAACGCCGCCCGCACCCAGCTGATGGACGTGCGCACCGGCCGGTGGGATCCCCGGCTGCTGAAGATCTTCGGAATCCCTCCCGAGGTCCTCCCCCGCATCGTGCCCTCCACCGGCGCCTTCCCCGCCGTACGCGGCCTGCCGCCGCTGCCGGACGGCGTCCCGGTCACCGCCGTCCTCGGCGACTCGCACGCCGCGCTGTTCGCCCACGCCGGATGGCGGCCGGGCCGGGTCAAGGCGACCTACGGCACCGGCTCCTCGATCATGGCTCTGTGCCCCGACACCACGGTCGCCGGTACGGCCCTGTGCCTGACCGTCGCGTGGGCCACCGGCCCGGACGCCGTCGCGCACGCGGTGGAGGGCAACATCCGCTCCAGCGGATCCACGCTGCGCTGGCTCGCCGACGTCGTCGGCCGTACTCCCGAGGAGCTGGCCGATCTCGCCGCGTCGGCGAGCAGCGACGGCGTGCATCTCGTCCCGGCCTTCGGCGGGCTGTCCGCCCCCTGGTGGGACAGCGACGCCGAGGCCGTCCTGTCTGGCATGACACTGGGCACCCGGCTGCCGCAGATCGCCCGCGCGGCGCTGGAGTCGATCGCCTTCCAGGTGGAGGACGTCGTCGCCACGGCAGGCCCCCACCAGGTGCTCCTGGCTGACGGCGGTGCCGCCGCCAACCCCACCCTCATGCAGATCCAGGCCGACGTCAGCGGCCGTGAGGTCCGCCAGTCCCTGGTCGCCGACCTGTCGGCGCTGGGCGCGGCGCACCTGGCGGGCCTCGGCGCCGCGCTGTGGTCCTGGCCCGAGCTCGAGGACTTCGACCGGACCGTGCGCGTCTTCTCTCCTCGCAACGACGCCGCCGAACGCCGGCGCATGCTCGGCGCGTGGCATCAGGCGGTGTCGCGGGCCCGTTCATCCGACCCGTCGATTCCAGGAGGCACACCATGACCGACCAGTCTGCGACCGAACCGCTGTACGGCGCCGGGCTGTGGCACTTCGGGCAGTTCCGCGACCGCTACGCCACCGACGGCTACGGGCCGCCGGTCTCCACCCTGGAGGCCATCGACGCCGCCGGCCAGGTCGGCAGCCTGTCGGTCGTCGACATCAACTACCCCTTCAACCCGGCCGACCTGGACATCGCCGCGGTCGAGGACGCGCTCAAGGCCAACAACCTGCGGGCCATCGCCCTGACTCCGGAGATCTACACGCGTACGTTCTGCCGGGGCGGCTTCACCAACCCCGACCCGAAGGTGCGCCGCGAAGCCATCGAGCTGGTCAGTCAGGCCGCCGACCTCACGCGGCGGCTCGGCGGCGACTACGTCAAACTCTGGCCGGGCCAGGACGGATGGGACTACCCGTTCCAGGCCGACTACAAGGCGTTGTGGACGATGTCCGTGGAGGCGGTGCGCGAGCTCGCCCAGCGGCACCCCGACCTGAGATTCGCGATCGAGTACAAGCCCCGCGAGCCCCGCAACCGCATGACCTTCTCCTCCGCGGCCCGCACGCTGCTGGCCATCGAGGAGATGGACGTGCCCAACGTCGGCATCCTGCTGGACTTCGGGCACTCGCTGTACGGGCTGGAGTCCCCCGCGGACGCCGCCCAAATGATCATGGCCCGGGACCGGCTGTACGCCATCGACGTCAACGACAACTTCCGTGGCTGGGACGACGACATGGTCGTCGGCTCGGTCCACCTGGTGGAGACCTTCGAGTTCTTCCACACGCTCGACCAGGCCGGCTGGCAGGGCGTCTGGCAGCTCGACCAGTTCCCCTTCCGCGAGAACTCCGTCGAGGCGGCGCGGGCCGGCATCGAGGTGATGCGCACGATCTGGCGCGCCCTGCGGATCCTCGACACCGAGGCCCTCGCCGACGCCCAGGCCCGCCAGGACGCGCTCGCCGCACAGCGCATCGCCCGCGCGGCGCTGCTCGGCGCCCAGCGCGCCTGAGTTTCGACCGCACGATGGCCCGCGCGCTCGCGCGCGCGGGCCATCGGTCGTTTCCCGGGTCAGCGGACGGTGAGGACGACGCGCGCGTAGTGCGTCAGCGGTGTGCGCGCGCTACCGGTCGCGGTGAGGATGAGGTGGATGGTCCGGCCGCTTCGCGCTCCGACCGGGACGGCCACCTGCGCGCACCGGCGGTCGGCGCCCCTGATCGTGACCGCTCCGGGGAACGTGCCCGCGTCCTGGTACTGCCACCACCGTACGGCGACGGGCCCGCCGTCCGGGTCGTACGCGAGCCCGCACACGGTGACGGTCGTCCCTGCTTGGACCTGACCGTCCCGGGTGAGCGGCCGGACCACCGGCTGGTGATCGACCGGCCGTCCCGGCGGGGTGACGCTCCACTTCAGGCGAGTGGCGAAGTCGTTCTGCGCGGCGGGGATCCACCGGGTCCAGCCGTACGAGCCGATCGCCTTTCCGTCGGGGCCGAGGTCGGAGGGCGCGGAGGTCCACAGGTTCGGCGTGGTGGTCTGCCGGACCAGGCGTCCACCCCAGCCGCCCCAGGTCGGGTCGGGTTCGCTGCGCAGACCGGTGTCGATCAGGTTCATGAAGGCGACGGTGTCGCCCTCCGACAGGAAGTCGTACTTCTTGCGGGCCGGCAGCCACTTCGGCGGGTTGCTCAGGTCGCCGAACGTGTCGAGCGGGTCGCCGGGCGTCGACCGGCCGTCGCCCCACACGAAGTACTGCGCGCCCAGCGGCCCGACGTCCAGGATGTTCTTCTTGGTCCAGTCCGCACCGAAGTAGTACTGCCACTGCTGCGGCACGGGACTCCGGCCCTCGAAGTAGTAGCCCCAGGCGCCATAACCGCCGCTGACGTCGCGCACCTGAAGCTTCGGCCAGTTGGGCGCGATGTAGCCGGTGTAGGTCAGGTCCTGGAAGCCGCTGGCCACGATGACCGCCTTGGCCGAGACCTTGTCGTAGACGCGTTGCCACTGCGGGGTCCCGGCGTACTGGTCGTGGATCGAGCGCAGCGCACGCGCGATCGTGTTGGTACCGCCCCAGGCCTGCAGGTAGAGCGGGCGCGGGTCGTCGTCGAGCAGCAGCCTCTTGATCAGATCCGAGCCGGCCGTGTCATTGGACATCTCGCCCTCGAAGTCGACGTTGCCGAGCTTGGTCCTGCTCAGCAGCTCCCGGGGAGAGGGGTATCCCGGGTCGTGTGCGCGGAGGTTGCGGTAGACCCGTGCGTACTGTCCGAGCAGCCCCTGAATGATCGTGTCGCCGGTCCACCGCCACGAGGTCTGCGGCGTGTCGTACTCACGGCGGGGGTTGGGCGAGAGGAACAGCGTCCCCTTGCCGTCGCCCGCCCAGTGGTAAACCGACGACGAGTAGACGATGCCCTCGGTGTCGAACTCGTCGGAGTAGAGCAGGTAGCGGATCAGCGAGTCGTAGTCGTCCTGCTCCATGTCGGTGGTGATCACCGTACGGGGCTTCTCCCGGTCGGGGCCGGGCGTGCCATGCGTGACGGCCGCGGACGCGGGGCCGCCCAGCCCGATCGCGTCAGCGCACAGGATCATCATCACGCTCGCCACGGCCACGCGGATCCGCGACCGCCGCCCGCCACCGCCGCACCATCTCCGTCTGGGCACCTTCACCCACCTCTTTGAATGGATATTCACTTGTGAATGAATCGACGCATGGAGGTTTACTCCTCGCCACCGCGGACTTCAAGCTCTTGAAAGCGCGCGCGAGCCGTGCTAACCCGGCGGGATGCGGTCCGCCGCTTCCGATCGAGGCTCAGCCTCTGCCCGTGGAAGAGGCTTCCGGGACCGCCGCTCCGGCGTGCCCGGCGGCCTTGGCCCCCGAGACGAACACCAGAGTCAGGACGAGTCCGCCGAGCGCGATACCGGCCGTGACCACCAGCGAGACGTCCAGGCCGTAGGCGAACGCGTCGCGGATCTCGCGTACGAGCGAGAGCGAACCGAGCCGGTCGGCGATGGCCAGTCCGCTGAAGACGCTATGGCGGATCTCCGCGGCGACGTCGGCCGGAAGCCCGGTATGGCCGAGATGCGCCTTGTAGGACGCGGCGAGCACACTTCCCATGACCGCGCTGCCCAGGGGAGCGCAGGTCTTCTGGAACGTCTGGACCACCGCGGAGCCGATCCCACTGCGCTCGACGGACAGCTCGGACAGCGCGACCGACGTCGTCGCGGTCAGGGCCAGCCCGACGCCCGCGCACAGGATCGCCATCCAGACCGCGACGAACGCGGTGTCCGAGACGGAACCGGTGACGGAGCCGATCCCGGCGCCCGCGCCGGCCAGTACGAAGCCCAGTGCGATGGTGAGCCTGGCACCGACCGCCTTCGCGAGCGCGCCGGCGGGCAGCGCGCCGGCGATGAGGCCGATGACGAACGGAAGCATCTTCAGGCCCGACTCCATGGCGTCGGCTCCCTGCACCGCCTGGAAGTACTGCGGCATGCTGAACAGCAGTCCCGCGATGCACAGTCCCGCCGTGCCGCTCAGGATGGCCCCCCAGGTGAAGGCCCTGGCCTTGAACAGAGCGGCGTCGACCATCGGCCGGCCACCACGGTTGCCGAGGCGACGCTCCCAGGAGAAGAAGCCGGCCAGTATCGCGAGGCCGCCCACGGTCGCCGTCAGCGTGATGGGCGCGCTCCAGCCACGGTCGCCCGCTTCGATCAGGCCGTAGGTCAGCACCACGAGCCCGACGACCGACGAGATCGTCCCGATCAGGTCGAGGTCGGGACGCCGGGAGGCGCGCGATTCCGGCACCAGGACGATGCCGACGGCCAGTCCGACGGCGACGACCGGAACGTTGATCAGGAATACCCAGCCCCACCACAGATGCGACAGCATCCAACCGCCGAGAATCGGCCCGACCGGCAGCGCCAGGAAGTTCGCGATCTCGTAGACGCCCACCGCCGCGGCCCGCTCACGATCGTTGAACAGAACGGTGAGAGCCGACATCGCCATGACCGTGATGCCGGAGCCCGCGAAGCCCAGGAGCAACCGCGCGGCCAGGAAGGTGCCCGGTGAGGGCGCGTAGGCGCACAGCACGGATCCGGCCCCGAAGGCCGCCAGCGACACCAGCATGACCTTCTTCCGGCCCCACCTGTCTCCGGCCAGGCCGGCCGGCAGCACGCCGGCCGCGAGGGTCAGCAGGTAGCCGGACAGGAACCACTGCAGGTCCGACTCCGTCGCCGACAGCGCCTTCGCCAGCTCCGGCAGGGCCACCGAGAGGATCGTGCCGTCCAGGGTCACGGCGAGGACGCACAGGTTGACGGCGCCCAGAGCCCACCATTTTCGCGAATCCACAAGGGGAGGTTACCATCTAATGTGGGTAACCCCCACTTTCCAGGCTGACGACGCCATACTCGGTAAGGAACGGCCCTTGACCAACAACCGAACGGCCAACGGCGATAGCGCGCCGGTTCGGGCGGAGTTACCGCCGTCCACCGTCCGGATGCGGGTGGCCCATCTCTCGATCAGGACCGAGGGGGCGGGTCCTTGGGCCGGGCAGCAGGTCGGACAGTGCGATGCGGACGGCGACTCGGCTCACCCCGTGCTCGCGCGAGAGACTCGCGATCGAGGCGCCCTGGCGATGGAACGCCGCCCGCACTTCCTCGAGCTGGTCGCCGGTGAGTGCGGATGCCCGGCCCCTGGAGCCCCCGTTCGATCTGTCGGGAAATCCCCTCGTCAATTAGTGCCCAGATCGGACCGCCCAGAGGGGTGCTTCCGGACCGAGACAGGGCTGACCTTGCAACCACCCTGATCAACGATCACAACCCTGCGCATGCGACCTGAGCACCGGGTTGTTCCGCTCAGCCGCGAGCCGGGGAAGAAATGCCCGATACCATCGCCAGGCGGAACTTGGTCTCGTCCTCGGTATCGGGGGCAGCGGTGAGAACGACGATCTTGCGTTCCGCGTCACCGTCGGTCAGGACGTCGCAGTCCACGGCGATCGGCCCTGTCGCGGGGTGCTGGACGATCTTGTGGTCTTCCCGGTGCGCGCCGACCACGCCGGAAGCCCACAGTTCGGCGAAGCGCCGGTTTCCCGTCGTGAGGTCCCGGATCAGGCCGGCCAGGCGGTCGCTGCCCGGGAATCGCCCCGTGGCGCGGCGCAGGTCGGACACGACCGAGGCCTCGACCTCCGGCCGGCTGAGCGAGGTCACCGGCCAGTGCGACAGGCGGGGGCCGGCCCCGTCGGCCGGGAAGGTGTCTCGAGCGAAGTTGCGCAGCGCCGACGGCGTCGGCGACGGGTCGCCCAGCAACGCCGCCCAGGAACGGTTCCACCAGATGAGCTGCCAGTCCGCGGCGAACACGGCGGCTGCGGCATTGCCGAGCCGGTTCAGCATGCGGTGCAGGCCGGGCGGGATGTGGTCGGAGATCTCCCCGCCGGCCGGAGGGGCAAGCCCGGCCAGCCGGTAGAGGTGGTCACGTTCGGCGTCGGTGAGCTGCAGGGCGCGGGCCAGCGCCGCGGTCACCTGCGCCGACGGGCTCACATAGCGTCCCTGCTCCAAGCGGACCACATAATCGACCGAGATCCCCGCGAGATCGGCAAGGTCCTCCCGGCGCAGGCCCGGGACCCGGCGCCTGTGGCCGCCGGGCAGTCCCGCTGTGCCCGGCGAGACACGGCCGCGCCAGGCTCGCAGCATCGGGCCAAGTTTCGCGATGTCAGCGGTCATGAGACTGATTGTCGCACCCGGCGCCGGCCCGAAGGTGGTAGCGGTTTTCCTACCGAATTCCTCTCTCTGGTCACCGGCCCGGCGGCCGGTGATTCTTACGGCCATGACCTTCATGTTCTCCCACGACCACGTGGGTATCACTGTTACGCAAGAGGACCTTGACGCCACGATCGCGTGGTACTCGCGCAACCTTGGCTTCACCGTCGAGCAGCGGTTCGAGGCCCACGCCACGACGTTCGTCTTCCTCACCGCCGGTGACGTCAAGATCGAGCTCCTCGCCGGCGCGTCCGGCCGGGGAGGAGCACCGACCGACAACGTCCTCACGAGCATGGACCCGTCGCGCCTGCACCACTTCTGCCTCGCCGTGGCGGATCTCGACGCGGCAGTGTCACGGCTGCTCGAACTTGATGTGCCGCTGATCGGCGGCCCCATGGAGATACCGGACACCGGCCAGCGCATCGCCTTCGTCACCGACAACGTCGGCACCATCATCGAACTCAGCGCCCCCGGCACGTGGGTCTCCGGCCGGAAAGCACAGGCCTAATGCCGAACCGCGCAGACTTCACCGGACCCCAAGGCGCCGGGCAGGCCCGCTGGCAGCCCGCCGAGGTGGCGAGTCCGCACCTCGATCGTCCCATCCCGGTCATCGCCGCCAAGGACATCCCCTACATCCCGCACGCGAACCAGCTCCAGAACCTCAGCATCTACCTGCCGCGGACGCCGCAAACCGCCGGGCTCATCGGCACCCCTGTCACGTCCCTCCCAGGGACTGACTCTCCGTCGCGGCACCCGCGGTACCTCGTGCACATCCACGGCGGTGCCTGGCGCGACCCGCGGCTCACCTCCGCCTCGATCGAACCCGCCGTCGCCCACGCTTTCTCCGGCGGCGTGCTCCCCGGTGAGGGACCGCCCCCGGTCACCGCCATCGCCTCCCTCAACTACACCGTTTCCCAGATCGACTACCCCGTTCCCCCCGTCATGGCGGATCCCCCCGTTCCTTACGACGCCATCAAGGACAATCACACCAACCTGGCCCGCGAGGCCGTCCATCCGCAGCACGTCAGCGATGTGCTGCACGGCCTGGCCCTGCTCGGTTCCCTCGGCCTCGCCGACGGGTCCTACGTCCTGTCCGGCCACAGCTGCGGCGCCTGCCTGGCGTTGCAGTCCGTCCTCCAGCCTCCGCGGCACTATGGTCTCGGCCACCTTCCCGAGCCGCCGTGCCCTGCCGCGCTGCTCGGCCTGAACGGCCTGTATGACCTGCCCGCGCTCGCGACAGCGGACGGGCTGGGCACCTCTCACGCCCACCTCCGCGACGACTACGAGAAGTTCTTGTCCAGGGCGTTCGGGACGGACAAGGACGCCTGGCCGGACGCAAGCCCGGCCAGCTTCGACCCGGCGTCCATCGTCAGGCGGATCCGCGAGGGCAACGCGCCCCATCTGGTCGTGCTGGACCAGAGCACCGATGACCAGCTCGTACCGATGAACCAGCAAGAGCGGCTGACCGTCACCCTGGCCAAGGTCGCCGGGCTCCGGGTCACCCGGGGACAGCGGGTCACCGGCAAGCACGCGGCCCCATGGGAGGAAGGCATCATGATCTACCAGAGCCTCCTCGACACCCTCCAGCTCCTGCGCGAAGACCAATGAGCGTCGGCCCAGCCCGTCCGCCCGCATCCCGTACTTGGCCAAGTCCGCGAGGAACCTGACCGTTACAAGAACGAACCATCGGCGACACGATCCACATCGGACCGGTGGACGGCGGTAACACCATCCGAGCCGGCTCGTTATCGCCGTTGGCCGTTCGGTTGCTGCTCACGAGCCGGAACCGAACCGACGCGGCGACGATCAGGGACGGTCAGGCGCCGGGATGCTCATCCGGCGCGGGTACGCAGGGCCGGCGACCGGCTGTACGACGGCGTGCCGCACGGCGCGCACTCGTCGGCGAGGGCGTCTTCCATGGTCGGGTGGACCGACAGCAGCCGGGTCAGTGTGGTGATGCGCAGGATGCGCAGCAGCCGGCCTTCGGGGCAGATCACGCGGAGCCGTCCCCCGCGCCGCTGGATCCATCGCTGGGCGCGCACCAGGACACGCAGGCCGCTGGCGTCACAGAACTCCACCTTCGTCATGTCCACGATGAGATCGGCCGACTGGTGGGCGTTGATGGCCTCGATCAGGTGGTCCTGCAGCCGGGGCGCGGTGGCCAGATCGATCTCGCCGGTCACCTCCAGCACCGGCCATGGGCCGGTGTGACGCGATGACGCCGAGAACAGCAGTGGAGTGTAGTCCGCGACCATGAGGTTCCCCCTTCCTCGTCGATGCCGGCGGCTGCCTGCCCGGGGCCGGGACATCGCGGTGGGGGAAAGGGTTACCGTCGATGCGATCACGCACGGCGTTCCACGCGGGAAGCGCCGGCCGATCATTGGCCCAGAGAGACTTTTGGTGATGTACGGACCGCGGAGCCTCCGTGATCGGACCCGCGGCGGGTTTCGCTCGATGACGTGGTGTCGATACCACCGGCTCACCACTGTCTATCGCTCCCGAGGGCATGTTGACAAGTCACGGAAGACGGCCCCTGCGAGCAGTGAAATGCCCTGTGACCTGTGCTAACGCAAGAGGCATCGTCTCTGCGAAGCGGCGGCGAAGTGGCGGCGCAGGTGGCCGGCGACGGCGTCGGGGTCCTCCAGCGCGACGGAGTGCCCGGCACCGGCGACGGTGACGTTGCGTCCGGTCGGCGCGGCCGCGGCCAGGCGTACGGACGACAGCGGGGGCGGGTAGGCGTGGTCCTGCGCGCCGGCGATCGCCAGGACCGGCACGGTGGTCTCGGTGAGTTCCTTGGCGATGCTCTGACGGTGGATGACCTGGTAGGCGGCGTCGCCGATGCTCGTGGGCAGGGTGAGCATGTAGCCGCGCCATTCGTCGCGGATCGCGGCGCGAGAGGGAGCGCTCAGCGTGAGGTCGCCCAACATGATGTGCATGAGAATGGCGAAGTGACACGGCCCCAGCTCCAGGTGCTCGTTGAGCGCGGCGGCGTCCTCGGCGAGGGTGTCCATGTCGAGCGAGTCCCGGTCCGCGGGCGCGCTCTCACGCGGTGGTCGTAGACGACGACCCGGTGGTCGGCGGAGAAACGCTCCACCAGATCGCCGAACATGCCGCGGTTGAAGAACAGCGAGTGGCTGAACACCAGCCCCACTCCGTCCTTGGGCCCGTACTCGTCGTAGGCGAGTGTCGTGCCGTTGATCGCCGCGGTGGGCATCGCAGCCTCCAGCAAAGAAAGTGGGGTGATTGTGACGGTGCACCAGGATCGGGGCCACAGTGACGGTTTCGTAGGCTAGGACGACCGGCCCTCCCGGCACCGCCGCCCGCCCGCACGAAACCCGACACCACGCGCAAGACGACGACAGCGCCGCCTCCGGGCCGGGGGAACTCGATGGACACGAGGCAAGCCGTGGAAACGGTCACCACGGACGAGGTCGCGGCGCGATGGCGCACCGACTTCTGGAGCGAGCACGTCCGTGGCTACCACTGCCGCATGGACTTCCGCTTTCCGCACCCCGGCGACTTCCACGGCAGGAGCATCCGGCGGCACACCGGCACCATGAAACTACGCCAGGGCTCCCGAGACCACCGTCACCGTGCCACCTGACGATCGACGAGCTGGCCCACCGCACCGGATTTCCCTCGGCCGGCGCACTGAGCGCCGCGCTCCGCAGATACTGCGGGCTCACCCCCCGCGAACTCAGGCAGAGCGGCGCCGCCCCGGCGTCCTGACCTTTGAGGGTCGCCCATCCGGATCCGTACGCGCCGAGGGCACCGTCCGACGGATGACCGGACGGGCCACCGTACGGGAGCCCATCGGACCGTCACCGGCCCCAGCGCATGTAGGTACGGACCGACAGCGGCACGAACACCACCAGCAGCGCGGCCGACCAGAGCAGGACGGCGGCCACCGGATGCGCGAGCGGCCAGGCCCCATGCCCGGGCGTCACCTCCGGATTGCCGAACAGCTTCCGGGAGGCGGCGGTGATCGCGCTCACCGGGTTCCAGTCGGCCAGGAACCGCAGCCAGCCCGGCATGCCGCCGGTCGGGACGAACGCGTTGGACACCATCGTGAACGGCAGGAGCAGCGGCACCAGCTGGTCCACAAGCCGCTCGTCCTTCGCCACCAGGCCGATGTAGACGCCCGCCCAGCTCAGCGCGTATCGCAGCAGCACCATCAGCAGGAACGCCTCGACCGTGTGGGCCACGCCGCGGTGCGGCTCCCAGCCCACCAGCAGGCCCGTCGCCGCCATGATGGCCACGACCAGCAGGCCACCCAGCAGGTCGGCGCCGGTCTGCCCGAACGGCACCGCCAGGCGCGCCGCCGGCATGGACCGGAACCGGTCCATCACACCGCGGGAGGCGTCGGCGGCCATCCTCCCCATGACTCCCTGCACCGCCGTGAAGGTCACCATCGCGAACAGGCCCGGCATGAGGTACTCGCGGTAGTCGCCGCCGCCCGGCACCTTGATGGCGCTGCCGAACACGTATCCGAACAGCACCACCATGAAGACGGGGAAGAACAGAATGGCGACGATCTGCCCGGGCTCTTGCCGCAGGCGTCCCAGCTCGCGGCCGACCAGGGTCAACCCGTCGGTGAACGTCCAGCGCAGGCGTGCCAACGGCGAGGCGATGGCGGTCATCGGATGGGCTCCTTGCGGTCGGTGAGGCGCAGGAACACCTCGTCGAGGGTGGGGCGGCGCAGCCGTACGTCGGCCGCGGCGACCTCGGCGCGGTCGAGCTCGCGAACGACGTCGGCGAGACGCAGGCCGCCCCGAAGGGCGACGCTGAGCCGGCCGGCGTCCATCGTCGTGGGGTCGGTCCCGGCCAGGGCGCTCAGCACGGCCGCCGCGGGCTCCAGCGCGGCGGGGTCCTCGACGGTGACGTCGAGGCGGTCCCCGATGGTGGCCTTCAGCTCGTCGGAGGTGCCCGTGGCGATGACCCGTCCGTGGTCGATGACCGCGATGTGGTCGGCCAGCCGGTCGGCCTCGTCCAGGTACTGCGTGGTGAGCAGCACCGTGGTGCCGTCGGCGACCAGCTCGCGGACGCCGTCCCAGATCTCGCCGCGGCCGCGCGGGTCCAGGCCGGCGGTCGGCTCGTCCAGGAAGAGCACCTCGGGGCGTTGGATGAGGCAGGTGATCAGGTCGAGGCGGCGTCGCGTACCGCCGGAGTAACCGGCCACCGGACGATCGGCGGCTTCGGCCAGGCCGAAGCGTTCGAGCAGCTCGTCGGCCCGGCGACGCGCCTCGCTCCGCGACAGGTGATAGAGACGTCCGAACATGCGCAGGTTGCCGCGGCCGGTGAGCTTCTCGTCCACCGCGGCGTACTGGCCCGCCAGGCCGATCTTGGTCCGAACCTTGCCGGCCTCGCGGACGACGTCGTACCCGGCGACGCGGGCGTGCCCGGCATCGAGGTCGGAGAGGGTGGCCAGGATGCGAACCGTGGTCGTCTTTCCCGCGCCGTTCGGCCCCAGCACGCCGCAGACCGTGCCTCTCGGAACGCTCAGGTCCAGCCCCTGGAGCGCGTGCGTTTCACCGAAGGACTTGTGCAGCCCCTCGGCGACTATGACCGGATCCGCCATGATCTCCCCACTGGGTATGGTGTACGCATATTGCCAGACTAGATTCCGGGTACGCTGTACGCAAGTAGTTGCGGCAGATTACTGGGTATGGCGTACGCACGTGGGGGGAACGGTGACCGACGCCGAGCAGGTGAACATCTGGATGCGGCCCGAGCGCCCGGCCCGCGGGCCCAAGCCGGCCTACAGCCGCGCGCAGATCACCGAGGCCGCCGTCCGGATCGCCGACGCCGAGGGCCTGGAGGCCGCCACCATGCGGCGGATCGCCGCCGAGATCGGCGCCGGCGCGATGTCCCTCTACCGGTACGTCCCGAGCCGCGACGACCTCATCATGCTCATGGCCGACCGGCTGATGGGCGAGATCGACGTCGAGGGCATGCCCTCCGGCGACTGGCGCGCGGACCTGACGCGCTACGCCGGCGAGTTGCGGGCCATGTGGTTGCGGCACCCGTGGATCGCCACCGCGCAGCGGGCGCTCGTCGTCTTCGGCCCCAACCAGCTGCGCCTGATCGAACGCGTGATGGGCTCCCTCGACGCACACGTTCCGATCGACGAGAACCTCGCCCTCATGGCCATCCTGAACGGCTACGTCGAGAGCGCCGCCCGCGACGAGGTCAGCTGGACCCAGGAGATCCGCCGCAGCGGGCTCACCGAGTCCGAATGGATGGCCCGGAGCTACCCGTACATCCAGCGGCTGGTCGAGAGCGGGGAATACCCGATCTTCACCAAGATCGTGACGGGGTCACGCCAGCCGCACCTGAGCCGCGACGACCAGTTCCGGTACGGCCTGGAGCGCATCCTCGACTGCATCGCCGCGGCGCTCCCCGCCGACGACGGAATCTCCGATGGTGACGCACCCGCAGGGGCGGCCGGACCGCGATGAACCAGTGCCAAACCGCCGGACGTTGTTGACACCGGGCACTATGGCATAGGCATCTTCGCGCCCTGACATTACAGTCACTAAACTGTCACCCATCGGGTGGCCGACGACCAGGGGGCAATGGTGAGCCTCGACCGTTTACCGCACGCCGGGCGATTGACTCCCTCATCGAGCCAGCTGTACAAGCACGCCGCGGGTATGGGCGTTTGCCCGCGGCCCGCGGAGGCCGCCACACAACTCGGCATTGCGACGGACGAAGCCGAACGCGCCATTGAGCACCTCATCGATCTGAAACTTCTTCGGCCTGATCCCTGCGACGCGGACCGTCTCGTTCCCATCAGCCCGGACACCGCCGCGACGGTGCTGGTCGCCGAGGAACAGGCGGCCCTGATCCGTCAGCACGAGGCCCTGGAGGCGGTTCGCGCGGACCTTCAGGCACTTATGCCGACATATATAGAAAACGCGCGCAACAACCAGCAAGAACAGAATCTGGAGATTCTGCCGACGGCCGACGAGGCGCGAAGCGCCCTTACGGGTCTCATCGCCGGGGACGCCCGCGAGGTGCTGTCCATTCAACGCGGCGGGGCCCGCGACGCCCGGCTTCTCGAGACGAAACTCCCCCACGACCTCGCCGCACTGAGATCCGGCACCGGAATCCGGCTTCTCTACCAGCACACCGTCCGGGCACATCTGCCGACCTATTCCTACATCGGGAAGATGACCAAGGCCGGTGCCCTCGTCCGCACCACCGATCAGCTCCAGATCTGCACGGTCATCCTCGACCGCCGCACCGCGTTCCTGCCCATCGGCGGGCACGAGGACTGGTCGTCCGGAGCCGTGCTCATCCGCGAACCCACGATCGTCCACTTCCTGATCCAGACGTTCGAGCAGGCGTGGAGCGCGGCGACGCCGGTGCGCGCGGAGATCCTCGGCTATCGCGACATCGACGACGACATCAAGCTCTCGATCGCGAAGCTCCTCGCCGAGGGCCACACCGACGAAGTGGTCGCCCGCCGGATGGGGATGGGCGTCCGCACGTGCCGCCGGCACATCGCCGAGCTCATGGACGAACTCGGTGTGAAGAGCCGCTTTCAGGCGGGCGTCGCCGCCGCACACCGGGGACTGATCTCCAACCATTCTTGAGCGCCGTCCCGGCCGCCGCGCGGGCTTCGGGTCACGCGCGTCCGCGCGGGGGTGACCAGATCCTGCGCGCAACATCCTGCCACCGGCGAGGACATCGACGGCCGTAGCGGCCCGTTGCACACTGGCCACGTTTCAACCCTCCGCCGGGCCGCGCACCCGGCGTATCCGATCACGACCCACACGTGTTCGACAGAACGGAGTGAAGAACGTGACCGTCTCCGCCTCCACCGGAAACGCCACGAAGAACGGCGCACTACCGTTTGCCCCGGCGACGTCCGCCGCCGCCTCCGCCGCCCTCTCCAGATCGGCGACCGTCTGGGCGTCCTGCCCCATATCGACGCCGGCCAGAGCGTGAGCGTCGAGCAGTTCGCCGATGCCGCCGGGCTTCCCGAAGAAGGCATCGCCGATTACCTCGAGGCGCTGACGGCCGCCGGAATCGTCGAAGAGTCCTCGGGCCGGTTCCGCGTCGTCGACGACTTCCCGCAGATTCGGTACGAGGCCGGCTACGCGTCCTGGACGATGAACGCCAACCGGCCCTTCATCGAGCACGCGCGCGAATTCCTGGAGTCACCGGACAAGGCACGCAAGACCTACCAACGTGACGGCCGCCAGGTGGCGGTGAGTTCGCAGTGGGTGGGATCCATGGGCTTCTATCCCGCCGCGCTGGGCACCATTCTCGGGCAGCGCCGCAGCACGTCGTCGACCTCGGCGCCGGCACCGCCCGTCTCCTGGTCAACATCCTCCGGGAGTTCCCCGGCTCGACCGCCGTCGCACTCGAGATCGACGCGCCGTCGTGCGAGGAGGCCCGTCGCGCGGCCGAGCGCGCGGGAGTCGGCGACCGCCTCACCGTGATGGTCCGCTCCGTCCAGTCGGTCGCGACCGATCCCTCGCCGGTCGCCGACGCCGACGTCATCCATGCGGGGTTCGTCTTCCACGACATGATGCCGGACGAGGAGGACCTCGCGGACGGGGTGCTGAGGCAGTGCCGCGACGCGCTGAACCCGGGCGGCCTGCTGGCCATCACGGACGCCGCGCCGTACGTGACCAACGAGCGGGAGCGTCGCTTCAGCGCGGCCGTCACGTACTTCCACAAGGAGTTCATGGGCCGGCGACTCCTCACGGACGAGGAGTGGCAGGCGAAGCTGACCGCCGCGGGGTTCAGCAGCGTGGAGACCGTGCCCCTGAGGTTCCCCACCGGCCGGCTGCACATCGCGCGGAAGATCTGACCCGTGTCTCCTCCTACGCAGCGCTCGGCTTGAGGCGGCGCTCGGCTCAAGAACGCGGAGGTGCGCGTGGAACACGGCGATCTGCACGGTGCGCTCGCCGACCCGATTCTCGATTCGATCAAGCTCCTGAACGAAGTCGTGCTGCGCTGTCCGGAGGCCGTCTCCTTCGCCCCCGGGTGGCCGGTGGAACTTTTTTTCGAGGTCGCGGACGTCCACCGCCTGTTGAACGTCTACACGCACCATCTGCGTGACCATCTCGGTCATCCACCGGAACAGATCCGGCGCACGCTCTTCCAGTACGGCGACGCGGGCGGGCAGATCCGGGAGCTCGTGGCCCGGACGCTCGCCAACGACGAGGGGATCCGGGTCGCCCCGGAGGCCGTGGTCGTCACCGTCGGCTGCCAGGAGGGGATCTTCGGCGCGGAGCCTCGGCCGACGCTCAAGTCGATCGACCGCGACCACCGGGTGATCTACTTCGGCTCGTTCTCGAAGTCGTGCCTTCCCGGGGTGCGCACCGGGTACGTGGTGGCCGACCAGCCGGTCGGCCACGGCGGCCTGCTGGCGACCGAGATCGCCAAGATCAAGAGCATTCTGACCGTGAACACCTCCCCGATCGACCAGGCGATCGTGGGCGGCATGCTCATCGAGTGCGGCTTCCGCCTGCGCGAGTCCGCGAGCGGCAGGATCGAGTTCTACCGCGCCAACATGCGGACCCTCCTCGCGGAGCTCGGCAGGAACTTCGGCGCCGTGCCCGGCGTCCGCTGGAACGCGCCGGACGGCGGATTCTTCGTCACCGTCGAACTGCCGTTCCCGGTGGACCTCAAGCTGCTCGACGAGTCGGGCCGCGACTACGGCGTGATCTGGTCGCCGATGAGCTACTTCTACCCCGCGGGCGGCGGCGAGTGCTCGATCAGGCTGTCCAGCAGTTACCTGAGCCCGGAGAAGATCACCGAAGGGGTCCGGCGCCTGCGCGCATTCGTCGGGAACCACATCGCCTGAGCAGAAAGAGCAAGAAGAAACCCCGTGAGCACCGCAGCAGAGAGAACAGCCGAAGACCGGCAGCGCGACGAACAGCCGGACCCGCGTCAGAGGATCGCGTTGTGGAGCCTGCTCCTCGCGACCTTCATGGGCATGCTCGACCTGTTCATCGTGAACGTCGCCGCGCCGGCCGTGCAGGGCGACCTGCACGCGTCCTTCGGCGACATCCAGTTCGTCATCGCCGGCTACACCCTGGCGTACGCGATGGGCCTGGTCACCAGCGGCCGCCTCGGCGACGCGTACGGCCGCAGGCGCGTCTTCGTGATCGGGGTCGTCGTCTTCGGCGCCGCGTCGGTCGCCTGCGCGGCCGCACCCGGGGCCGGCGCTCTCGTCGCCGCGCGGGTGGTCCAGGGCCTGGGCGCCGCGCTCATGCTGCCGCAGGTGCTCGCGCTCATCCAGGTGATGTTCACCGGAACCGAGCGGGCCCGCGCGATCGGCCTGTACGGCGCCGTCCTGCCCGTCGGCGCGATCGCCGGACAGATCGCCGGTGGGAGCCTCGTCCGCCTGGACCTGTTCGGCCTCGGATGGCGAATGATCTTCGTCGTCAACGTGCCGCTCTGCGTCCTCGCCGCCATCGGCGCGCTGCTGACGGTGACGAAGGTCGACGGCTCGGGCCGCTCCACGTTCGACGTTCCCGCGGTCGGCATGCTGAGCCTCGCGCTCCTGCTGCTGCTCTATCCGCTGATCGTCGGGCCGGAACGCGGCTGGTCGTCGACGGCCACGATCGAACTCGTGGCGTCCGCGGTGCTCTTCGCGGCCTTCGGGCTGTGGGAGCGCCGGGTGGACGCGCGGGGCGCCGCCGCCCTGCTGCCGCTCCGCCTGTTCGGCGAGCGCGGCTTCGCCCGCGGGCTGCCCACGGCGCTGTTCTTCTACAGCGGCAACTCCGGGCTGGTCCTCATCCTGTCCTACTTCCTGCAGAAGGGCGTGCACCTGGCTCCGCTGAGCTCGGGCCTGGTGTTCGTCCCGATGGGGATCGCCTCCGCGGTCGCGGCGCTGGCCGCCCGGCGCCTCGTGGAGCGTTACGGGCACCGGATCACCGTCTCCGGCACCGGCTTCATGCTGGTCGGCCTGCTGCTGACCTGGGCGGCGATCGGCGCGGCGCACGGCGGCGCACAGGCGCTGGCACTCCTGCCCGGTCTGGTGGTCGCCTCGTTCGGTCAGGGGCTCATCGCACCCGCGCTCATCGGACTGGTGCTCGCCGAGGTCGTGCCCGAGGACAGCGGCGCGGCCTCCGGCGGGCTGCTCACCGCGACCCAGGTCGCCAACGCCCTCGGCGTCGCCGTGATCGGCTCCGCGTTCACCGTGCTCGTCGGCGATCACGGCTACCGCACGGCGTTCGGCACCTGCCTGTTCGTGCTCGGCGCCCTCGCCCTGGCGACGTTCGTCTTCCTGATGCTGCTGCGTCCACGGCCGGCCGGCGCCGTGACCGGTCAGGCGCCGACCCGTACGTAGTCGTGGTCGTAACCGAAGTAGCGGGGACCGACCAGCTCCAGGCCGTCCGGCGCGTGCCACCGCGGGTCGCACGGCGCGCCGACGACATCGACGCGGAAGCCGTACCGCAGGGCCTCGGTGGTGACCGGCTCGTCCGTCTCGCTCTCCGGCACGCAGATCAGGTCCGGCACACTGGCGACCACCGCGCCCTCCCGGTACGCGACGAGGTTCTCGTTCTGGAAGTCGATCCGCAGCTCGGTTCCGGCGAACTCCCCCATGCCGTCGAGCCGCGCCGACCCGCGGGCGAAGCCGCTTCCGGTGCGCCGGACGACATCGACGATCTTCCCGGTGAACACCCGCTGCCACACTTCGTCTTCCGTGCCGTGGATTGACGTACGGAGCGCCTCGTGCCGGTCCACGAGCCGCTGAAAGGCCGTGGCCAGCGCGGCGGTGTCGAGGTCTCCGGCGATCCGCCGGGCGAGGGCGATGTTGTACGCGGGGTTGCCGGGGTCCAGCCGGTCCATGAACCAGATCTGTTCCTGGGCCGAGGACAGCGGTGCGTGCTCGGGAGAGGTGTCTCCCGGCCGGAGCGCGTCCGGCGCCGCCCGCCTCCCGGCCAGCGCCCGTTCGAGCCGGGCGCGCCGGGCCGGGTCGAGGCCGGCGATGCGCCGGGCCAGGTCACTCATCGTCGGCCTCCGCTCCGGCGGACTCGGCGAGCGTCGCCTCCAGGTCGCCTCCGGCCGCCCTGAGCTGCTCCTCGAGCACCGCGATCGCCAGGCCCTCGATCGTCGAGCTCTCCAGGCACCAGCTCAGCGGTACGGTGACGCCCAGCCGCTCGCGGATACGCACCGTGACGTGCGCGGCCGGCAGAGAGTGCCCGCCGAGCGCGAAGAAGTCATCGTCGCGGCCGATGTCGGACCGCCCCAGCAGCTCCCGCCAGATCTGGCGCAGTGTCTCCTCGACCCCCGTGAAGGCCGGTCCCGGCCCGGAATCGGCGCCGCCGTCGCCGGCGGCCGAGCCGGACGGGGCCGGTGTCGCGGGCCGTTCGCCCACCGCGGCGCGGGCCAGCACCGCGACCGTGGCATCGGGGCCCTCCTCCGCCAGGCCGAGCAGCCGGGCGAAGGACTCGCCGATGGCCCCGGCGGCCGGTGCCTCGATCAGATCCCGGCGGTATTCGACCTCTCCACAGAATTGCCCGTCCGCCTTTTCGAACAGTACCGCCAGGTCGAATTTCGCGGTGTCGGTCGTCATGGGCTCGGGGATGAAGGTCAGGTCTCCGCCGACGACGGGCCTGCGTTCGCTTTTCATCGCGAGGATGACGTTGACGAGAGGCGTCTCGAACGGCTTGCGCCGCGGGCGGAGTTCCTCGACGAGAAGGTCGAAAGGGATGTCCTGGTTGCGGTAGGCCTCGTCGAGGACGTCGCGTACGTGCTCCAAGTGCCGGCGGAACGGCGCGCCCTTCTCAACATTGATCCGGGCGATGACCGTATTGCCGAAAAAGCCGATGGTATTTTCCCCATTCGGGCCCGGGACGCGCCGCGACGGCGATTCCGACGAGGACGTCGGAGGTGTCCGCGCGTTCGGACAGCAGCGCCGCGTAGCCGGCGAGCAGCACGGTGAACAGGTTCGCGCCCCCGGTCTCGGCCAGGGAGCGGAGCGCGGCCACGGTGGGCTCCGGCACGGTGAACGGCACGTGCCCGCCGGCGTGGCTCCCGGGCGTCCACCCCGCATGCTCCGGGAGGGCCAGGCGCTCCGGCGCTCCTTCCAGCTTCGCCCGCCAGAAGTCGCGCCGGCGGTTCCACCGCTCGCTCCCGCGCATCCGCCGCTGGTGGCGCGCGTAGTCGGCGTACGACGCCCCCGGCTCCGCCTCGCGGCCGGGCGATCCGCCGGTGAGGAGGGCGATGAGCTCGCTCTCGAGCGACCGGACCGACCGGTTGTCGACCATCGCGTGGTGCATCGTGAGGAGCACCCGGTGCTCGGTCTCGCTCAGCCGTACGTGCAGGCCGCGCAGCGGCGCGTCCTCCGCCAGGTCGAACCCGTGCGCGGCGTGCGCGGCCACCGTCTTCCGCGCCTGCTCGTCGCGGACCGGCCCCGTCTCATCGGACAGGTCGACGCCGGTCCACGCCGCGGGCGCCGGAGGATCGACCACCTGGAGCACGTCTCCGTCCCGTAGGACGACGCGCGTGCGGAGCGTCTCGTGGCGCCGGACGAGCTCGTCGACCGACCGCCGTAAGAGGGCGGAGTCGAGCGGTCCGGTCACGCGCAGGTGGAGATGGATGTTGTACAGGGAGCTCGTCGTGTCCAGCTGGTTGAGGAACCAGAGCCGCCGCCGGCCGTACGACGCCGGGACACCGGTGGCCATCGGCCGGCGGCTCAATTCTCCACCACCGCCCACAGCGACTTCGGCCGCGGATCCGTCCAGACGCCCTCGATGTATTCGAGGCGCTCTTCCCGGGCGCCGGAGAATCCTGCGTCCCTCCACCCCGCGGGAATGGCCGTTTCCTGCGACCAGATCGAGTATTGGTCTTCGTCGTTGACCACGACGCGGAATTGTTCACTCACCGTGATTCCTTCGGTCGACTACGGCGAACGGACCCAGCACAGGTCTGTGAAGGAAAATGACCTCGGATCTCCGTCGGCCGAACTGCTCAGCGGGCGGAAACGAGATCGCCGGGCGAGGAATCGGACCCGTTCAATACCGGGCGGCGTTCCCTGGACGGGGCGCCGGGCGGCCCCGTCCGGTGGCCGGGGTCAGTGGGCCCAGAGCGCCCCGGCGATGGCGGTGCCGACGAAGGCGGCTCCCAGGCCGGCGACCACACTGGCGACGACGTTGACGGCGGCGAAGAACCTCGCTCCGGTCTCGGCCAGCCGCAGCGTCTCGTAGGAGAAGGTGGAGTAGGTGGTCAGGGCCCCGCACAGGCCGGTGCCGAGGAGCAGCTGCACACCGGCCGAAGCCGCGTGGTACGTCACCGCGCCGGTCAGCAGCCCCAGGATCAGGCAGCCGGTGATGTTGATGGTGAAGGTCCCCCAGGGGAAGACCGAGTCGTGCCGGGCCTGGACCGCCCGGTCGGTGAGATAGCGCAAAGGCGCCCCGACCATGGCGCCGGCGATGACGAGCAGCCAGTTCACGGCGCCTCCTGGCGCCCGGTGTAGCGCAGCACCTCGACCTCGTCCAGGACCACCAGGCCCTCGGTCACCAGTTCGTCCAGCTCGGGGAGGAACGCCCGGATGCGCGGCTCGGCGTCGATGATGATGACGACGATGGGCAGGTCCTCACTCAGCGACAGCAGCCGGCTGGTGTGGATCAGGGACGAGGCCCCGAAACCCTCGTACCCCCGGATGACGGTCGCGCCGGCCAGACCGGCCTTGTGCGCACGGTGCACGATCTCGGTGAACAGGGGCTTGTGATGCCACTGGTCGCTCTCCCCGATGAAGATCGTCAACCGGAGTGCCGTGCCGTGAAGGCGTGTCATGACCGTCTCCCTGCGATCAGACGACGTGTGGTGGCCGCCGCCGCCCACACCGCGCCGAGCGCCACGAGCAGCGTCAAGGCGAGGTAGCCCAGCGCCGTACGGGCGCGGCCGGCGTCGATGAGGCGGACGATGTCGACGGCGTAGGTGGAGAAGGTGGTGAAGCCGCCGAGTATCCCGGTGCCGACGAACGGGCGTACCAGCCGGTGCACCGCCCATCCGTCGGTGATGACCACCATGAACACACCGATGATCGCGCAACCGATCGCGTTGATCGCCAGTGTCGTCCACGGAAAGGCCCCCGGCGCGGTCGGCCAGATGAGGCCGGCGCCGTAGCGGGCCGCCGCCCCGAGCGCGCCGCCGGCGGCGACGACCGCCACCACCGGCGCCTGCCCGCGGGTCGCCTCACGTCGTCGCGTGCGCATCGTCGAATCGAGGTCGGGGTCGATGGGTTCGTGAAC
The DNA here is from genome assembly GCF_039541955.1 of Actinoallomurus oryzae. Taxonomy (NCBI): domain Bacteria; kingdom Bacillati; phylum Actinomycetota; class Actinomycetes; order Streptosporangiales; family Thermomonosporaceae; genus Actinoallomurus; species Actinoallomurus oryzae. The sequence continues at coordinate 253,107 of NZ_BAABHF010000015.1, read as the reverse complement.
CCGGTTGCCGGGCGCCGTCATGTGTCTCGGTCTCCCTACTCGTGAGACGCCCACCTGGGTGCGCGGGCGTACGCCGTCACAAGCAGGGACCGTTGGCGACACAAGTGCCGCGGTTCGGGTACGGCAGGCCCCACCGCCGCGCGGGGGTCGTCCGGCCCCGCAGTGACTCCAGGATACCGGCACCCGGCTCTGACGGCATGAGAGCACCCCCGGCCATCGCCCCGGCGGCCCCAGAGACCTCTGGACACGCCCACGCCACGGCGGCATCCTGGAGCGCGCGCCGAGGGAGAACCGCGATGAGCACAGCCGAGCACGACATGGTCACCGCACCGGCCTTCCCGATGGAGCGGACCTGCCCGTTCGCTCCGCCGGCCGAATATCGCCGGATGCGCGCCGAGGGGCCGCTCGTCCGGGCCGCGCTTCCCAACGGCGCGCCGGTCTGGGCGGTCACGCGTCACGCCGAGGCGCGGCAGATCCTCAGCGACCCGCGGATCAGCTCGAACACCGGGCGGCCCGAACGCCCGCGGGGGCCCGACGACGATCGGCCCGACGAGGGCTTCTTCATCGACCTGGACCCGCCCGAGCACAGCCGGTACCGGCGATTGCTGATCTCGGAGCTGGGGGCCCGCCCCGTGGCCGCCATGCGGCCGCGCATCCAGCGCATCGTCGATACGGCGATCGACACGATGCTGGAGACCGGATCGCCCGCCGACCTCGTCGAGTCGTTCGCGCGCCCGGTCGCGGCGCGCGTCGTCTGCGAGTTGCTCGGCGTCCCGGACGGCGACCGCGAGTTCTTCGAGTCCCGGCTCCGCATGCTGACCGTGATGAGCCTCGACACTCGGGCGCCCCAGGGGTCCCGGGAGCTGCGCGGCCATCTCCGCGACCTCATCCGCCGCGCCGAGCGAGAGCCGTGCGACGGCGTCATCGGACGGCTGGCCGCCCGGCACCTGCCCACCGGCGAGCTGACCGCCGACGCCCTGATCAACATGGGCTTCCTGCTGCTGCTCGCGGGCTACGAGTCGCCGGCGAACATGATCTCTCTGGGGGTGGTGACGCTCCTGGAGCATCCGGCGCAGCTCGCCGCGCTGCGCGCCGATCCGGGCCTGCTGCCGGGGGCGGCCGACGAACTGCTGCGGTTCCACTCGGTGCAGGACTGGGTCAGCTTCGACCGGGCGGCAGCGGACGACCTCGACATCGGCGGTGTGCGGGTCCGCGCCGGTGACCGCCTGACGGTGCTGGCCGCGTCCGCCAACCGCGACGAGCGGGCGTTCGAGAACCCCGACGAGTTCGACATCCGCCGGTCCGCGCACCACCACCTGGCCTTCGGCCACGGGGTCCACCAGTGCATCGGCCACAACCTGGCCCGCGCCGAGCTGGAGATCGCCTACGGCACGCTGCTGACCCGGATACCGACGCTGCGCCTGGCGGCCGGGCTCGACACGCTGCCCTTCGCCTACGACGCCGGGCTGTTCGGGCTGCACGCGCTGCCCCTCACCTGGTGAACGTCACGCGAGCGGCACCAGCGCGGTGATCTCGGCCAGCTCCTCGGCCGTCGGTTCCCAGTCGCCGGCGGCCACGTTGGCCCGCACCTGCTCCGGACGGGTCGCGCCGGCGATCACCGAACCGCAGCCGGGCAGCGCGGCCAGCGCGCCGATGGCCACGTCCAGCACCGACCGGCCGTGCTCCCCTGCACAGGACGTCAGCGCCTCGACGCGGTCCAGCCTCTCCGGCGTGATGAGGTGGGAGCGCTCCGCCAGCCGGCTTCCGGCCGGGGGTTCCTGCCCGCGCCGCACCTTTCCCGTCAGCAGCCCGTGGGCCAGCGGGAAGTACGGCAGCACGCCGACCCCGTAGTGCAGGGCCGCCGGCACCACCTCCCGCTCGGCGCTCCGGTCCAGCAGCGACCAGTGGTTCTGCGCCGACACGAACGACGCGCACCCTCGCTCGCGGGCCACGTGCGCGGCCTCGGCGATCTGCCAGCCGGCAAAGTTCGAACTGCCGATATAACCCACCTTGCCCTCGCGCACCAGCTCGGTCAGCGCGTCGAGGGTCTCCTCGATCGGGGTGACGCCGTCGGGAAAGTGGTACTGGTACAGGTCGATGTGGTCGGTACGCAGCCGGCGCAGCGACCCCTCCACCGCCCGCCGGATGTACGACCGGCCGCCGAGCGCTCCGCGCGCCTCGCCCCTCCCGTCGTCGGGGCGGTTGCCGCGGCTGCCGAACTTGGTGGCCAGCACCACCTTGTCACGCCGCCCGGCCAGCGCCTCGCCGAGCAGTTCCTCGGAGGCTCCCGGCGGCGCGCCGTACGACTCGGCGGTGTCGAAGAGCGTGACCCCCTCGTCGATCGCCGCGTCCACCACCTCCCTCGTACGGGCCGCACCGATACGCCCGCCGATGTTGTTGCAGCCCAGCCCGACCACCGACACCCGAAGGCCCGAGTCGCCCAAGGTCCTGTAACGCATGATCCTCCCTATCCCTCGGCCGGAACGGCGCCCCAGGCGACCGGCAGCCGGTCCACTCCGTACACCGCCATGCGTTCGCGGGTCGGCACCTCGGCCGCCGGAACGGCCAGGCGCAGGTCCGGAAAGCGCTCCAGGAGCGCGGTCAGCGCGATGCGGAGCTCGGCACGTGCGAGGTGCTGCCCGAGACACTGATGGACACCATGCCCGAACGCCAGGTGCCCGACCGCGGAACGCTCCAGGTTCAGCGTGTCCGGGGCGGGGAAGCGTGCGGGATCCCGGTTCGCCACCGGCAGCGCCAGCACCACCGTCTCGCCCTCCGCGATGACCTGGCCGTCGATCTCGACGTCGGCCAGCGCGGTGCGCCGTACGTCGAACTGGAGGATCGACAGGTACCGCAGCAGCTCCTCGACCGCCCGCTCGGCGAGTTCGGGGCCCGCGGCCAGGCGGGCGCGCTCGCCCGGGTCGGTCAGCAGCACGAACGTCCCGAGCGCGAGCATGCTCGACGTGGGCAGGTGCCCGGTGGCGAGCAGCACCATCCCGAGGTTGGTGAGCTCCTCGTCGCTCAGGTCGCCGGCCGCCACGGCGTGCGCCAGCAGCCCGTCCTGCGGCGCAGCGGGACCGGCGCGCAGGCGCGCGAGGAGTCCGCGCACCGTCCCTGTGATCGACATCACGGCCTCGACCGCCCGCTCCGGCGTCGATTCCAGGTCGTTCATCACCGCGGTCGCGGCCTGGATCGCGTGCCGGTCCTCCGCGGGTACGCCCAGCAGCTCGCAGATCACCAGCGCCGGCACCGGCACGGCGAAGGAGGTCACGAGGTCGGCGGGCGACCCGCCGGCCGCCATCCGGTCGAGCGCCTCCGCGGTGTACCGCCGGATCGCGGGCGTCAGCCCGGCGACGCGGCGGGGCCCGAAGTGGCTGCTCAGCAGGCGGCGGTACCGGGTGTGCTCCGGCGGGTCCATGTGCGGGAAGATGCCCGGCTCCGCGGGTGTCGGCCGCTCGTGCGCGCGCTCGTTGCCGACCGGCTGGTGCAGCAGCTCACGCCGGGTGCTGAAACGCGGATCGGCCAGGATGGCCCGGGTGACGGCGTAGCCGGTGGCCACCCAGCCGACGTGCCCGTCGGGGTAGGCGAGCCGGCTGAGCGGAGCTCGCCTCCGCAGCTCGACGGGTGGGTCGAAGGGGGTGGGCCGGTCGGTCTCCAACGGCTGGGCCATTCGACCGTCGCTCATCCGCAACCTCCCCGCCCGGGCGCCGGGCGGCACCCGGCACGGCGATGATCATCAGCGCCGAAGATTATGCATGACGCATGAGAAAAATGACACCACTAGTCATTTCTGCACCATCCGATTAGCATCGGCGCTGACCGAACGGACACCCGGTCAACGCGCAGGGTGCGCAAATGCTGCCGGTCTGTGATTGGCAAGCCGACGACTCTTCCAGCAGTCTCATTGTTCATTCCCAGCAGAGGTGTTAATGGCTTTTCGGGATGCGCAGGTCGCCGTTGTCGGTGGTGGGCCGGTGGGCCTCATGCTCGCGTGCGAGGTGGCACTCCACGACGTTCCGGTGGTGGTGCTCGAACGGCTGCCCGAGATCGAATGGCGTCCGAAGGCCGAGGGCATCACCGGGCGGGCCGTCGACATCATGGATCGCCGCGGTCTCATGGTGGGGGTCGCCGAGACTCCCATCACGCCCCCGACGGCCGAGCAGCGGGCCCGCATCGCCGCAGGTGAGCGGAGGCCCGACAGCCTGCACCCCAAGGCGTTCCCCGGCGCGCGGCACTTCGCGAGCATGTTCCTGCTCCGCCCGGAGTCCCCCGACCTGCTGGTGCCCCAGCAACTGCTGGAGGAGGACCTGGCGCGGCACGCGGAGGAGCTCGGCGTCGAGGTCCGGCGCGGTCACACCGTCACCGGGTTCACGCAGGACGACGACCGGGTCCGTCTCGACGTCGACGGCCCGGACGGGCCGTACCGGCTGGAGGCGGAATGGCTCGCCGGCTGCGACGGCGGCCGGAGCATGGTCCGTAAGCTGTCCGGTATCGCCTTTCCGGGAACGGATGGCATCACCACCGGCTACCGCGCCTTCGCCGAGATCGACGACCCCGACTTTCACCTGCCCGGGTGGTTCCGCAAGGACCGCGGGCTCCTGGTGTACGAGGAGGGGCCGCCCCGGTTCATCACCCTGGAATTCGACGGGCCACCGGAGAATCGGGACGCGCCCATCACGGCCGAGGAGTTCCAGGAGTCGCTGCGCCGCCTCAGCGGCACCAAGGTGACGGTCACCGAGGTCAAGAAGATCACCCGGTTCACCGACAACGCGCGGCAGGCCGAGACGTACCGCAGCGGGCGGGTGCTGCTCGTCGGCGACGCGGCGCACGTGCACTCGCATTGGAGCGGTCCGGGGCTGCGGCTCGGCCTGGGCGACGCCGTCAACGTCGGCTGGAAGCTCGCCGCGGTCGCGCGCGGCTGGTGCGGCGAGGATCTGCTCGACACGTACACCTCCGAGCGGCACCCGATCGGCGTGCAGACGCTGGAGATCCAGCGCGCCTCCATCGCGTTGATGCGGCCCGGACCGCACGTCGACGCGCTGCGCCGGCTGCTCAAGGAGCTGCTGCTCCGCGACGAGGCGAACCGGCAGCTCACCGCCCTGGTCGACGACCTGCACATCAGCTACGACATGGGCGACCCGTCGCCGGCCGGCCCACTGGTCGGGCGCTACAGCCCGGACCTGCGGCTACGGCGCTCCGACGGCACCGTACGGGTCGCGGAACTGCAACGCACCGGGCGGGCCCTGCTGCTCGACCTCGCCGCCGACCCCGGGCTGCGGGCGCTCGCCGAGCCCTGGTCCGACCGGGTCGACGTGATCACCGCAGATTGCGACGACGCCCCCGCGGACGCCCTGCTGATCCGGCCGGACGGCTTCGTCGCCTGGAGCACGCCCGCCGACCCGGCGTCGCTCACCGGCGCCCTCACCCGCTGGTTCGGCCCGCCGGCCGGTACCGCCTGAGAGACCACGAAACCCACACGCTCCTGGAGGCCGGAGTGAGCGACTCCATGCTGACGACGCTGCCCGCGACAAGCTCGGTGGACGAGGCGATCGACGTGGTCGACCGCGACGGGGCAGTGATCATCGAGGACTTCGCCGACGCCGGCACGCTCCGCGGCCTGTGGGAGGACCTGGGTCCGGACCTCGAACGCCAGGCGGACGGCGACGGACGCCTGGTCGGCGAGAAGACCCGCATCCTGCCGGGGCTGGTACGCCGGAGTGCGCGGTCGGTCACGATCATGCGGCAGCCGCACTTCCTCGGCACGGCGCGGCACTTCCTGCAGCGGCCGGTGAAGGCCTGGCTGGGCGAGCAGCGTGTCGAGCTCGTCCCGACGATCCAGCTGGGCATATCGCGGGTGATCCAGACCTGGCCCGGGGTGGCCCTCCAGGGGCTGCACCGGGACGACACGGCCCACCTCCGTACCCACCCGGGCCCGGAGAGCCGGGTGCAGGTCATGGTCGCCGCGAGCGAGTTCACCGCGCGCAACGGCGCCACCCGTGTGATCCCCGGCAGCCACCGGTGGGACGACGAGCGGGCGCCCCGCGACGACGAGGCGGTCCCCGCCGAGATGCGGGCCGGCTCCGCCCTGCTGTGGCTCGGCAGCACGTACCACGGCGCCGGCGTCAACGCCTCCGACGGCCCTCGCACCGGCCTGTCGTACGCCTACGACCTCGGCAACCTCCGGCAGGAGGAGAACCAGTACCTGTCCATACCGCTGGAGGTGGTCCGCGGCCTCCCCGAGGACATCCAGCGGCTCCTCGGCTACGAGGCCTGCCCGCCGATGTGCGGGCTGTACGAGCTGAACGATCCGATGCTGCTGCTCCGCGACGGGTCCGCGGACCCGGCCGCGGTCTCCGGCACCCGATGAGAGCCCGGTGAGACCCGGGCCTTCGGCCCCATCGTGCCCCGCGCCGCGACGTTTCCGCGCCGGAGGAGGGACAGACAGATGCGCACACCCGACATGTACCTGCGCAGTATCGGCGTCCATCTGCCACCGGTGATCGGCATCGAGACGGCCGTCGCCGAGGGCCGCTACCCGGCCGACGAGGTGGAGTACTTCCGGCTGGGCGGCGCGGCCGTGGCCGGTGACGTGCCGGCTCCGGAGCTGGCGCTGCGCGCCGCCCGGCAGGCGTTCGAGCGTTCCGGCGGCCTGTCCCCGCGCGAGCTGGACCTCATGCTGTACTCCGACGTCTGGCACCAGGGGCCGGAGGGCTGGGAGCCGCAGTACTACCTGCAGCAGCACCTGGTCGGCGGCGACGTCCTGGCCGTCGAGCTGCGGCAGGGATGCTGCGGGCTGTTCAGCGCGCTGCAGCTCACCGCCGGGTACCTGCGGCCCGGCGGCACCGCGCTGCTCGTCGGCGCCGACAACCACGGCACCCCGCTGGTCGACCGGTGGCGGATGATCGAGGGCGCCGTGATGGGCGACGCCGGATGCGCGCTGCTGGTCACCACCGACACCGGGTTCGCCGAGCTGCGGTCGATCAACGTCACCGTGCTGCCGGAGGCCGAGGCGGTCAACGACGGCGGCGTGCCGATGTTCCCGCCGGACGCGACCGTGGGGCGCCCGCTGGACTTCGCCGCGCGCAACCGGGAGTTCCGCAAGCGGTTGATCGCCGGGGACGGCGCCCAGGTCATGCTGGCGATCCAGAAGACGCTGCTGGAGCTGGTCGACCGCACACTCCTGGAGGCGGAGATCACGCTCGACGAGGTCGCGCGCGTGGCCTTCCCCCACGGCCGCTGGGACGACCTGGAGCACCGCGGGGTCAACTGGCTCGGGCTGACCATGGCCGACACCACCTGGGACTACGGCGCCCGGATCGGCCACCTCGGGGTCAGCGACCAGTTCGTCGCCCTCGACCACCTGCTGGCGTCCGGGGCGCTGGCCGCCGGCGACCACGTGCTGCTCGTCGGGCTCGGCGCCGGCACCACCATGGCCTGCGCCGTACTGCGGATCCTCGACGTCCCGCGGGAGTACGCCTCCGGCGGGTCCGGCTGAGCGCGCGGAGCGGGTGCACCGGCGAACACGCGCCTCCGGTCGGGACCGGGCGTGGGCGCATCGACTTCGAACGGTCCGGGAGGCGGCATGGAGACGGCGGACATGTACATCAGCGGCGTCGGGTCGTACGTGCCCGCGACGGTGGGCGTGGACCACGCCGTGGCGGCGGGCTGGTACCCGGCCGAGGAGGTCGAGCTGCACGGGCTCGCCTCGGTCGCGGTGGCCGGTGACGTTCCGGCGCCGGAGATGGCGTTGCGCGCGGCACGGAGCGCGGTGGCCCGCAGCGGGCGCTCCCCCACCGAGCTGGACCTGCTGCTGTACACCTCGACCTGGCACCAGGGCCCGGAGGGCTGGCCGCCGCAGGCGTACGTGCAACGCCATCTGGTCGGCGACGGGGTCCTGTCCACGCAGCTCAAGCAGGGCTGCAACGGCATGTTCACCGCGCTGGAGCTGGCCGCGAGCTACCTGCGGGCCGGACTCGGGCGCCGGGCCGCGCTGCTGGTCGCCGCCGACAACTACGGCACTCCGCTGGTGGACCGGTGGCGGATGCTGCCCGGGGCGGTCGCCGGTGACGCCGCCAGCGCCGTCGTGCTCGACACCGAGCCGGGGTTCGCCCGGCTGGCGTCGGTGTGCTCGGTGTCGGTCTCGCAGGCCGAGGAGATGCACCGCTGCGCCGAGCCGCTCTTCCCGCCCGGCGTCACCGAGGGCCGCACGGTCGACTTCGCCGCGCACAACGACGAGTTCCGGCGGCGGGCGGTCGTCGAGGGCGACGGGACCGAGGTGCTGGTGACCCTGGACGAGCGGATGGCCGAGGTGATCGACCAGGCGCTGTCCGAAGCCGGGATCAAGGCGGGCGACGTGACCCGGGTGGCGTGCATGAACACCTCCCAGGAGATCGCCGACCAGATCTGCGAGCACCGGCTGGGCATCCCGGGATCCCGGTCGACCTGGGAGTTCGGCCGGACCCTCGGCCACTGCGGGGCCAGCGACCAGATCATCGCGCTGGAACACCTGGTCCGCGGTGGCGGACTGGGACCCGGTGACCACCTGCTGATGTTCGCCTACGGACCCGGCGTGACCATCTCGGCCGCCGTCGTGGAGATTCTCGAGGCGCCCGTGTGGGCGCGGACCCGGGGAGGTGACCTGTGATGGACCGGCCGGCGATCGCGGTGATCGGGATCGGCTGCCGCCTGCCCGGCGGCGCCGACTCGGCGGACACGTACTGGAGACTGCTGCGCGAGGGGCGGGACGCCAGCGGACCGGCGCCCGCCGACCGCTGGCGGGACTACGCCGACCGCGGCCCGTCGTACGCGGCGGCGGTCCGCCGTACCGTGCCGCGCGGAAGCTTCCTGGACGGGGTGGCCGACTTCGACGCGGAGTTCTTCGGGCTCTCGCCGCGCGAGGCCGAGCTGATGGACCCGCAGCAGCGCCTCGTGATGGAGACCGCCTGGGAGGCGCTGGAGCACGCCGGGGTGTCGCCGGACGCGCTGGCCGGCACGGACGCGGGCGTGTACGTGGGCGTGTGCACCGGCGACTACGGGCACCGGCTGCTGGAGGACCTGCCCGACATCGAGGCCTGGACCGGCATCGGCTCCGCCACCTGCGCCGTGGCCAACCGCGTGTCGTACGCCCTGGACCTGCGCGGCCCGAGCATGGCGGTGGACACCGCGTGCTCGGCGTCGCTGGTCGCGGTCCACCTGGCCGTGCAGGCGCTGCGGTCCGGGGAGACCGACGTGGCGCTGGCCGGCGGGGTCAACCTCATCCTGTCCCCCGGCGAGACGCTGACCCTGGACGCCGCGGGCACGCTGGCGCCGGACGGGCGGAGCAAGTCCTTCGACGCCGCCGCCGACGGGTACGGGCGGGGCGAGGGCGCCGCGGTCGTGGTGCTCAAGCGGCTCACCGACGCCGTGCGCGACGGGGACCGGGTCCTCGCGACCGTCCTCGGCAGCGCGGTCAACCAGGACGGCCGCACCGTGGGCATCATGGCGCCGTGCGGCCAGGCGCAGGAGCACGTGATGCGCCGCGCGCTGCGGCAGGCGGGCGTCGAGCCCGGCACGGTCGGCTACGTCGAGGCGCACGGCACCGGCACCGCGGTCGGCGACCCTCTCGAGGCCGCCGCGCTGGGCGCCGTGTACGGGGCTGGCCGGCCGGCGGAGCGGCCGTGCCTGATCGGTTCGGCCAAGTCGAACATCGGCCATCTCGAGGGTGCCGCCGGCATCGCCGGCCTGGTCAAGGCCGTCCTGGCGCTCGACCGCGGCGAGCTGCCGCCGAGCCGGCTCGACACGCCCACTCCGGCCGTCGACTGGGCGGGCGCGGGGCTGCGGGTGGTCGACGCGCCGACGCCGTGGCCCGGCTCGGAGCACCCGCGCCGTGCCGCGGTCTCCGCCTTCGGCTACGGCGGCACCGTCGCCCACATCGTCCTCGAACAGGCGCCGGAGCAGGCGCCGCCCGCCGAAGGAACCGCCGGCCGCCTGTACCCGGTGTCCGCCGCGTCGCGGGCGGCGTTGCGGCAGGCCGCCGGCCACCTCGCCGGCGTCGTCGGGGACCTGCCGGCGGCGAGTGTCGGGCACACGCTCGCGCTGCGCCGGGCGCACCTGTCGCACCGGGCGGTGGTGGCGGCCGAGGATCCCGCCGCGCTGACCGGTGGGCTGCGCGCGCTGGCGGCCGGCACGCCGAACGACGCGGTGACCACCGGGCGGGTGCTCGGCGACCGTGGTCCCGGCCCGGTGTTCGTGTTCTCCGGGCACGGCTCGCAGTGGGCCGGGATGGGCCGGGAGCTGCTGGCCTCCGAGCCGGCGTTCGCCGCCGTGATCGACGAGCTGGAGCCGGTGTTCGCCGCCGAGATCGGCTTCTCGCCGCGGGAGGCGCTCAGCGAGGGCGCGCTGACCGACGTGGACCGGATCCAGACCATGATCTTCGCGATGCAGCTCGGGCTGGTCGAGCTGTGGCGCGAGTACGGGGTGCGTCCGCACGCGGTGATCGGCCATTCGGTCGGCGAGATCGCCGCCGCCGTGACGGCCGGGGCGCTGAGCCGCCTGGACGGCGCCCGGCTGATCTGCCGGCGGTCCCGGCTGCTGCGGCGGGTCGCCGGGCACGGCTCGATGGCCATGGTGCAGCTGCCGTTCGCCGAGGCGGCACGGCTGCTGGCGGACCGTACCGACGTGGTCGCCGCGATCGAGTCCTCGCCCGGCTCGACGGTCGTCTCCGGCGACCCGGACGCGGTGGCCGAGGTGCTGCTCGGCTGGCTCGACGAGGGCATCCCGGCCCGCCGGGTCGCCTCCGACGTGGCGTTCCACGGGCCGCAGATGGACCCGCTGCTGGCCGAGCTGACCGCCGCCGCGGCCGACCTGGCCCCGGCCGCCCCCGGCGTCCGCGTCTACTCGACGGCGCTGGAGGATCCGCGGGAGGCCGCCGCGTTCGACGGCGCCTACTGGGCGGCCAACCTGCGCCGGCCGGTGCGCCTGGCCGGCGCGGTCGCGGCGGCGGCGGCCGACGGGTACCGCGCGTTCGTCGAGATCTCCCCGCACCCGGTCGTCACGCACTCGGTGCTGGAGACGCTGAGCGCGCACGGGCACGAGGACGTGTTCGTCGGCTCCTCGCTGCGCCGGAACCGGCCCACGCGGGCCGCCCTGCTCACCGGTGTGGCGGCGGCGCACTGCGCCGGCCTCGGCGTCGACTGGCGGCGGTTGCAGCCGGCCGGCGGGCCGGTCGTGCTCCCCGCCTACCCCTGGCAGCGCCGCCGGCACTGGCGTGCGCCGTCGGCGCCGGACGCCGGCGGCCGTGGCCACGACCCGGACGCGCACACGCTGCTCGGTGACGACGTCGACCTCGCGGGCACCGACGTCCGGCTCTGGCGGACCGCCCTGGACGACCAGACCCGGCCCTATCCCGGCAGCCACGCGATCGAGGGGGTGGAGATCGTGCCGGCCGCGGTGCTGGCGGCGACGTTCTTCGCCGCCTCCGGCGGGCAGGTGCTCGGCGAGGTGACGATGTCGGCGCCGCTGCTGACCGCCGACCGCCGTGAGGTCCAGGTCGTCCGGCAGGGGGCGGCGCTGCGGCTGGCCGCCCGTCTCGCCGGCGAGGCCGGCGCCGCCTGGCAGATGATCGCCACGGCGACGGTCCCCGCCACTCCGGGAGAGGCGCCGGCGCCGCCGGCGCGGCCGCTCACGCCGGCCGAGCCCGGCACGGTCACGCGGCGGCTGGCCGCCGTCGGCGTGCCCGGCACCGGGTTCGACTGGACGGTCGAGGAGTTGCTGCTCGGTCACGGCGCGCTGCGGGCCCGCGTCCGGTGCGGGCCGGCCGGCGGCGCCTGGGCGTCCGTGCTGGACGCGGCGATGTCGGTGGCGCCGAGCGCGTTCCCCGGCGACCCGCTGCTGCGCATGGTGACGCACGTCGATCGGCTCGTCACCGTGGGAGAGCCGCCGGGCGCGGTGGACATCGAGGTGTGGCTCGACCCCGAGCGCGCCGACACGGTGCAGGTCCGGGTCACCGACCACGGCGGCGCCGTCGTCGCGTGGCTGTCCGGGCTGCGGTACCCGGTGATCGACGCGCCGGCCGCCGGGGAGAACGGCGCCGCCGAGGGCGAGCGGCCCGCCGAATCGTTCGCCGACCTGCCGCCGGAGGAGCTGCGCGCGTTCCTGATCGAGGAGGTCGGCGCGCAGGTCGCCCGGGAGATGCGGCTGGCACCCGCCGACCTGTCGCCGAACCGCCCGCTGGTCGAACAGGGGCTGGACTCGGTGCTCACCGTCGTGGTCCGGCGCAGGCTGGAGAAACGGTTCCGGTGCTCGCTGCCGACGACGCTGCTGTGGCGGCAGCCGACCATCGTCGCCGTCTCCGACTACATCGCGAGGCTGCTGGCCGGCCCGGTGCCCGCCGTGAACGGCAACGGGAGCGCCGATGCGGGGTGAGGGGGTGGTCGCCGGCCGGGCCGAGCGCGCCGACCCGGCCCGGATCGCGGGGCTCGCGACGCGATGCCGGCTCGTGCTGCTGGAGATGATCCACCGCGCGGGTTCCGGGCACGCCGGCTCGTCGCTGTCGTGCACCGACATCATCAGCGTGCTGAGGTTCGGCGAGATGGACTGGAGCGCGGACCGGTCGGCCGGCGACGTGTTCGTGCTGTCGAAGGGCCACGCCGCTCCGGCCTGGTACGCCGCCCTCATCGTCGGCGGCGACCTGCCCGCCGAGGAGATCGGCACGCTGCGGGCGCTGGACAGCCGGTTGCAGGGGCACCCGGACCGCACGCGGCTCGGGCTGGTGGACGTCAGCACCGGCGCGCTCGGCCAGGGCCTGTCGGTGGCCGTCGGCCGGGCCGTGGCCCGCCGGCTCCACGGCCGCGACTCCACGGTGTACTGCCTGCTCGGCGACGGCGAGTGCCAGGAGGGACAGGTGTGGGAGGCGTTCCTGTACGCCGGTGCGAACCGGGTCTCCGGCCTGGTGGCGATCATCGACCACAACGACAGCCAGAGCGACGGGGCGGTCGGCGACATCCTGCCGCTGTGCCCGCTGCCGGACAAACTGCGCGCGTTCGGCTGGCACGTCGCCCAGGTGGACGGCCACGACCACGGGGAGCTGCGCGACGCCCTGCGGCGGCGCGAACCCGGCCGGCCGTCGGCGATCATCGCCCACACGCGCAAGGGCCGGCTCGGCCCCGGACGGGTCCTGCTGGACGGCAGCCACAGCGACCTCCCGTCGGCGGCGGAGTACGCGGCCGCGGTCGACTACCTGGAGACCCTTCTGGACACGCCCCATGACTGAACGCCAGGGCCTCGCCGCGAAGGCGACCTCGACGCGGGACTGGTTCGGCGCGGCGCTGGTCGAGATCGCCCGGGAGTACGACCACGTGGTCGTGGTGAACTGCGATCTGGGCAAGGCGACGCGGACGCTGCCGTTCAAGGAGGAGTTCCCGGACCGGTTCTTCGAGTGCGGCATCGCGGAGGCCAACGCCATCGGCGTCGCCGCCGGGCTGGCGCAGGAGGGGTTCCGGCCGTTCGTCGCGAGCTTCGGCCACTTTCTCACCGGGAAGTTCCTGGAGATCTTCCAGACGGTCGGGCTCAACGACGCGGGCGTGGTGCTGGTCGGCACGCACGCCGGGCTGGCGATCGGGCGGGACGGGCCGACCCAGATGGGGCTGCGGGACGTGGCGCTGATGCGCACCCTGCCGAACGTCGGCGTGTTCCAGCCCGCCGACGGGGCCGAGGTCTGGCAGATGATGGCGCACCTGGCCACCGACCGGCGCCCGGCCTACCTGCGGCTGTGCCGGCAGCCGCAGCCGGAGGTGCACGCGGAGGGATACCGGTTCCGGTTCGGGATGCCGCACGTGGTCCGCGAGGGCGCCGGCGTGGTCGTCTTCGCGATGGGCGGCACGGTGCCGGTCGCGGTGGAGGCGGCCGGCCGGCTCGCCGCGGACGGGATCACTCCCACCGTGGTCAACGTGTCGTCGCTGCCGGTGGACCGCACGGCGGTCGCGCGGCTGGCCGGGACGCATCGCCGGGCGGTCGTCGTCGAGGACCACTACGTCGTCGGCGGCCTCGCCGACGAGCTGGGCCGCATCGTGCTGAGCCTGCCGGACCGGCCCCGCTTCGACGTGCTGGCCGTGCCCGACTACGGACAGGCGGGCCCGCCCGAGGACCTCTACCGCCGGTACGGGCTGGACGCGGCGGGGATCGCCGCCTTCGTACGGGAAACCGCGGAGTGAGCATGCCGACCCGAGGATGGCGACCGGTTTGAAACTGATCGTTTGCAGCAACAGCGCACCGCGGTGGGAGGAGGGTGCCGGTCTGCTCCCCCGCTCGCCGGGCGGGCTGGTGCCGCTGCTGGCCACGCTGCTCGGCCGGCACGGGGGCGACTGGGTGTGCACGATGCCGCTGGACGACGCCGCCGCGTCCGGCGACGGCTCCGCCGAGGTGACCGCGCTGCCCGGCGGCGTGACCCTGCACCGGCTGCGCCTGCCCCGGGCGACGGCCGACCGGCACTACGAGACGATCGGCGTACGGCTGCTGCTGTGGCTGTTCCACTATCTGCTCGACACCGCACGGCAGCCCGAGGGCCGTCTCGCGGAGGCGTGGTCGGCCTACGAGACGGTCAACCGGGCGTACGCCGACCGGCTCACGACCCTCATGACGGGGTCGCCGGAGGAGTTCGTGCTGGTCAACGACCATCACCTGTTCCTGGTGCCGGAGATGCTCGGGCCGCGGGCGGAAGGCCGTGGCCGGGTCGCGTTCTTCCAGGGGCTGCCCTGGTGCGAACCCGACTACTTCGGCGTCCTCCCCGCGCACATCCGCGATCGGATCCTCACCGGCCTGCTGTGCGCCGACGTGATCGGCTTCCACTGCACCCGGTGGGCGCGCGCGTTCCTGGGCTGCTGCGCGCGCTTCCTGCCCGGCTGCGCGGTCGACGACCGGGGCGTGACGTACGACGGGCGCCGGACCCGGGTCATCGTCGCCCCGTTCCCGCTGGACGTCGCGATGGTGGAGCGGCTGCGCGACGAGCCGGCCACCGCGCGGTGGCGGGAGCGACTGGACCGCGACGCCCGCGGGCGGCGGGTGATCGCCCGCGCCGACCGCATCGACCTGTGGAAGAACCTGCCGCGGGGCTTCGCCGCGTACCGGAGCCTGCTGGAGCGCGAGCCCGGGCTGGCCGGCGAGTGGTGGTTCTGCGCGGTGGCCACGCCGCCGGGCCGCCCGACCGAGCGCACCCGGGCGCTCCAGCGCGAGTGCGAGGACCTGGTGGCCGACATCAACGAACGGTTCGGCGCCCCCGGCCGGCCGGCCGTCTCGCTGATCTATCCGGACCTGCCCACCACGCGCAACTGCGTGGTGGCCGCCCTGTCCGGAGCCGACCTGGTGCTGGTGAATCCGACGTTCGACGGGATGAACCTGGTCGCCAAGGAGGCCCTCTACCTCGGCGAGCACGCCCGGCTGCTGCTCTCGGTCAACGCGGGCGCGTACGAGCAGCTGGCCGGCCACGTGACGCCGGTGGACCCGTTCGACGTCGAGGGCACCGCCTCGGTCATGCGCGAGGCGATGGCCTCCGGCGTGGTCCCGGAGGAGCGGGCGGCCGCACGACGGCTGCTGCGCGAGCAGGACGCGAACCGCTGGCTGGACCGGATGATGGGAGTGCAACGATGAGAACGACCGAGGTCACCACCGATTACGGGTGCACGAGCCGGCTCGCCGATCCGGCCGCCGCCGGCGCCTATATGTTCGCGGAGCACACGATCGAGGCCGGACGGGCGACCCCGTTCGTCACCCATCCCCGCGACCACCGCAGCTTCGTGGTCATCGCGGGCCGGGTGCGGCTGGAGACTCCGCACGGCGACGGACCGCCGAGGACGTTCGGTCACCTGGACGGCTGGCACGCCCTGCCGGGATGCGCCCACCGGATCGTCAACGACGGCGCCGAACCGGCGATCGTCATCGAGGCCGGCTCCGTCCTGGGAGAGACGGTGACCGGCGCCGGCCTCCGGGCGGCGACCTGCCGCTGCCCGGACGTGTCGGACTACACGGTGGACAAGCCCTGGGGCGGCGAGGTCTGGTACACCCGCAACCTGCCCGACGTCCCGTACGCCCTGAAACGCATCCGGATGACCGAGGGACACCAGTCGTCGCTGCAGTCCCACCGGCAGAAGCTGGAGACGAACTACGTCATCGAGGGCGAGGCCACGGTGCTGAGCGGAGCGACCGCGCCGGACGACCTCGACGCGGTGATCGACATGGAACGGCTGACGACCACCGTCCACCGCCCTCGCTCGGGCTGGA
The DNA here is from genome assembly GCF_039541955.1 of Actinoallomurus oryzae. Classification (NCBI taxonomy): domain Bacteria; kingdom Bacillati; phylum Actinomycetota; class Actinomycetes; order Streptosporangiales; family Thermomonosporaceae; genus Actinoallomurus; species Actinoallomurus oryzae. Next base: position 236,856 of record NZ_BAABHF010000015.1, on the reverse strand, counting down.
CCAACCCGCCGAACGACCTCCATCGGGTGATCGCGCGGACCGACTACACCTCCATCGAGGTCTCCACCCCCGAACTGGACGACGTCATCCGGTGGCAGGACGACGCGGGGCGCGGGCACGGCCGGATCGAGTCCGAGCACGCGGGAGGCCGGTCGTGACCCTCGCCGAGACCATCGGGCTCTACCTCGCCGAGAAGCGCCGCATCGTGGATGACTTCCCGGTGGAGGTCCTGGAGCGGGCCGCCGAAATGCTGTTCGCGACCTACGACGAGGGCGGCACCGTCTACGCCATGGCCAACGGCGGCAACGCCGGCACCCTCGACCACTTCTACTGCGACTTCAAGCACCACCCGTTCGTGACCGAGGACAAGACCCGGCCGCTTCCGCCGGACGTGAAACGCCTGTCGTTCGTCAACCTGTGCTCGTCGGCCGCCGAGCTGACCGGGCTCGTCAACGACATCGGCGCCGAGGACATGTTCGCGGCGTCCCTGGCGCCCGTCGTCGGCCCCGGGGACCTGGTGATGGCCTACTCCGGCAGCGGCAACTCGGCGAACGTGACCAAGGCGCTGCGGGTCGCGGTCGACGCGGGCGCGAGGACGTTCGCGATGACCAAGGGAGACGGCGGCCGGTGCAGGGAGCTGGCCGAGGTCTGCCTGGTGGTGCCCGGAACCTCCCAGTTCCCCGGCCAGGTCGGCAAGAACGACAACAACTTCCACTTCGAGGACCTCATGCTGTCGGTCAACCACATGCTCGTCGGCATCCTGAAGCAGCGCGTCGCCGAGCGTCACCTGGCCTGACCGGATCCGGCGGCACCGGACGGACCTATGCTGCGTACGTGACGACAACCGGGCCCGCCGCACCGACGCCGCGCCGCCGCCGGGGCCGTCCGGGGTATGACCAGCCGGCGATCCTGCGCGCCGCGGTCGAGCTGTTCAACCGCAAGGGGTACGACGCGACGAGCGTGGGAGACCTGGCCAAGGAGCTGGGCCTGACGAAACCGGCGATCTACCACCACGTCACGAGCAAGGAGCAGCTGCTCGGCCAGGCGCTCGACGACGCTCTCGACGAGCTCACCGCGGCCGTGACCGAGGCCTCCCACGAGCGGGCGGGGACGACCGCCTACGAACGCCTGCGCGCGATGGTGCGGCGCAGCGTCGAGGTCCTCGTGGCGCACCAGCCCTCCGTCACGCTCCTGCTGCGCGTGCGGGGCAACAGCGAGGTCGAGCTGGCCGCCCTCGAACGGCGCCGCTGGCTCGACGACCGCCTCGCCGCGCTCGTCGCGGACGCGGTCGCCGAGGGCGCCCTGCGCGACGACGTGCCGCCGATGCTGGTCGGCCGGCTGCTGTTCGGCATGGTGAACTCGCTGGTCGAGTGGTACCGCCCGGACGGGGCGTACGATCCCGCGACGGTCGCCGACGCGATCATCGCCATCGCCTTCGACGGCCTGGCCCGCTACGAACGCCGGCCGGCCCGCCGGAGCGGCGGTGGCGGGCCTCAGGCGTCGTAGTCGACGGTCACGCTCTCCCCGACCGGGAACGTCTGGCAGGTGAGGACGAAGCCGGCGTCCACCTCGGATGGCTCGAGGGCGTAGTTGCGGCGCATGTCGACCTCTCCCTCACGGACGACGGCACGGCAGGTACCGCAGACGCCGCCCTTGCAGGCGAACGGCAGGTCGGCGCGCGTGGCCTGGGCGCCGTCGAGGATCGTCGTCTCGCGCGAGACGGTGGAGGTGGTGCGCAGGCCGTCCAGCACCGTGGTGAGCTCGGTCGTCGCGCCCGGGGGGATGCCGTGCTCCTCCCGCCGCGGGCGCGGTGGGGGCGCGTCCACGTAGAAGAGCTCGACGTGCACACGGTCCGCGGGGACGCCGAGGCCGGTGAGCACCGGCCGCGCGTCCTGGATCATCTCCAGCGGGCCGCACAGCCAGACGTGGTCGAACACCTCGACCGGGATGAGGCCGGTGAGAATACGGCGGAGCCGGTCGGCGTCGAGCCGGCCGGAGAAGAGCTCGACGTCGCGCGGCTCGCGGGAGAGCACGTGGGCGATCTGGAGGCGCGGGCCGTAGCGGTTCTTCAGGTCGCCGAGCTCCTCGGCGAACATGACGGTACGACTCGTCCGGTTGCCGTAGAGGAGCGAGACCTGGGCCGCGGGATGGGTGAGCACCGTCGAGGCGACCGACAGCATCGGGGTGATGCCCGATCCGGCGGCGACGCACAGATGCCGTTCGCCCAGGGCCGGGTCGGCGTGCCACGAGCCGGTCGGGGGCAGCACCTCGATGCGGGTTCCGGGCACCACCTCGCGCACGAGCCAGGAGGAGAAGAGCCCGCCGGGGATCTCGCGGACGCCGATCCGCGGCGCGGCGCCGGCGGGCGCGCAGATGGAGTACGACCGGCGGTGCTCCCGCCCGTCGATGACGCGGCGCAGGGTGAGCGACTGCCCCGCTCGGAACGCGTACGCCTCGCGCAGCTCGCCGGGCACGGCGAAGGTGATCGCCACGGCGTCCTCGCACAGGTGGTCCACCGCCGCCACGGTCAGCGGATGGAAGGCCGTGTGCCGGGCCGGCGCCGGAACGGGCGCGAGCGTGGTCATGAGTCCTCCTTCGTCGGAAGGCGTGACCACAGGGGCGCGTCTTCGGTTCCCTCGCTCCGCTCGGTCACGAGTCCTCCTTCGTCGGTGAGAGTGACCACGGGGACGCGCCTTCGATTCCCTCGCTTCGCTCGGTCATGTCAGATCTCCTTGACGTGCTCGAACGGCTCGAGGCAGTCGGTGCAGCGGTAGAGGGCCTTGCAGGCGGTGGCGCCGAACTCCGACGTCAGCCGGGTGGCCGCCGAGCCGCAGCGCGGGCAGGGCGGGGCGGGCCGGGGCGGCCCGAGCGTGAGCATCACCGGCCCGGCCGGCCGGGCGGCGGGTCCCGGCGGCGACAGCCCGGCCTCCCGCAGCGCGGCGCGCCCGCGCTCGGAGATCCAGTCGCTCGTCCAGGGCGGGTCGAGGACCACCCGCACCTCGACGTGGGGGAACCCGGCGTCGTTCAGCCGATGGACGAGGTCGTCGCGCATGGTCGCCATGGCCGGGCAGCCGGTGTACGTCGGCGTGATCGAGACGACGACGGCGTCCGGTTCCACCTCCACGCCACGGAGCACGCCGAGGTCGGCGAGGGTGAGCATCGGCATCTCGGGGTCGCGCACCTGCCCGGCGACCTCGGCGGCGCGTTCGCGGACGCTCACCAGCGCCCGCTCGGGTGTGCGCGGGCGACCACCTGCATCTCGGCGAGCAGCCGGCTGAGAGCCTCGGTGTGCGTGCCGTGACGGCCGGTCCGGCCGCCGACTCCGGCGAGCGGCGCGCGGTCCGGGCGGTCGACGCCGCTCACGGCGAGCACCTGGTCGAGGACGGCGTCCACCTCGTCGCGGGTGGACGCCGGGTCAACGCCGACGCCCGCATCGGCGAGGGAGCGTTCGAGGGGGTGCGTGGAGACCAGCTCGTCCTGGAGGGGCCACAGGGCGTCGAGGGCCGCGACGAGCCTGCGGTGCGACTCGTCGGTGCCCTGCGCGAGCGTGAGGAACCATCGCCCCGCCCAGTCACGGTGGTAGGTGACCTCTTTGACGCCCTTGGCCGCCACCGCGGCCAGCACCTTGTCATCGCTCGCGCGCAGCCGTTCGAGCAGCGCGAGCCGGGCCACCGAGAACAGCAGCAGGCGGACGACCACGTGCGCGAAGTCGCCGTTCGCCACTTCGGCGAGCCGCACGTTGCGGAACTGCCCGGCCTCGCGGAAGAAGGCGAGCGCGTCCTCCGCGGGCACCGGCGAGCCCTCGGGAAGGACGGGCACGACACCCGGGTCCGCGGCGGCCGCCCGCGCCAGCAGCAGGCGCGCCTGGCCGAGGAGGTCGAGGGCCATGTTCGCCAGCGCGATGTCCTCTTCGAGGTCGGGCGCGCGGCTGCACCACTCCGACAGGCGCTGCGACATGATCAGGGCGTCGTCGCCGAGCATGAGGCAGTAGGCGGCGAGGTCGGCGCGGTCGACGCCGTCCGGCACCGTCGTGTCCACCCCGGCCAGCGGATCCTCAAAGTCGGTCCCGAAGGCCCACTGGGAGGAGTCACCCCCGATCAGGCCGTCGAAGATGCTGCCCTGTTCGTCGGTCATGAGTTCGCTCTCACATATGCGGCACGTCGCCGGGGATCTCGTAGAAGGTCGGGTGGCGGTAGACCTTGTCGCCGTTCGGCGCGAAGAGGGGGTCCTTCTCGTCCGGGCTGGACGCGGTGATGGCGTCGGCCCGTACGACCCAGATGCTCACGCCCTCGTTGCGCCGGGTGTAGACGTCGCGCGCGTGCCGCAGGGCCATCGCGTCGTCCGGGGCGTGCAGCGATCCGACGTGCACGTGGTTCAGCCCGCGCTTGCCGCGGACGAACACCTCATAGAGCGGCCACTCCCGCCGGTCGCCGCTCACCGGGCACCCGCCTCGGACCGCTCGGCGAACGCCGACGCGGCCTCGCGCACCCAGGCGCCGTCCTCGTGCGCCGCCCGCCGGTGGGCCAGCCGCTGGGCGTTGCACGGCCCGTTCCCGGCGATGACCGCGGCCAGCTCCTCCCAGTCCGGCTCGCCGAAGTCGTAGTGACCCCGCTCCTCGTTCCAGCGCAGGGCGGGGTCGGGCAGGGTCACCCCGAGCGCCTCCGCCTGCGGAACCGTCATGTCGACGAACTTCTGCCGCAACTCGTCGTTGGAGTTGCGCTTGACGCCCCAGGCCATCGACCGCGCGCTGTTGGGCGACTGCGCGTCCGGCGGGCCGAACATCATCAGGCTCGGCCACCAGAACCGGTCGACCGACTCCTGGACCATGGCGCGCTGCGCGTCGGTGCCGCGCATCATCGTCATGAGCAGCTCATACCCCTGCCGCTGGTGGAAGGACTCCTCCTTGCAGATGCGGATCATGGCGCGGCCGTACGGTCCGTAGGAGGTGCGGCAGAGCGGCACCTGGTTGCAGATCGCCGCTCCGTCGACGAGCCAGCCGATCGTGCCGACGTCGGCGTAGGACAGCGTCGGGTAGTTGAAGATCGATGAGTACTTCTGCCGGCCGGCGAGCAGCAGCTCGGTCAGCTCGGCGCGGGAGACGCCGAGGGTCTCGCACGCCGAGTAGAGGTAGAGGCCGTGCCCGGCCTCGTCCTGCACCTTGGCCAGCAGGATCGCCTTGCGGCGCAGCGACGGGGCGCGGCCGATCCAGTTGCCCTCGGGCTGCATGCCGATGATCTCCGAGTGGGCGTGCTGGGCGATCTGGCGCACGAGCGTCCTGCGGTAGGCCTCCGGCATCCAGTCGCGGGGCTCGATGCGGTCGTGGCGCGCGATGGTCGCGTCGAACGCGGCCTGCAGCCGCTCCTCCGGATCGCGCTCCGCGGAAGTCGTCGTCATCTGCCCTCCCGAGGCAATTACTTATCGCTCGGTCAGTAATAAGGTCGCACGGACCGGGCCGTCCGCGCAACCGTCACGGCGCACGCGTCCGCGCGACCGTCACGGCCCACGCGTTCACGCGACCGTCAGAGCGCACGCGTTCCGCGGGGACGGCTCAGGCGAGACGGTCGGCCATGAGCTCGCCGACCATGATCGAGGTCAGGTTGGTGTTGGCCCGCGGTACGGACGGGAAGATCGACGCGTCGACCACGCGAAGGCCGTCGACTCCGAGGACGCGGCACGACGGGTCGACCACCGTGGAGGCGTCACCGGGCGCGCCCATCCGGCACGTGCTCGTGCCGTGCTGGGCGTCCACCACGGTGGCGAGCAGATGGTCGTCGAGCCCGGCGTCGTCGTCCAGCACCGCGAACAGCTCGCCGTTCCGCGCCTCGATCGAGCCCTCGACGATCGGGGCGACCTCGGCTCCGCGGGCCAGCTCGACCAGCGCGCGGACTCCCTCTCGCAGCCGCTCGCGGTCACGGGCATCCGACAGCATCCGCTCCCGCACCTCCGGCTGGGCCTCGGGGTCGGCGGAGGTCAGCGTCAGCACGCCGCGCGAGTGGTTGTGGTTCAGCCACACACCCAGGCCGCCCGCGGGCCACCGCGTGTCGGCGGCCTGCATGGACAGCACGTTCTGGTTCATCGAGACGAACATCAGGTCATACGGCACGGCACCGCCGGCGTGGCGAACGCAGACGTTGGTGTGCCGGTCGTCCGCCGTCCGGATGGCCGCCTCCTCGGTCAGCGGCAGGTCGACGACGACCATCGGGTGGTCCTGCATGCCGAGGCCGACCGGGAGGTCCTGCCGCACCGTGATGCCGAGCCGCCGCAGGACGTCCGCCGGGCCCACGCCCGACCGCATCAGGATCGCCGGAGAGTGGATCACTCCCGCGCTGAGCACCACCTCGTCCGCGTACTCGGTCACCGCCGCGCCGGCCACGACGAAACGGACGCCGACCGCGCGGTCACCGGCGAACACGACCCGGTCGACCAGGGCGTCGCCGCGGATGGTGAGGCCGGGCAGGGACCGGGCCGGTTCGAGGTAGGCGTCGTTGACCGAGACCCTGCGCCCGGAGCGCGAGTTGATCGGGTACGGCGAGACCCCGCTCGCCCCGGGCGCGTTCACGTCCGGCGCCCAGGGGTGGCCCGCCGCCAGCGCGGCGGCGCACAGGGCGGCGTCCACCGTCCCCCATCGCTCCCGCGGCGTACGGAAGATCGGGGCCGGCCCGCCCCGCCCGTGGTACGCCTCGTCGCCGAACTCCTCGTCGTCCTCCAGCTTCGCGAAGTAGGGCAGCACGTCCTCGGCCGACCAGCCGGCGCATCCCGCCGCGGCCCAGTCGTCGAAGTCCTCCATCGGCGGGCGGATCGCGATCTGCCCGTTGATCGACGAACTGCCGCCCACGCCCCGGCCGCGCCAGTACGGGGCCGGCGCCTGACCGTCGGTACGCGAGGAGTCGACGCCCGCCCACACGAGGTGCTCCCCGGCGCCGGGGTCGAGCAGCGCGCGGGCCGGGTTCGGCGACCGCCACACCTCCGGCATCTCCGCCGACCGGTAGTCGGGCCCGGCCTCCAGGAGCAGGACGCGCCTTCCCCGCTCGGCGGAGCGGACGGCGAGCGCCGCTCCGGCGGAGCCCGCACCGACGACGATGAGGTCCCAGCCCGGGTCCGTCATGGCGAGCCTCCTGTGTCCGGCCGGGGAACGCGGCTGCGGAGACGTCCGAGCCGCCGTTGGCGGTAGACTCTGCCCTCGCGGGAAAGTTCAGTCAAGAGTGAAAGTTCATTTTTCTCTGAGCGATTGGAGCCCGACCGTGGCCAGCCCGGCCGGCGGCGTGAACGGACTGATCGACGACTTCGGCCTGCACATCGGCCGCGCGATGGGGTGGCCCCCGATGGCCGGACGGGCCGCGGGCGTCCTGATGCTCAGCGAGACGCCGATGACGATGGCGGAGCTGCAGGCGGCTCTCGACGCGAGCAAGGGCTCGATGTCGGAGACGACACGCCTGCTGATGGTGAGCGGGACCGTACGGCGGTTCAAGGAGCCGGGTTCGCGGCAGTACGTCTACGAGTGGCGCGACGACGCGTGGACCGGCTGCCTCCAGCACCAGCTGGAGCAGACGACCGAGCTGCTGGCCCTGGCCGAGCACGCACGGGCGCGCGGGGCGGACCTGCCCGAACGCCAGCGCGGCCGTCTCCGGGAGATGCACGAGTACTACACCTTCATGACGCGGAGCCTCGAAGCGCTCCTCGGCGAGTACGCGGCCTCGCGGGACGGATGACCCGCCCTCACCTCGTCTCCTTCCCCCAGTCCGCGCCCCGGCCCCGGGCCTCGTCGAACACCAGCCACGTACGGGTCGCGCGGACGCCGGGGACGTCCTGGATGCGTTCGAGCACGACGTGCCGGAGCGCCGCGTTGTCCGGCGCCCGGACCAGGACCAGCACGTCGTAGTCACCGCCGACCATCGCGAAGTGCTCGACGTAGGGGATGTCCTGGAGCCCGGCCGACACCGCGCGCCAGGCGTTCTGCTCGATGGTGACCGAGACGTACGCGCTGGTGCCCAGGCCCGCCTTGTGCGGCGCGAGCTCGATCGTGAAACCGGTGATCACTCCCTCGTCCGTCAGCCGGGAGAGCCGCGCGTAGGCGTTGGCGCGGGAGATGTGGACGTGCTCGGCGAGCGCCCGCACCGAGATCCGGCCGTCGCGCAGCAGCGCGGCGATGATCGCGCGATCCACCTCGTCCAGCGGCCCGGCAGAACGTCCCGCCAAGCCCCCGCCGATGCCCTCTTCGGACGACATTCGGTCCACTCCAAGCCCGCTTGAGACCTATTTGTCGCTAATTGTGCCTGATGTCTTGAACGGATGATGCGTGAAGCGGACGCTGCTCCTGTCAAACGTCCAGAGAAAGGGAGCGTCGCCATGTCCGTGACACATCGCCAAGTGGTCGACGGCCTTCTTCCTTCACCCGTTCCGGTGCGGTTCGTCGCCGAGAACGGCACGGCCGTCGAGCCGCCCACCGGTTACTCGGCGCCCGGGGACGAGCAGTTGCTGGAGGCGTACCGCCGCATGGTGCTGGGCCGCCGCTTCGACCGTCAGGCGACCGCGCTGACCAAGCAGGGCCGGCTCGCGGTCTACCCGTCGAGCCGCGGCCAGGAGGCGTGCCAGATCGCCGGCGTGCTCGCGCTCCGCGCGGACGACTGGCTGTTCCCGACCTACCGCGACTCGGTCGCTCTGATCGCCCGGGGCATCGATCCGGTCGAGGCGCTCACCCTGCTGCGGGGCGACTGGCACTGCGGGTACGACCCCGTGGCCACGCGCGTCGCGCCCCAGTGCACGCCGCTGGCCACCCAGACCCTCCACGCGGTCGGCATGGCCGAGGCCCTCCGCCGCAAGGGTGAGGACGGCGTCGCGATGGTCTTCGTCGGTGACGGCGGCACCAGCGAGGGCGACTTCCACGAGGCGCTCAACTACGCCTCGGTCCTGCGCTCCCCCGTCGTGTTCTTCGTGCAGAACAACCAGTACGCGATCTCGGTACCGCTGGCCCGGCAGACCGCCGCCCCCGCGCTCGCGTACAAGGGGATCGGGTACGGCATGCGGTCCGAGCAGGTGGACGGCAACGACCTCGTCGCGACGCTGTCCGTCCTGACCACGGCGGTGCGCCACGCGCGGGCGGGAGACGGCCCGTTCCTGGTGGAGGCGCACACGTACCGCATGGACCCGCACACCAACGCCGACGACGCCGGGCGCTACCGCGATCCGGAGGAGGTCGACCGCTGGGAGTCGGCCGATCCGGTCGCCCGCCTGGAGACCTACCTGCGCGACCGGGGGCTGCTCGACGCCGACGGCGTCGCCTCGGCGCAGGAGGCCGCCGAGGAGTTCGCCGCCCGCGTCCGGGACCGGATGAACGCTGACACGGAGCCGGGAGGTAGGTCGGGGTCGGTTGGTCGGGGAAAGCCCGACCCGTACGAACTGTTCGACCACGTCTTCGCCGATCCCACGCCCCAGTTGCGCGAGCAGCGGGCGTCGCTCGCGGCCGAACTGGAGGGCTGACATGGCCACGATGACGATGGCGCAGGCGCTGAACACCGCGCTGCGGGACGCGCTGGGTGAGGACGAGCGCGTCCTCGTCTTCGGCGAGGACGTGGGCCCGCTGGGCGGGGTCTTCCGCATCACCGACGGGCTGACCAAGGAGTTCGGCGAGGACCGGTGCTTCGACACCCCGCTGGCCGAGGCGGGCATCGTCGGCCTCGCCGTGGGCATGGCCATGGGCGGGCTCCGGCCCGTGGTGGAGATGCAGTTCGACGCCTTCGCCTACCCGGCCTTCGAGCAGATCACCTCGCACGTGGCCAAGACGCGCAACCGCACCCGCGGCAAACTGTCGCTGCCGATGGTGATCCGCATCCCGTACGCGGGCGGCATCGGCGGCGTCGAGCACCACTGCGACTCCAGCGAGGCCTACTACGCCCACACGCCGGGCCTGAAGGTGGTCACGCCCGCTACCCCGGACGACGCGTACTGGCTGCTGCGCGACGCCATCGCCGACCCCGACCCGGTCATCTTCATGGAGCCCAAGCGGCTGTACTGGGCCAAGGGCGAGACCGAGCCCGGCGATCGCCGCGCCGCGGGATTCGGCCGGGCGGCCGTACGGCGCGCGGGGCGCGACGCGACGCTCGTCGCCTACGGCCCCGCCGTCCCGGTGGCGCTCCAGGCGGCCGAGGCCGCGGCCCGGGACGGCGTCGACCTGGAGGTGGTGGACCTTCGCACGCTCGTCCCGTTCGACGACGAGACCGTCGTGTCCTCGGTGCGCAGGACGGGCCGCTGCGTGGTGGTCCAGGAGGCCCAGGGGTTCGCCGGAGTCGGCGCGGAGATCGCGGCACGCGTGCAGGAACGCTGCTTCCACTCGCTGGCCGCCCCCGTACTGCGGGTCACGGGCTTCGACATCCCCTACCCGCCGCCGAAACTCGAGCACGCCCATCTGCCGGACGCCGACCGGATCCTCGACGCGGTGGACCGGCTGCAGTTCGACGACGAGCCCGACGTCCTCCACCTGGACCGGGAGGCGTCATGACGACCGTTCTCACGCGGCAGGTGTTCCGCCTGCCCGACCTCGGCGAGGGCCTGACCGAGGCCGAGATCGTCGAGTGGAAGGTCGCCGTCGGCGACACGGTCGAGGTCGACCAGATCGTGGTGGAGGTCGAGACCGCCAAGGCGGCCGTGGAGGTGCCGGTCCCCTACGCCGGAGTCGTACGGCGGCTGTGCGCGGAGGCGGGCGCCGTCCTGGCGGTGGGCGAACCTCTCATCGAGGTCGGCCCGGCGGACGCCACGGACGAGACGCCACCTCCCTCCGACGCCACGGACGAGAGGGCACCCCTCTCCGACACCACGGGCCGGACGGCGTCTCCCTCCGGCGCCACGGGCGAGGGCGCATCCTCCACGGACGCGGGTCCGGGCGCGCACCCCGACGCCGTCCGCTACCGGGAGGAGGAACAGGCCGGCTCCGGCAACGTCCTGATCGGCTACGGCACCGGACATGCCTCCGGGACGCGCGGGCGGCGCCGCGGCTCCCGGCTCGCCGGCCGGAAGGCCGCCGGAACCCTGCCGCCGGCGCCCGCCCCCGAACGGCGGCGCGCGCTCCGCGTGATCTCCCCGCTCGTCCGCAGGATGGCCCGCGAACACGGACTGGACCTCGCCTCCGTCGCCCCCACCGGCCCGCACGGAGTGATCCTCCGCCGCGACGTCGAGCAGGCCATCGCGGGCGCCCGAGCGGAATCCGGCGCCTGGTCCGCGTCCGCACCGGCGAGAGGGCTCACGGCCGAGCGCATCCCGCTGCGCGGGCTGCGCCGGGCCGTGGCCGACAAGCTGAGCCGCAGCCGCCGCGAGATCCCCGACGCCACGACCTGGGTGGACGTGGACGCCACCGGCCTGCTCGAGGCGAAGAACGCGCTCGCGCGGGTCCGCCCCGAGCTCGGCATCGGGCTGCTCGCGCTGCTGGCCCGCATCTGCGTGGACGGCCTGACGCGGTTCCCCGAGCTGAACTCCTCGGTCGACACCGACCGCGCCGAGATCGTCCGGCACGGGCACGTCAACCTCGGCTTCGCCGCGCAGACCGACCGCGGTCTCGTCGTGCCGGTGGTCCGGGACGCACACCTGATGTCGACCGCGCGGCTCGCCGCGGAGCTGACCCGGCTCACCGGCCTGGCCCGCTCAGGAGAACTGCCGCCCCGGGCGCTGACCGGAGGGACTTTCACGCTCAACAACTACGGGGTCTTCGGCGTCGACGGATCCACCCCGATCATCAACCATCCCGAGGCCGCGATCCTCGGCGTCGGCCGCATCATCGACCGGTCCTGGGTGGTCGACGGCGCGGTCACGGCGCGCAAGGTCGCCCAGCTGTCCCTCACCTTCGACCACCGGGTCTGCGACGGGGGCGCCGCCGGCGGTTTCCTGCGCTACGTGGCCGACTGCGTGGAGAACCCGGCGATCCTGCTCGCCCACGCCTAGCATCGCTCACCCCGGGCCGGGCAGGACCACGGTGACGTCGAGGCCGCCCTTCTCCCGTGGTTCGGCCCGTACGTCACCGCCGTGCGCGCGGGCGACCGACCGGACGATCGACAGGCCGAGCCCCGCACCGGGCGCGGTCGCGGAGAACCGCTCGGCGCGGAGGCGGCGGAACGGCTCGAACAGGGCCGGCACCTCGTACGGCCGGACGACCGGCCCGGTGTTGCTCACCACGACCCGGGCCGAGCCGTCCGCCAGCGTGCCGCTGGTGACGCGCACCCAGCCGCCGTCGGGGACGTTGTGGCGTACGCCGTTCTCCACGAGGTTCTGCACGAGGCGTTCGAGCAGGACCGGGTCGCCGGCGGCCGGCGCCTCGCCGGGGTCGGCGTGCACGGCGACCGCTCCGGACTCGAGCCGGGAGATCGCGTGCTCGACGACGTCCGCCAGGTCGACGTAGGAGCGCTCGGTCACCTCGGGCTCCGCACGCGCCAGCATGAGCAGGCCGTCGATGAGGCGCTCGTGACGGGCGTTGATCTCCAGCAGCGTCTCCCCGAGCTGGCGTACCTCCGGGGGCGCGGCCCGGCGGTGGACCGCGACCTCCACCAGGGCCCGGTTGAGCGTGAGCGGGGTGCGCAGCTCATGCGAGGCGTTCGCGATGAACCGGCGCTGCCCGTCGAAGGACCGGTCGAGACGCTCCAGCATGAGGTCGAACGTGTCGGCGAGCCGTTTGAGCTCGTCGTGCGGTCCGGACAGCCCGATGCGTTCGTGCAGTCCGCGGTCGGCCGCCGGTGCGTCGGCGATCCGGCGGGCCGTCTCGGTCATCCGGTCCAGGGGCTGGAGCAGCCGGCCGGCGATCAGCCAGCCGAGGGCGATCGCGGCGGCGCCGACCACGGCCAGCGCGATCGTGCCCTGGGCGAGCAGCGAGCCGAGAACGTCGTGCCGGGCCACGCGCGTGACGTGGTCGACCAGTTGCCGGTCTCCGAGGGGCGGCGGCGTCACGGACGGCGTCTGCCCTTCCACCGTGCCTCCGGAACCGAAAATGGTATTGGTCCCGCCGGACAGCCGGCCGGCGGTGAGGGCGTAGGTCACACCGAGCAGCACCGTGCCGGCGAGCAGGAACAGCCCGCCGTACACGAGCGTGAGCCGGGCCCGGATGGTCATCCTCGACGACCGGACGCCGCCGGTCACGGGATCCGGTACCCCACTCCCGGCTCGGTCACGACGACGGGCGGCTCGCCGAGCTTGCGGCGCAGCTTGAGGATCGCGATCCGTACCGCGCCCGTGAACGGATCGGCGTATTCGTCCCATGCCTTCTCCAGGAGATGCTCCGCGGACACCGCCGCGCCGTCCGCGCGCAGCAACTCGGCCAGCACCGCGAACTCCTTGCGTGACAGCGGAACGTACCGGCCGTCGCGGTGGACCTCGCGGCGGTGCGGGTCCAGGCGGATGCCGGCGCGCTCCAGAACGGGCGGCGAGGCGGGCCGCGAGCGGCGCCCCAGCGCGACCACCCTGGCGGCGAGCTCGGGAAACGCGAACGGCTTGGGCAGGTAGTCGTCCGCGCCGAGGCTGAGCCCCGCGACCCGGTCGTCGATCTCCGCCGCGGCCGTCAGCATCAGCACCCGGGCCGCGGAGCCGCTCTCGGCGACGGCCCGGCAGACGTCGTCGCCGTGCACGACCGGCAGGTCGCGGTCCAGTACCACCACGTCGTACCCGTGCACGCCGATCCGCTCGAGCGCGGCGTCGCCGTCGCCCACCACGTCCACCGCGTGCGCGTCACCGCGCAGCCACTCGGCCACCGCGTCGGCGAGCAGCGGCTCGTCCTCCACCACCAGGATGCGCATCCGCCCAGGGTGACGGCCAGGGCGTTTCCCCGGCGTTAAGAGCCCGGACAGGGACCGCGCTACGCGGGGCTCCCACGGCCGGCGGAAACGGCCGGGAAACACGCTTGCGGCTGAGCTTCTCCCGTGCCCGGGAACCGCCCGGCACGGGAGGAGAAGAACATGCGCGTCAGGACTGGCATCGTCCTCGGCCTGCTGGTGACAGTGACGGCCGCCGGATGCGGCGGGTCGGGGAAGGACCACGGGGTGGCCACGGCCGGCGGTACCAGGACGGCCACCGCCAGGGCGGGGTCCGGCAGCGGTACCGAGCAGGACCAGACGCTGGAATTCGCCCAGTGCATGCGGCAGCACGGCATCGACGTGCCGGACCCGAAGAGCGGCGGCGGGCTCGACATCACGCTGCCGAAGGGGACGGATCCGCACAAGGCCAACGCGGCGACGCAGCAGTGCAAGCAGTACCTGCCCAATGGGGGCCGGCCGCAGAAGACGAGTCCCGAGATGGTGGAACGGCAGCGGAAGCTCGCCGCGTGCATGCGGGCGAACGGCGTGCCGAAGTTCCCGGACCCCGACGCGAACGGCAGCATCTCGATCAAGGGCGGACCCGGGCTCGACCCGACGAGCGCGGGGTTCAAGGCGGCCGAGAAGAAGTGCTCGAAGTACCGGCCGGGGGGCGGCGCGACGACGACCGACTCCGGGGGAAGCGAGTGATCCGGACCGGCCGGCGGCCCGTGGCCACCCGGCCGGTCGGCACGCCGGCCGCGCCCAGGGCGCGGCGCCGCAGGGCCGGCCGGGTCGTGGCCGTGGCCGCCGTGCTGCTCGTCGCCGGGACGGCGGCCGTCACCGCCACCGGCCTCGGCCTGGGAGGCGATGACCCGCCCGCCGCCCGCGGCGGCGGCCTGCCACCCGCGACCGCGAAGGTGACGCGGCAGAACCTCATCGACACCCAGACCGAGTCCGGCCGGCTGGCCTACGGCGGCGAGCGTACGGTGACCGCCCGGCTCACCGGCACGCTGACCGCGCTGCCGGTGACCGGGGCCACGGTAGGACGCGGAAAGACGCTCTACCGGGTGGACGACAGGCCGGTCGTGCTCCTGTACGGCTCGCTTCCCGCCTACCGCACGCTGGCGCCGGGGACGAAGGGCAAGGACGTCCGGCAGTTCGAGAAGAACCTGTGGGCGCTGGGGTACCGGGGCTTCACCGTGGACCGCGAGTTCACCGCGGACACGGCCGCGGCGGTGAAGGACTGGCAGGACGACCTCGGCCTGCCGAAGACCGGCACGGTCGAGCCCGGCCGCGTGGTCTACGCCCCGGACGCCGTACGGGTGTCCGCCCGCAAGGCCGCCGCGGGCGACGCCCTCCGGCCGGGCGCCGCGGTGCTCACCTGCACGGGCCGGACGCGGGTGATCACGGTGGAACTCGGCCTGGACGACGAGCGGCTGGCGCGTCAGGGCACCGCGGTGAGCGTCCGGCTGCCGAACGGGACGACCGTGTCCGGGAAGGTCTCCGGCGCCCGGACCGTGATCGACACCGGAGGCGACGAGAACAGCGAGCCCACCACGAAGATCAAGGTCACCATCGCGGTCGGGCGCGTGACGGCCCTGGCCGGTCTCGACCAGGCGTCCGTGGACGTCGACTTCGCGGCCTCCGAGCGCGAGAACGTCCTGACGGTGCCGGTGGGTGCGCTGCTCGCCCTGTCCGAGGGCGGCTACGGCGTGCAGGTGGTGACCGGCGCGACCACCCGGATCGTGGCCGTGGAGACCGGCCTGTTCGCCGCGGGCCGGGTCGAGGTCTCCGGCGGCGGCCTCACGGAGGGGATGACCGTGGGGGTGCCGTCATGACGGCCGTGGTCGAGCTGGACGCGGTCACCAAGGAGTACCCCGGCGGGGTCGCCGCCCTGCGCGGCGTCACGCTGTCCATCGACGCGGGCGAGATGCTCGCCATCGTCGGGCCGTCCGGCTCGGGAAAGTCCACCATGTTGCATCTCATCGGCACGCTCGACCGGCCGTCGGCGGGCACGGTCCGCGTCGACGGGCACGACGTGGCGGCGCTGTCGGACCGCCGGCTCTCGGCGCTGCGGGCGTACCGCATCGGGTTCGTGTTCCAGCGGTTCCATCTCGCTCCGGGCCGGCCCGCGGTGGACAACGTCGCGGACGGGCTGCTCTACGCCGGCGTGCCGGTACGAGAACGCCGGGCCAGGGCGGCGGACGCCCTTGTCCTCGTCGGCCTCGGCGACCGGCTGGGCCATCCGCCCCATGAGCTGTCCGGCGGCGAACGGCAACGGGTGGCCATCGCCCGCGCCGTCGTCGGCGAGCCGGCCCTGCTGCTGGCCGACGAACCGACCGGCAGCCTCGACACGGCGTCCGGCGCCGGAGTGCTGGAGATCCTGCGTGACCTGCACGCCGCGGGGACGACCGTCGTCGTGATCACCCATGACCGGGACATCGCGGCGAGTCTGCCCCGGCAGGTGGCCGTGCGTGACGGCGAGGTGGTGGGACCATGACCGAGGCGACCACCGGGCCACCGGCCGCGCGGCTGCGGGCCGGCGACGTGCTGCGCGTCGGCGGCGCCGGCCTGCGAACCCGGCGTGTGCGGGTGGTCCTGTCGGCGCTGGGCATCGCGATCGGCATCGCCGCGATGGTCTCCGTGGTCGGCATCTCCTCGTCCAGCCGCGCCGACCTGAACCACCGGCTCGCGGCGCTCGGCACGAACCTGCTGACCGTCGCCCCCGGCGACACCCTGACCGGCGGAACGGCCACGCTGCCCACCGAGTCCGTCGCGATGATCCGCCGGATCGGACCGGTTCGGCAGGCCTGCGCGACCGGCACGGTCCCGGACGCCAAGGTGTACCGCAGCGACCGGATCCCCGCCGAGGAGAGCGGCGGCCTGTCGGTGCAGGCGACCTCGCTGGACCTCCCGCAGGCCCTCCGCGCGACCCTGGCGGACGGCGCCTGGCTCAACGCCGCCACCGCGCGGTACCCGGCCGTGGTCCTCGGCGCCACAGCGGCCAAGCGGCTGGGCATCGGCGCGGTGGGTCCGGACGTGCAGGTGTACGTCGGCGGCCGATGGTTCACCGTCGTCGGCATCCTCGCCCCGGTGCCCCTCGCCCCCGAGCTGGACACCGCGGCGCTGGTCGGCTGGTCCGCCGCCACGACGTACCTGGGGTTCGACGGGCATCCGACGACCGTCTACACCCGTACGGACGACTCCGCCGTGGAGGCCGTTCAGGCGGTCCTCGCGGCGACGGCGAACCCCGCGGCGCCGAACGAGGTGAAGGTGTCCCGGCCGTCGGACGCGCTGACCGCACGGCAGGCGACCGACCGCGCCTTCACCGGCCTGCTGCTGGGTCTCGGAGCGGTGGCCCTGCTGGTCGGCGGGGTCGGCGTGGCCAACACGATGGTCATCTCGGTGCTGGAGCGCCGGGCGGAGATCGGGCTGCGCCGTTCCCTGGGCGCCACCCGCCGCCACGTCCTGCTGCAGTTCCTCGCCGAGTCCCTGCTTCTGTCGGCGCTCGGCGGCGCGGGCGGCGTCCTCATCGGCATCGTCGTGACGACCGGGTACGCCACCGCGCAGTCGTGGGAGACCGTGGTGCCCGCCTGGTCGACCGGCGGCGGGATGGCCTCGACGCTGCTCATCGGCGCGGCGGCGGGCCTGTATCCGGCGGTCCGCGCGGCCCGCCTGTCCCCCACCACCGCCCTCGCCACCGCCTGACGTGAGCACCGGACGCGTGCGGGGCTGCGGATGGTGAGGGGCACTTTGACCCGGCCAGAGCCTGGTGAAGGCGAGAAGTCCATCGCGCAGTCGCTCCCTCGATCCCCACCTCATCGCGAGAGGGTCGCCGACCTGGCGCCATATCTCCCCAGAGCGAGCCGATCGGAGGCACTCAAAAGGTCGATGAAGCGGGTATCGAGGTGCTCGGGTGTTCGCCGCCCCGAACAAGCGCCGGATGGGAATCGGGCCAGCCGGAGAGGCATGGAACAGTCAAAATACGTGGACAGCTCCCCGCCGTACTCGGCACAGTGGCCGACCGTGACGAGTAGCGAGCTATGGACCCGTGCGACCGCCGACCGCTACGACGCCGAGGAGAGCGAGATGTCCTCGGCCGCCGTCCTCGAACCGACCCTGGCCTTCCTCTCTGAACTCGCCGGAGATGGCCGGGCACTGGAGTTCGCGATCGGAACCGGACGTGTGGGCGTCCCGCTCCGGGAACGCGGCGTGCCCGTTGTGGGCATCGAACTGTCCGAGCACATGGCAGCGGTTCTGCGGCGCAAGGTCGACGAGGACATGCTTCCGGTCGCCATCGGAGACATGGCCACGACCGTCGTCTCCGGCGAGTTCACCCTGGTCTATCTCGTCTACAACACGATCACGAACTTGCTCACGCAGGACGAGCAGGTCGAGTGCTTCCGCAACGCCGCACGTCACTTGACGCCCGGCGGCCGATTCGTCATCGAGCTGGGCGTGCCGCCACTGCGGTTCCTGCCGCCAGGGCAGGTCGCGGTGCCGTTCGACGTCTCCGAGCGGCATCTCGGCTTCGACACCTTCGACCTGGTCGAGCAGATGCTCGTCTCGCACCATCTCACCCGCGACGGCGAAGACGGCCGCTATCGCCGCGGCTCCTCCCGGCACCGGTACGCGTGGCCGGCGGAGCTCGACCTGATGGCACGGATCGCGGGGCTTGAGCTGGAACGGCGCGTCGCGGACTGGGACGGGGCGCCGTTCACCCCGGACTCCGCCAAGCACGTCTCCGTGTGGCGCAAGCCGGCCTGAGGCAACCCCTCCTGGTCCCGCCCCTAGGCCAGGCCGGCGCACGATGAAAAAGTCGACGACGGTGGGAGGCACCCCGTCGTCGTAGGTGCGCCGACCCGCCCACCCGCCGGCCACCACGTGAGAGCTCTGACCAGGAGAACCGCACATGCGACCGTCACCCGGTGAAGTTCCGCTGACCGGAGGACGGATCACGCCAGGCGTCGTCCGCGTCGCCGATACGGTTCGACGACCTACCACGGACTCATCGGCCTTCGTCGCTCGGCTCCTCATACACCTGCACGAACGCCGGTTCGGCGGAGCGCAACACCCCGTCGTCTGCCACCACGACCCCGGCCCCAACAACACCGTCTTCCGGGCCGGGCTGCCGGTCGCCTTCATCGACTTCGACACCGCCGCCGGCGGCGAACCGCTCGAAGACCTCGGATACATGGCTTGGACGTGGTGCATCTCTTCGAAGGCCGACGCACCGCCCGCCGCCGCTCAGGCCGCCCAGGTGCGGATCCTCATCGACGCCTACGGGCTCACCGCCACACGCCGCGCTGACCTGCTGGACGCGATCCTGGACCGGCAGTCCCGCAACGCCCGCTGGTGGACCGAACGGCTGAACGATCCCCGCCCCGGTGTGGCCGGTCCCGAACAGATCAATTCCAGCATCGAATGGTCCGACCGCGAGCACACCTTCACCAGGACCAACGGCCGCGTCTTCGCAGCGGCGCTGCGCTGAGACCCGAGTCCGACCGCTCGACGGCGCACCTTCGCATCGAATCCGCGGCGGGGACCGGGCCGCCGGGCGTACTCGTGGTCAGGTGACGGTCGAGTGGCCCTCCCCGGCGAAGTGGCACGCCGCGGCGTGGTCGCCGCCGTCGTGGATGCGCAGCTCGGGTACCTCGGTGGCGCAGGCGTCGGCCGCTATCGGGCAGCGGGTCCGGAACCGGCATCCCGACGGCGGTGCCGCCGGGGACGGGACCTCGCCGGTCAGCGCGGACTCGGTCGTGCTGCCCGGACGGTCGTGAATCGACGGGGCCGCCGACAGCAGCGCCCGGGTGTAGGGGTGCCGGGGGTTTCCGAAGACCTGCTCGGCGGTGCCGTGCTCGACGATCGTGCCGAGGTACATCACGGCCACCTCGTCCGCGATGTGGCGCACGACGTCGAGGTCGTGGGAGATGAACAGGTAGGCGACCCCCAGCTCCTTCCGTAGGTCCATCAGGAGGTTGAGAACCTGCGCGCGGACCGACACGTCGAGGGCGGAGACGGCCTCGTCGCACACGATCAGCTTCGGCCTCAGGGCCAGCGCCCGCGCGATGCTCACCCGCTGGCACTGTCCTCCCGACAGCTCGTGCAACCGGCGTCCGGCGTAGGAGGAGTCCAGTTCGACGAGGGAGAGCAGGCGGTCGACCTCGGCCGCGTGCTCGCGCGCGGGGAGCACGCCCCGGTGCACGTGCCAGCCCTCGGCGATGACGTCGGCGACGCGCATCCGCGGATTCAGGGAGGTGTACGGGTCCTGGAAGACCATCTGCAGGTCGCGGGCGACCCGGTGCCGCTCGCGCCGTCCCGCTGAGGACAGGTCGACGTCCCCGAAGGAGATCGACCCGGCGAACGGGTCCAGCAGCCCCACGACCGATCGGGCCAGAGTCGACTTGCCGCAGCCGGACTCGCCCACGACGCAGAGGGTCTGGCCGGCGTGGACCGTCAGGTCGACACCGGCGACCGCGTCGACGCGGCGCCGGCCGAACCCGGAGCGGCCCCGGGTGGCATATCCGGCACGCAGACCCTGGATCCGCAGGAGAGCGGTGCCGGGAGCGCCGGCCTGTGCGGTGTTCACGAACGCGCCTCCAGAACGCGGGCACTGTGGTGACATGCGGCGATGTGGCCGGTGGAGACGCCGTGGCCGGGTACGGGAAGCGCCTCGGGGTCGTCGGTCCGGCACACCTCGGTGGCGAAGCGGCAGCGTGGCGCGAAGGCACACCCCGCCGGCAGCCGGCCGGGGGCCGGGGGCTGGCCGTCGATGGGCACGAGCCGGCCGGGGCGGCCGGGGTCGGGCATCGCGTCGAGCAGCCCGCGCGTGTAGGGGTGCGCCGGGCTGGTGTAGACCTCGTCCAGGGTCCCGGCCTCGACGATCCGCCCGGCGTACATCACCGCCACGTGCTGCGCGACGCGGGCAACGACCCCCAGGTCGTGCGAGACGAGCAGCATCGCCATGCGCGCCTCGGCCTGCCGGGCCGTGAGCAGGCGCAGGATCTGGGCCTGCACCGTCACGTCGAGGGCCGTGGTGGGCTCGTCCGCCAGCAGCACCTCCGGTTCGAGGGCCAGCGCCATGGCGATCATCGCGCGCTGGCGCATCCCTCCGGAGAACTCGTGCGGATAGGCGTGGTACTTGCGTTCGGCGTCGGGGATGCCGACGGTGCGCATGAGCTCGATCGCCCGCGTCCGCGCGGTGCGGTGCGAGGCGCCCTGGTGGCGGCGGAACGTCTCGGCCACCTGCCACCCGACCGTGAAGGACGGGTTCAGGGCGGCCATCGGGTCCTGGAAGACCATCGCGATCTTCGGGCCCCGGAGCCGTCTCCACTGCGCGTCGGTGAAGCCGGCCGTGTCCTGCCCGTCGATCTCGATCGACCCGGCGCTGACGCGCGCGCCGCTGGGCAGCAGGCCCATGAGGGCGAGTGTCGTCAGCGACTTGCCGCTGCCGGACTCCCCGACCAGGGCGGTGACCCGGCCCGGCACGAGGTCGAGTTCGACGCCCCGGACGACGGGGCGTTCGCTCCCCCGGGCGCCGAAGCCGATGTGGACTCCGCGCAGCCGCGCGACCGGGGTGGCCTCGGTGGCCCCGGCGACCTCCTCGATGGTGGAAGGCATCGGTCGCTCCTCTCGTTCAGATCTGGGACCGGGGATCGGACAGGTCACGGAATCCGTCGCCGACCACGCCGACCGCGGTGACGACGAGCGCGAGCGCGGCGGCCGGCACCGTGGAGATCCACCACGCCGACCCCAGGTAGTCGCGCCCGATCGAGACCGTGGCGCCCCAGGAGGCCGTGTCGACCGGTACGCCGAGGCCGAGGAAGCTCAGCGACGCCTCGGCCACCATCACCAGGCCGACCTGGACCGTCGCCGCGACGAGCAGCGGCTGCCAGCAGGACGGCAGCACGTGCCGGAACAGGATGCGCAGGTGCCCGCAGCCCAGGACCCGGGCGGAGTCGACGAACTCCAGCCGTCGCGTCGACATGGCCGACGCGCGGACGACACGGGCGAAGATGACCCAGCGGGTGATCGCCAGCGTGATGACGATGTTGGTGATGCTCGGGCCGAGGACCCCGGCCAGCAGGATCGCCAGCAGGATCGAGGGGAACGCGAGCTGTATGTCGCCGACGCGCGAGAGGACGGTGTCCAGCGGGCCGCCGAAGTAGCCGGAGACCAGCCCGACGACGAGACCGACGACGCCCCCGACGACGACCGTCGCGCCGGCGACGAGGAGCGTGATCCGCGCCCCGGCGAGCAGGTCGGCGAGCAGGTCACGGCCCACCTGGTCGGTGCCGAGCCAGGCGATCGACCCGCTGCCGGTACGGCTGCCGGGCGCGAGGAGCCGGTCGGGCAGATGCGTCGCCACCGGATCGTACGGCCGCAGCAGCGGACCCAGGAGCGCGGCGAGCACGAACAACGCCAGCACCCCGACGCCGACCCACACACGTACGGGGACACGCCGCCGGCCGGTCTCGGTGCGTGCCGCTACTCCTTCAGGCACGGTAATGGCAGTCATGAGCCCTCCTTCGTCGGGAGAGGGACCGGGCAGGCTGTGTTCTCGATTCGCTCGCTTCGCTCACTCATGCGTTCTCCGGGGTGAGGCGCGGGTCGAGGGCGAAGTAGACGACGTCCACGAGCAGGTTCAGGGCGATGTAGGAGACGGTCATCGTGAGGACCGCGGCCTCGACGACGGCGTAGTCGCGGTTCGTGATCGCGTCCACCATCAGCGACCCGATGCCGGGCCAGGAGAAGACGACCTCGATGATGACCGCGTTGGCGATGAAGTTGCCCATCAGGAGGCCGAGCACGGTGACGACCGGCACCGCGATGTTCCGGCCCACGTGGACGTACTGGACCAGGCCCTCCGGCACGCCCTTGGCGCGGGCCGTGCGCACGTAGTCCTTCGCCCCCTCCTCCAGCGCGCCGCCCCGCACCAGGCGGGCGAGCCAGCCGATGAACGGCAGCGCGAGGGTGAAGGCCGGCAGCAGGACCCCGGCGAACGACCCGTCCGCGGTGGCGGGCAGCCAGCCGAGCTCGCGGGCGAACAGCAGGATCAAGACGATGCCGAGCCAGAACGACGGAACGGCCTGCCCGACCAGCGACCCGGTGGACACCAGCAGGTCGAGCACCTTCCCTGGCCGGCGCGCGCACAGCATGCCGAGCGGGAAGCCGAGCAGGATGGTCAGCACGAGCGCGACCACCGACAGGGTGAGGGTGGCGGGGAAGCGTTCGAGCGTGTCGCCGAGCGCGGAGCCGCCGAGCCGCCACGAGTCACCGAGGTCGCCGTGCAGGACGCCGCCGAGGTGCTCCAGGTACTGCCGCCACAGCGGATGATCGAGGCCGAAGTCCGCCCGTACGTGCTTGAGCTGGTCGGCCGAGGCGTCCGGGCCGAGGATGAGCTTCGCGGGGTCCCCGGGCACGACGCGGACGATGATGAACACCAGGGTCAGCGCTCCCCAGGCGACCACCACGGCCTGCCCGAGCCGCTTCGCGACGAACGCTCCCATCAGCCCTCGCCTCCGGCGGTCTCGGGCACGGACGCGCGCACGATGAGTTCGGGCGGCAAGAGCGTGTGCGCCGGGCCGGCCGCATCGCCGCCGGATCCTCCGGCGGTCTCGACGTGTTCGAGCAGCCGGTCGATGCCGGCCCGCCCCACCTCGGGGGCGGGCAGCCGCACCGTGGTCAGCGGAGGGGCGAGGTAGGCCGAGAAGGGGTGGTCGCCGTGGCCGATGACGCCGACGTCCACGCCGACCCGCAGTCCCTGCTCGGCGAAGGCACGGCACAGGCCCAGCGCGTGGTAGTCGTTGCCGGCGAGCACGACCGCGCCGGGTCCGGCTCTGCGCGCGAGACCGGCGCCGAGCTCGTACGCGGGGCCGGGGTCGAACGGGACCGACACGGAGACGTCCTCCGGCGAGGCCACGCGGACGACCGCGTCGTCGGGGGCGCCGAGCCCATGGGTCGCGAGCGTGTCGCGGAACCCGCGAATGCGCTCGGCGACCGGTGAGATGTCCAGGTCCTCCTCGACCAGGTACAGCTCGGTGGCGCCGGTGCTCAGCGCGTGCTCGGTCGCCGCCCGGGAACCGGCGTAGTAGTCGACGCCGACGAGGTCGACGTCGAGGCCGGGCAGGTCGCGGTTGAGCAGGACCAGGGGGACGCCGGACTTGCGCAGGCGCTCCCAGTGCTCGGCGCCGTGCTGGACCGGGATCGCCAGCACGCCGTCGACGCCCCAGCGCATCAGCTCCTCGGCGGCGCGGCGTTCGTTGTCGACCGAGTCCTCGGTGACCATCAGCATGAGCGAGTAGCCGCGGGTGCGTCCGCGCTCCTCGATCGCGGAGATGAGGCGGGCGTAGAACGGGTTGGACGGGTTCGTGATGACCAGCCCCAGGGTCATCGCGTTCTGCAGGACGAGAGAGCGGGCCATCGTGTTGGGCACGTAGCCCAGGCGCTCGGCCTCGGCCTTGACGCGCCTCCGCGTCTCCACGCCGACCGCGTCCTTGTCGGCGAGCGCCCGTGAGACGGTGTTGACCGACAGGTCGAGCGACTCGGCGATGTCACGCAGCGTCGTACGGCGTCGTGGGCTCATCGGATCCTCCGGCACGGTGTCATCGGCGCCTCACCGCCGCGAGGTCGGGCTGGTTGTTCGGAGCAGGCGTGAAACCGGTGAGCCGGCGCGAACGCCCGTACCCGGTGACGAGGGTGAGCGGGAACAGTCCGACGGCGTCGGACCAGATGATCTTGCACGCCTCACCGTAGAGGGCGTCGCGGTCCGATCCGTAGGGTGCCGCCGCGGCGCTCGCGAGGATCTTGTCGAGGGCCGGGTTCCTGTAGCCCATCCGGTGGGCCTTGGAGGTGTACAGGCGGCCGACGGTGAACGCCGCGTCGCCCGTGGTCACGGTGTTCGTCTGGAGGTTCATGTCCCAGTCGAGGCTGTTCAGGCGTTCGAGCCACTGGGCCTTCTCGATGCTCTGCGGGCGGACCGTGACTCCGATGTCGGCCCACGAGGAGATCATCGCCTCGGCGAGCTCACGTGCGAGCGGGCCGGTGGCGTCGAACCACATCATCGAGGTGGTGAAGCCCCGGCCGAGCCCGGCGGCGGCGAGCAGGCGCTTCGCCGCGGCCGGGTCGTAGGTCCAGGGCTCCTGCGCGGCGTACCCGGCGACCGTCGAGGGGATCGGCGCGCGCATCTGCTGTCCCCCACGGCCGAAGAGCCGGTCCACGATCTGCGGCAGGTCGACGGCCTGGCACATGGCGCGGCGGACGTTCGGATCCGTGAACGGCCTCCGCGAGCAGTTGAACCAGTTGAGGTAGTACGTCCACGAGGGGATGCTCTCGACGCCGACGCCTTTCACCCCGGTGACCTCCGGCAGCTGGTCCGGTGGGATCGGCCACAGCAGGTCGATGTCCCCGCTGCGGAGCGCGGTGATCGCCGATGAGGTCTCGGCGATGTACGGCATCGAGATCCCGGGCAGGTCGGCCCGGCCGCCCCAGTAGTCGTCGAAGCGCGCCAGCTCGACCGAGGTCGACGGCGTGAACCCGGTGACGCGGAACGGCCCGGACCCGATCGGACGGCGCTTCTGCTCCGGGTCGGCGACCCGGGCGGCCGGGACGACGAAGAGCAGCGTGAGGTTGACCGGGAGCGAACCGAGCGGGCCGTCGGTGGTGAAGACCACCGTGTGGTCGTCCCGGGCCTCCGCCTTGGTGACCGAGGCCCACAGCGGCGTCTGTGCGGAGGCGACCGCCCGCGTGCGCTTCAGGCAGGCCGCGACGTCGGCCGCGGTGACGGGGGTGCCGTCGTGGAACCGGGCGCCGCGGCGCAGCGTGAACACCCAGGTGGTGTCGTTCGTACGTTCCCAGCCGGTCGCCAGCCCCGGGACCAGCCGGTCGCCCTGGCGTCGTACGAGGGTGTCGAACACCAGGCGCTTGACGATCAGGGACGCCTCGTCGACCGCCGTCGCGGCGTTGTACGGGTCCAGGTCGGTGACCGGCTGGCCGAACGCGGCGCGCAGCGCGCCCTGGGGAGCGCCGCCCCCGCCACCGAAGCCGCAGCCGGCCAGGAGCACGCTCGCGGATCCGAGCCCGGCCATGGCGAGGAAGTCCCGCCGCCCGACGTGCGCGCCGCCGGTGTCCGGCCTGCCTGTCGTCCTCATGCCGCCGCCCCGGTCATGCCTTCAGCGCCAGGTAGATGAGGACCTTGATCCCCGCGGCGTCGTCCGGCGCCTCGTCGACGACGGTGCCGCGCAGCCTGAGCCAGCCGCCGAAACCGGTCGCCGGCCAGCTGTGCACGGGGCCGTCGCCGGGCGTGACGGTCTGGTCGACCCCGTCCAGGTCACACCAGTGCAGGCCGTCCGGCGAGATCTGCGTGCGCGCGATGAGGCGGGGTGCGCGCCCGGTGGCGTCGAGGACGCGGACGAACCAGCGGGCCTCGCCGGCCCAGGCGGCCTCGTACGGCTCGGTGGTGAACTCGCCGGTCAGCGTCGTGTTGCGCTCGATGACGGCGGTGAGCGACTGTCGCATGTTCATCGGGGCCTTTCTCACCAGTCCACCGAGATCAGCACCGAGTCGAGGTACAGGAAGTTCCGTACATCGGTGTGCGTGCGGACGGAGACGTAGAAGTTGAGCAGGTTCTGCAGCGACCCGTAGTGCTCGTCGTACGGCGGGACCGGGACATCGGACATGTCGTGGACGACGTCGTTGAGCTGGAGCTCGACGTTCTTCCGGGTGCTGGTGTCGATCACCCAGCGCAGGTAGTGCCAGTTGACCTTGGTGGGGACCTCGTTGAAGCACATCTCCTGCGGCTCGCCGAACGGCTTCCAGTCCTCGGGGTTCGGCGCGGTGAAGTCCGCCGTCCGCGGCAGCTTGACCTTGCCCTCGAAATGCTCGCGCGGCGTCGGCTCCGGGACGGTGGGATACACCCACTGGTGCCGTACCTGGTGGTCCAGGTCGGTGTTCAGGTACCGCGCCACGGTGTGGTAGCGGACGCCGTCGCAGATGTCGGTCGCGACGGTGAACGCGCCGAACTGCTGCTCCGACGGGTGGTTGTTCGCGTCCCACCGCCCGCCGCCGGCCGCCGTCGCGGCGCCGTTCTCGGCCGAGGCCGCCTCCGCCTTGTACGCCAGGTAGGTCTCGAACTGGACCCGGCCGCGGCCCGACATGGTGAGCCGGCGGATCGCGACGCCCGTGTGCCCGGCGACCGGGCGGGTGGCGACCTTCAGCGCGTACGTGCCCGACATGGTGCCGTGGGTGCCGACGTCGAAGAAGCTGCAGGAGCTGAGCTGCGGGGGCCGGAAGTCGGACATGTGCTCATCGACGGTGTCGAGGTCGCCATGCTCATCGTGGTTGCCGATCAGTTCGACCCACCCGTGGGTGCCGTCGTTGAAGTCGTCGTGCACGAGGATCCGGCGCAGCGGGTTGAACTTGGCCAGCTTCGGATCGAGCAGGCGCGGATCGACGTGCGGCGTGGTCGTCAACGGGACGTTCCTTTCAGGCGGACGTTCGCGTAGGAGAGGTTGTGGTCGGAACGGAGCAGCTCCGCCGGCGCTCCGGACGTCTCGGTCGTCTGCGGAACCAGCACCCAGTCGCGGACCGGAGTGCCCTTCCGGACGAAGATGTGGTCGATCTTCTCCCCCGACGGGAGCGGGATCTTCCCGCCGTTGAAGGAGGCGTACTCGTCGCCGACGCGACGGGCGGCGACGGCGTGCGCGTCGACGAAGCCCACGTCGGAGAAGGCGTCGACCGCGCTCGCGCCGTCCGCGGTCGAACCGGAGTTCATGTCCCCGGCGAACACGATCGGCAGGTCCCTCGTCCGCGGGTCGTGCAGGGTGAGCTCCTCGGCGGTCCGCCGCGCGTCGCCGTACCGGACCTGATCCCAGTTCTTGGTCCAGCCGTTGGGGTCGGTCGCGCCGTTCTTGCGGTACTCCAGGTGCATGTCGACCACGACGAAGCGGACACCGGTCGCCCGCTCGCGTAGGACGTTCCAGGTCATGGTCTTGCCGTAGATCTCGGTGGAGTCGGGCAGCCAGAACAGGTCGTGGGGCAGCTCGCGCCCGCGCTCGTCGAGGTGGGAGTAGCGCGAGGCGTCGTAGTAGGTGAACCGGCCGGCGCCGGACTTGAGTGGGTAGCCGTACCAGGGGTGACGGGCGCCCGCGTAGTCCGCGGGTGCCTCCGCGTACCCGTGCTCGGCGAGCGCCGCGGTCAGCGGGGCGCGGAAGGACTCGACGTCGACGCCGGTCTGCGTCGGGGTCGGGTTGTTGCCGATCTCCTGGGTCGCGACGACCCCCAGCCCGGCGGCGTCGATGTCCTCGGCCACCGCCGCCGCCCGGCCGTCGGCCCAGGGCTTGAGCTTGGTCGCGCAGTCACGGCCGATGACCCGCTCGCACTCCTCCTTGGTCGGCAGACAGCCCTGGCCGCAGACGTTGTAGCTGCCGATGCGGACGTCGATGGATCGCGCCCGGCCGCCCGGCCCGTTCCCGTTCCCGGCGGCCACGGCGGCGGATGCGTTCGTGAGCGCCAGGAGGGCCGCGGCGGCGGACACCGCGACCTTCGTCCACCTGCGGGAGAGCCGTCTCTGTGCCATCGCGCATCCTCACATTAACGTTCACGTGATCGTTGAGGCGGTACGCTACACCCGGTCTCAGGGATGTCAATGGCGTGTTACGCGAAGATGTCCGGCGAACGTTCACGAGCCGGATGTCCGCCGTCCGAACGCGCGATCTCCTGGACGCGACGCCCGATCAGGGGACATGCGGAGCAGTGACCGCATAACGTCACGATTACCGACTCTGCGTAATGGGTCGGCCGCCCGTCAGCCCAGCCACACGAGGTCTCCCTATGACCAGCCCTTATCTCCGGCGCCGCCGCCTCGGGGACGAGCTCCGCAAACTGCGCGAGGAGCACGGCCTGACCACTGACGAACTGGCGCGGCTCATCTACCAGTCACGCTCGAAGATCTCCAAAATGGAGAACGCGCAGATCCGTCCCGATCTCGCCGAGATCGTCTCCATTCTCAACGTCTTGGAGGTAACCGGTCGGCGGTATGACAAGATCCACGAACTGGCCCACGCGGCCGCGCGTAAGGGCTGGTGGGACAGGTACGGCAATGCCATGGGCCCTCGCCAGCGTTTGTACGCCGACCTGGAATCAGGGGCCGCGTCCATTCACAGCTACAACCAGACGGCCTTCCCGGCCGTACTACAGATCCCTGAGTTCATCGACGCGATGGTCACGCTGGACCGTTGCCAGGGGTCGCTCGACTATCGACCGGAACGCATGGCCGACGCCCGGACCCGCCGCCAGCAGCACCTCCTCGGCCCGGACGGCCCGACGTACGAAGCCGTGCTCGACGAGTGCATGATTCACCGATTGGCCGTGCCACCTGCGGTGAAGGCCGCCCAGCTCCGACACCTGATAAAGATTGTCTCCACCGACGAACGCATCACCATGCGGGTGTTGCCATCGGACGTCCCGATCCCAGGCGGTTTCCTGCCGAAGGCATCGTTCTTCCTCTACACGTTCCCCGACCCGAGCGATCCCCCCATGGGTGTCGTCGACACCGTCACCGCCGATGTCGTACTCGCACAAGAAGACGAACTGTCCCGCTATACGGGGTTGTACGACCGCCTGCGGCAGGCCGCACTTTCCGTCGACGACACCTTGGCCTTCCTCGAAGGGCTGGCTAACCGGCTGGCTTACCAGACAGAATCGGACGCATGACCGACCATTACATCGACTGGCGCAAGTCAGGACACAGCGAGCCGAACGGCGAGTGCGTCGAGGTAGCCCGCACCACCGACGTCGCTATCGGCATTCTCGGTTCCGAGGCCGAGACGCCCGACGCGGTTTAAGACCTTATCGGCGGAGCGTCTCCCGCGCGGTCCCGCCTGCGGCCGGACCGGCGGGAGACGCTCCGCTGGGGGATGGCGCGATCTCAGAGCTTGAGCGTGGCCAGGTAGTCGTGCATGTTCGCTGCCCGGGAGTCGGTCAGCGGGTTGCTCTGGTCGTCGTTCTCGATGATGAACTCCCGCATGCCGAGCCGGGTCGCCCCGCTCAGGATCGTCTTGTAATCGACGATGCCGGTGCCGAGGTCGGCGAGGCTGCCGTCCGGGTGCAGGTCCTTGACGTGGGCCAGGAGCATCCGTCCCTTGTTCGCGGCCATGAGGTTGAGGTTGTCCTGGGCGCTGAGCCCGGCGGCGCTCGACCAGCCCATGTCGAGTTCCATGTGGAGCAGATGGGGGTCGGAGCTGTCGAGCAGGATCTGATAGAAGGTCCGGCCGTCCGAGCCGTGGCCCTGGAACTCGCCGGTGTGGTTGTGGTAGCCGAGCTTCATCCCGGCGGCGCGGATCTTCTCCCCCGCCCGGTTGAACGCGGGGCCGGCCTGGGCGAAGCCGTCGGCGGTGTCGGGCACGCCGCCCGGGCACACGATGTACTTCTGGCCGAGGATCCTCGCCATCTCGATGAGCTGCTTCAGCCGGGTCTCGTCGGTGAACTCGCTGTAGTTGTGGTGGCTGGAGATCGCCACCAGGCGGTACTTGTCGAGCAGGGCACGGATCGCCGGGGCGTGCGCGGGATCGGTGCCGCCCGGCAACCCCGCGAACTCCACCTTGCGGTAGCCGGCTCTGGACAGGGCGCGCAGGACCGGCTCCGGCTGGGCCATGAACGCGTCGCGTACGGAGTAGAGCTGAAGGCCGATCTTGCCGTTCGGGATGTGCCTGCCGTGGCCACGGGAACCGGTCGTGTCGGCGAAGGCGCTCGACGCCAGCCCGCCCGTCGCGCCGACCGCGGTGACACCCGCCGCGGTGGCGGCCAGCCCCCTGAGGAATTTCCGCCGGTCGAACGTCACGCGCTCGTTACCACACATGGGCAATCGCTCCTTCTGTTGGTACTACGACCCGCTCTTGACGACCCGGAACTTCGCCGTGCCGACGTCGGAGGTGTTTCCGGCCTTGTCCGTGGCGCGGAACCGCACCGTGTGCCCGCCGGGCTGGCCGACCGCGAACGGCTTGGTGTACGCCGTGAACGGCCCGCCGTCGAGCGCGTACTCCACCGTGGCCACCCCGGAGTCATCGTCGCTCGCCGAGATCCTCACCGTGGCCGAGCCGACGTAGTTCCAGGCCCAGTCCTGGTCACCGGTGGCCTGCACCGACACCTGGGGCGGGGTGGTGTCGCCGCTCGGCGGCGGAGCCACCGTGAACGACACCGAACCCTCCGGCGAGGTGTTGCCCGCCTTGTCCGTCGCCCGGTACTTCACCGTATGATCACCGGCGTCATTAACCGAGACCGGAGCCGAGTACGCCGTGTACGGCCCGCCGTCCAGCGCGTACTCCACCGTGGCCACCCCGGACTCGGTGTCACTCGCCGACACCGTCACCGTGGCCGAACCCACGTAGTTCCCGTCCGCGTCCTTGTCCCCCGACACCGACGCCGACACCTCCGGGGGCGTCGTGTCCTTCCCCGGCGGCGCGGCCACCGTGAACGACACCGAGCCCGCGGGCGAGGTGTTCCCCGCCTTGTCCGTCGCTCGGAACTGGACCGTGTGGGCACCCGGCTGGTCGACCACGACGGGATTCGCGTACGCCGTGAACGGCTGGCCGTCGAGCGCGTACTCCACCGTGGACACCCCGGACTCGGTGTCACTCGCCACGACGGTGACGGTGGCCGGGCCCGCGTAGGTGCCGTCCGGGTTCTTGTCTCCCGACACGGTCGCCGACACCTGCGGCGGGGTGGTGTCGCCGCTCGGCGGCGGAGCCACCGTGAACGACACCGAACCCTCCGGCGAGGTGTTGCCCGCCTTGTCCGTCGCCCGGTACTTCACCGTGTGATCACCGGCGTCATTAACCGAGACCGGAGCCGAGTACGCCGTGTACGGCGCACCGTCCAGCGCGTACTCCACCGTGGCCACCCCGGACTCGGTGTCACTCGCCGACACCGTCACCGTGGCCGAACCCACGTAGTTCCCGTCCGCGTCCTTGTCCCCCGACACCGACGCCGACACCTGCGGCGGCGTCGTGTCCGTGCCACCGCCGGCGGTGACCACGAGCTCGCCGCTCATCTGGTGGCCCGGCATGGCGCAGTAGTAGCGGTACTTGCCGGGAGTGAGGTTGGCCTGGACCTCGTGATGGCCGCCGTTGGAGTCGAACGGGCTGGAGATGATGTTGACGTTGACGTCGTGGTTGTAGCCGGCAGTGGACGTGTCGAAGGTCAGGGTGTGCGTCATCCCGGTGGTGTTGCCGCTGGCCGTGCTGTTGTCGAAGACGATCGTCACGGGGCCGGCGGTCGCCGTGGACGGCGCGGACTTGTAGGCGGTCATGCTGTCGTCGGCGGTCCAGGTGAGCACCTGGTCCGCCGCCGCATGGAGCTTGTGGTCGTACGCTCCCGCCGCCGCACTCGGCGTCAGCCACAGCGCCGAGATCACCGCGCTCAGTATCGCCACGGCCACCGCGGCCCGGGCACGGGGCGTTCTGCGCCGGGCCGGCAGGGTGGGAAGGGGTCTGGGTCTCATCTGTCGCTCTGCCTCTCACGCTCAGCGAGGTGGGCCGCCGGAGGGGTGCCGGGACGCGGGGCGATGCCCGCCTCCCGGCACCGGCCGGCCACTAGAGCTGCCGCACCCGGATGTTGCGGAACTCGGCCAGGTCGTTGTCGCTGTGGTTCTGCAGCCCGACGAACCCGCTGATGAACTGGCGCAGGTCCGTGGGCGGGTCACCGTCGCGCGTCGACTGCTTGCCCGGGGTGTTGTCGAACTCGTTGATCACCACACCGTTGCGAATGATCGTGTAGTGCTGGCCGACCACGCGGACCTCGTAGTCGTTCCACTTGCCCTTCGGAGTCACCCGCGCCTGGCTCAGGTCGTTGGCCTTGAAGTTGTAGACCGAGCCGGTTTTCTGCGGCTCTCCGGTGTCCCCGTCGTAGATCTGGATCTCCTGGCCGCAGTAGACCGCGACCCACGTGGTGGACGTACGGGCCGAGCCGACGGTCCCGCAGCTTCCGGGCGGCCGCTGTTCGAGCGGGGTCCGGAGGTCGGGGAACCGTACGAACACCCCGGTGTTGGCGCGGTACCCGTCGGGTGCGACGTCACGGAACTGCAGTCGCACGGAGAAGTCGGCGTAGGCCTTCTTGGAGTACCACAGCAGACCCATGCCGCCGGAGCTGCGGATCGTGCCGTCGCTTTGCAGGTTGAACCGGCCGGACGGGGATTGGGACCAGCCGCCGAGGGACTGCGCCGTCCCGTCGAAGATGGGCTCGTACCCGTTCGTCTTGCCGATCGGCGACTGCGCACCCGCCTTCTTCAGCGTCTGCGCCTCGGCGAGGGTGAGGACTCCGTCCCGCTGGAACTGGTTCACCAGGTTGTTCAGGTAGCTGACGAACTGGGCGTGGTTCGGCCAGGTCCGCTCGTCGTCGATCATGTCGTTGATCGTGCAGCCGCCCCCGACGGCGCGGTTGGCCACGCCCGTGTCGGTGTCCAGAAGCCGGACCGTCTTCCGCGCGTCGGGCGCGGAGCAGCCGACCTTCACGTTGATCTTTCCGGTGGTCACCTCACCGTCCGCGTACTTGACCTTCAGCGTGGCGTGGTAGGTGCCGAAGCCGAGGTAGGTGTGCGTGGGGTTCGCCGCGTGCGACGGCTTGCTGCCGTCACCGAAGTCCCAGGTCCACGACACGCCGCCGGCCTTACGGCTGGAGAAGGCGATCGTGTTCGGCGTGCTCTGCTGGACCGCCCGCGTCGTGGCCTCGCTCGGGTTCGGCGTCGCCGCCCCACCGTGGTAGGTGATGCGGATCAGCTTCTGGTTCGGGTCGAGGCTGAAGAAGCCGTTCGCGTAGTCGAGCATGTAGAGCGCGCCGTCCGGGCCGAACTTGGCGTCCATCCAGGACTGGAGCTGGTTGTCACCGCCACCGGGCTGGATGATGCTGCGCAGGTCCTCGGCGAAGGCCGGCGCACCGTGCTTGGCGACGGTCTTCGGGTCGACGGTGACCGCGACGCGGTTCTGGGCGTTGGACTCATCCCCGATGAACCACTTGTTCTCCCAGTACGCCGGCCAGGCCACACCGCTGTTGGTGTTCACCTCGGAGCGGTGGTAGGTCGGGCCGTCCATGATGGCCTGGCCGCCGCCCTTGAGGTACGGCTCGGTGAAGGTCTCGTCGCCCAGCTTGTACGTCGGCAGGCCGCTGCCGTCGGTGCGCTGGGGATAGACCGGGCCACCGCCCTGCGGGGAGTACCAGATCATGTTGTCGCGCGCCGCCGGGATGTCGGTCCGGCCGGTGTTGCGCGGCGACTGGTTCTTCAGGTGGGCGCAGTCGTACCAGCCCGCGGGCTGACTGGCGTCGGTGTTGCTGCGGTCGCGGTAGGGCTGCCGGTTGCCCATGCAGTACGGCCAGCCCTGGTTGCCCGCGTCCTGGATGATGGTCGCGGTCTCGTACTTGGCCGGGCCCCAGGTCGGGTCCGGGACTCCGGCGTCCGGTCCGACCCATCCGGCGGTGAGCCAGTTGTTCTGCTTGTCCCAGGCGATCCGGGCGATGTTTCGGACGCCCATGACGTAGATCTCCGGGCGGGTCTTCGGGGTGCCCGGCTTGAACAGGTTGCCCTTGGGGATCGTGTACGTGCCGTCCGCCTCCGGGTGAATCCGGATGATCTTGCCGTTCAGGTTGTTGGTGTTGCCGGCGGTGCGGCGGGCGTCCTGGAACGAGACCCCCTTGTAGTCCTGGGTCCAGTTGTTGCCGGAGTACCCCGCCCCGGCGCCGCCGGAGGAGTTGTTGTCACCGGAGCCGACGTACAGGTTGCCCTGCTTGTCGAAGGCCATGCCGCCACCCGCGTGGCAGCAGCTGTGGATCTGCGCGGTCCAGTGCAGCAGGTCCTTGCGCGTCGCCTGGTCGATCGTCTGGGTCGTGCCGTCGTAGGTGAAACGGGAGACGGTCCGCTGGCCGAGCTGCTTGTCACGGTCGATCGACTCGTGCGGCATCCAGTAGACGTAGATCCAGCCGTTCTTCTCGAACTTCGGGTCGAGCGTGATGCCGACGAGGCCCTCTTCGTTCTTGACCAGCTCGTCACCGCTGCCGCGGTTGCCCATCACGTCGAGAGTGGTGAGCAGCTTGACCTGCTTCGTCTTCGGATCCCACTGGTGGATCGTGCCGCAGCCGAGGCCGACCTTGGGGTCGTTCCAGTCGACGATCGGACCGCTCGGGCAGGCGGCCTTGCCGATGTAGAAGACCTTCCCGTCC
The DNA here is from genome assembly GCF_039541955.1 of Actinoallomurus oryzae. NCBI lineage: Bacteria > Bacillati > Actinomycetota > Actinomycetes > Streptosporangiales > Thermomonosporaceae > Actinoallomurus > Actinoallomurus oryzae. The sequence goes on along the minus strand of NZ_BAABHF010000015.1, from coordinate 201,889 downwards.
GGGGCGATCGTCAGGCCGTGCGGCTCGCCGATCTGGTCGAGCTGGCCCGTCTTGTTCTTCCCGGTCAGCCGCTCGATCGTGTAGTTCGACGCGATGGTCGCCTTGCAGTCGCCGCGGACCATTCCGGTCGCCCACTCGATCGCGCCGAGCAGGTGGCTGCGGAACTTCTTGTCCGTCGTGTAGCTGTCCGCGGTACGGCCCATGCCGGTGTAGAAGGACCGGCCGCCGTCGTAGTCCCGGCACCAGGAGATCGGGTGGAACGCTCCGTTGCCGTTCGGGCCCGGGTCGTAGGTCCGCTCCTCGACCTGGGCGATCGTCTGCACCGTGCCCTGCGGGCTCGGGCTCCAGTTCATCCACTGGTCCGACCTCGTCCAGGTGAGCGGCAGCTTCTTGTTCGCCGGGTGCTGGCGATCGGTGACGTCGACGGTCGCCTTCTGGACCTTCTCCTCCGGGGGAGGCCCGGTGGTGGGGCCGAACAGCCGCAGCTCCGCCAGCTGGGTCAGCGGCTCGCCGCCATTCGCGGTGACGTCCAGCCGGTAGTACGCGTACGCCGTGGTGTTCTTGAAGGTGTACTGCTTGGTCTGGAACCGTTGGTCGAAGCTCTCTCCGGTCCGCTTGTCCAGGTCGGTCCAGCTCTTGCCGTCCTGCGAGCCCTGCAGCGTCCAGTCCTTCGGGTCACGTCCGGGGTAGTCGTTCGCCGAGGTCAACGCGTAGTGGGCCACCGCGACCGGCTTCTCGGCCTTCCCCTGCACCCAGCCGGTCTTCGCGTGGGCCAGCCACTTGGTGTCGTTCTTGCCGTCGAAGAGCTTGTCCTTGGTCTCGTTCGGCGGGTTCTCGTCGCTGGCCGAGACGTCGGTGAGCTTCTCGGCGTTCGGCAGGCTGTCCGCGGGGCGGGTGCCGATCAGCCCGGTGAACCAGGAGGAGTCGGCCTGCGCGCGGGCGGCGTCGTGGACGCCGACGAAGCCGCCGCCCTGCTCGATGTAGGTCTGGAACGCCGACTGCTGGTCGGCGGTCAGCGTGACGCCGTTGGCCGACAGGAACACCACGGCGCGGTAGCGCGCCAGCGTCGCGGCGGTGAAGACCCGCGGGTCATCGAACTCGTCGACGGAGAAGTGGTTCTTCTTCCCGAGCTTCTCCATCGCTCCGGCCGCGCTCGCGACCGGGTCGTCCTGCTTGTCGGCCGGCCCGTGGAAGACCAGCACGCGGACCGCACCGGCGCCGGCCGATGCCGCGTCGTCGGCCTCGGCCTGCGCCTGCGCCGCGGGGAGAGCGGCCAGTCCCAGCATCAGCGCGACGCTCGACACGACGGTCAGCACGCGGCGCCAGGCGGGTGGGCGGGGCGGGGGGAAAAGGTCTCTTCGACCCATCGTTGCTCCTTAGTCGGAGAGCTTCAACGGCACCTGCGGAAGAGCCATGGGGTCATTCGCGGCGGTCACCGCGCTTGCCGATGTCGGCACCTGCGTGCGGAGTCATGGATGGTCGGCCGCCGCCGCCCGGGGGCTCGGCCGGGCGGGCAGTGGACGTGGATGCCGACCGGGTACTGGTGAGGGCATGCGGCACTCCAGAACGGTCGGCGATGTTCACCACGCACGGTTGGCGCGGAGGAGCTTTGTCCGGATGCATCCGAACTCTGGGCGGAGCTTCCGGCTCTTTCGCCCCCGCGTCAAGAAGTAGCGCCGCAAATGGCCGGACTTTGTCATCTGACTAGAAAAAGTCCGACCGCACAGTTACGGTGAGGCCGGTTTTGAGTGGTATGAGCCGTTTTTCGCAGGTCCGATGCCCCGACTCACCCGGACTCCACGTCCTTCCGGCCGACCTTGTCGGCAGCACGGACAGCCGCAGGTCGCCTCACGCCGGTGGGGCGCCGCCATCGATTGGGGAACCATGACCGAGCGCAGCGAGGGAATCGAGAACGCGCCCCTGTGGTCACGCCCTCCGACGAAGGAGGGCTCATGACCGAGGTCGGCAGAGGTGTTTCGCGAGGCGCGCTTTCCCGCCGTGCCTTCGCCACGGCCGCCGCGCTGACTCCGCTGGCCGTCCCGGGCCAGGCGTCCGCCGCGACGGCGGCCAAGGCCGGCGACAAGCCGCGTCCCATCCGCCGGATGACGCTGTACGCGGAGAAGCTGCCGAACGGCCAGATGGGCTATGGCCTCAAACCCGGCAAGGCCACGATCCCCGGCCCGCTCATCGAGATGATCGAGGGCGAGACCCTCGAGATCACGATGGTCAACAACCTCGACGTGACCGCGAGCCTGCATGTGCACGGCGTGGACTACGACACGGCCAGCGACGGCACGAAGATGAACGACAGCGTGGTCGAGCCGGGCGGCAGCCGCACCTACGTCTGGCGCACCCACGCCCCCGGCCGCCGTACCAGCGGCGTCTACGAGCACGGGAGCGCCGGCTACTGGCACTACCACGACCACACCGTGGGCACCACCCACGGCACGGGCGGCATCCGGGCGGGGCTGTACGGGCCACTGGTCGTCCGGCGGAAGGGCGACGTGCGGCCGCACCAGCAGTTCACCGTCGTCTTCAACGACATGACGATCAACAACCGCTCGGGTGACGACACGCCGCAGTTCGTCGCGAAGCTCGGCGAGCGGGTGGAGTTCATCGTGATCACCCACGGGGACTTCTTCCACACGTTCCACGTCCACGGGCACCGGTGGGCCGACAACCGCACCGGCCTGCTGGAGAGCCCGACCGACCCGACCCGGATCATCGACACCCGGACCGTCGGGCCGGGCGACTCGTTCGGCTTCCAGGTCGTCGCCGGCGACCGCGTCGGGACCGGGATGTGGATGTACCACTGCCACGTGCAGAGCCATGCCGACATGGGGATGGCCGGGATGTTCGTGGTGACCGACAAGGACGGGACCATGCCGGGTGCCCCTCCGGGAGGCATGCGGCACTGACGCGTGCGCCTCCTTCCGGTTGCCCGTTATTCGCTGTTGTGAGCCTTTGTCTTCTCCGAGGGGAAAGTTTGGCCGTATCAGGACATAGCACTCGCCGGTCCCAACAAAGTCGGATACTTTCGCGCCGTACCCCCTGGGAGGACGGCGTGATGCGGATGACGGCGCGGCCGGAGAACGTGCACCAGGCACGGCTGTTGCGGCTGCTGCGCGACGAGGGGGCGCGGTCGCGGGCCGAGCTCGGTGACGTCGTGCACCTCTCCCGCTCCAAGCTCGCCGTGGAGCTCGACCGGCTCGTCGAGCTCGGCCTCGTCGAGCCGGCCGGCCTCGCGGCGTCCCGCGGCGGGCGGCGGTCGAACATCGTGCGCCTGTCGCGCCGCCTCAGGCTGATCGGCGTCGACATCGGCGCCACCTCGATCGACGTCGCGGTCACCGACGGCGGGCTGGAGATCCTGGGCCACGTCTCCATGCCGTGCAACGTGCGCGAGGGACCCGACGTCGTTCTCGACCACGTCCTCGACCTGCTGGGCAAGCTGCGCGGCCAGGGACTGGTCGAGGAGATCCACGGCGCCGGGATCGGCGTCCCCGGCCCGGTGAGCTTCCGCGAGGGCGTACCGGTGGTGCCCCCGATCATGCCCGGGTGGGACCGCTTCCCGGTGCGTGAGGTGATCAGCCAGAAGCTCGGCTGCCCCGTGCTCGTCGACAACGACGTGAACCTCATGGCGCTGGGCGAGGTGCACGCCGGCCTGGCCCGGTCGGCGGAGGACTTCCTGCTGGTCAAGATCGGCACGGGCGTCGGCTGCGGGATCGTGGTCGACGGCCGGATCTACCGCGGGATGTCCGGCAGCGCCGGCGACATCGGGCACATCCGCGTCGACGACAACGGGCCGACGTGCGTGTGCGGCAACACCGGATGCCTGGAGGCGTACTTCAGCGGTGCCGCGCTCGCGCGCGACGCCCTCGCGGCGGCGCGGTCGGGGCGCTCGGCGTTCTTCGCGCAGCGCCTGGAGCAGGCGGGCACGCTGACCGCGCTCGACGTCGCGGACGCCGTGGCGGCCGGCGACCCGGTCGGCGTGCGCATGGTCCGCGAGGGCGGCCGGCGCGTCGGGCAGGTGCTCGCCGGGCTCATCAGTTTCTTCAACCCCGGCCTGGTCGTCATCGGCGGTGGCGTCGCGGGCCTCGGCCACGTCCTGCTCGCGGAGATCCGCGGCGTCGTCTACCGCCGCTCGCCGCCCCTGGCGACGGGCAACCTTCCGATCGTGCTTTCCGAACTCGGGGACACCGCCGGGGTTCTCGGGGCGACCCGGCTCATCAGCGACCACATCTTCTCGGCCACATAGGCGGTCCCCCGCCGGTACAGGAGAGCCGATGCCCGAACCGCGGCTGCTCGTCATGCGCGGCATCGTGAAGGAGTTCCCCGGCGTCCGGGCGCTCGACGGAGTCGACCTGGAGGTCCACGAGGGCGAGGTCCACTGCCTTCTGGGCCAGAACGGCGCCGGCAAGTCGACCCTCGTGAAGGTGCTGTCGGGCGCCCACCGGCCCGACGCCGGCGAGATCCTCTGGCGCGGCGCCGATGCGGCCGAGCTCACCGGGCCCACCGCGGCCCTGCGGCTCGGCATCGCGACGATCTACCAGGAGCTCGACCTCGTCGACGGCCTCTCGGTCGCGATGAACATCTTCCTCGGCCACGAGCAGGCGACGCTCGGCTTCACCCGCCGCGGCGAGATGAACCGCGCCGCGCGCGCCCTGCTCGCCCGGCTCGGGCACGGCGAGATCTCCCCGTCCGCCGAGGTCGGCCGGCTGTCCGCGGCGGCCCGTCAGATCGTCAGCATGGCGCGCGCCCTGTCCTACGACGCCCGGCTCATCGTCATGGACGAGCCGTCGGCGGCACTCGCGCACGACGAGGTCAAGAACCTCTTTCGCGTCATCCGCCAGCTCACCGCGGCCGGCGTCGCGGTCATCTACATCTCGCACCGGCTGGATGAGATCCGCGAGATCGGCGACCGCGTCACCGTCCTGAAGGACGGCCGGACGGTGGCGGTCGGCCTGCCCGCCCGTACGACGCCGACGGACACGCTGGTGGCGCACATGACCGGGCGCCGGTATGAGTACGTGTTCCCGCCGCGGCCGGAGCCCGGCGCGCGCGAGAACGCGCCGGAGGTGCTGCGCGTCGAGGATCTGGCCCTGCCCGGGGTGTTCTCCGGCCTGTCGTTCTCGGTACGCGCCGGGGAGATCCTCGGCCTCGCCGGGCTGGTGGGCGCGGGCCGGTCGGAGATCCTGGAGACGGTGTACGGCGCGCGCCGTCCCTCGGCGGGCCGGGTGATCCTCGACGGCCGGCCGGTGCGCACGGGCAGCGTCGTCTCCGCGGTCCGCGCCGGCATGGGACTCGCCCCCGAGGAGCGCAAGTCGCAGGGGCTGCTGATGCTCGACACCGTCGCGGGCAACGTCAGCATCGCCTCCCTGCGCCGCTACTCGCGCCTGGGCTGGCTGGACCGGCGGCGCGAGATCTCGGACGCCGAACGCGAGGTGGGCGGGCTGGACATCCGCCCCCGCGACCCGCGCCGCCCGGTCCGGACGCTGTCCGGCGGCAACCAGCAGAAGGCCCTCCTCGCCCGGTGGCTGCTCAAGGACTGCCGGCTGCTGCTGCTCGACGAGCCGACGCGCGGCGTCGACGTGGGAGCCCGCGCCGAGCTGTACGCGCTGATCCGGCGGCTCGCCGACTCGGGCGTGGGGATCCTCCTGGTCTCCAGCGAGATCCCCGAGGTGCTCGGCCTGGCCGACCGCGTACTGGTGATCCGGAAGGGACAGGCTCTGCGCGACTGCGACGCGACGGAACTCGACGAACACCAGGTCCTCGACCTCGTCATGGAAGGAAGCGACCTTTGACGTCCTCTCCCGCCTCAAGGCGGGAGATTCCCACCCCACTCTTCTCTAGGCGGAGGTGAGCACAGGTTGAGGTTCGCGGTTCACAGCCCCGCCCAACGGCTGGAGGGCTCCCCGCCCGGGAGGTCGGCCGGGGTCGGTTGGTCGGGGCAGGAACGTCACGGCACGCCCTGCCGCGATGTTCTCGGCTGCGTTCACATCCGCGTGGTCGCCTTGCCCGCAGGCGCGACAGCGAAAAACCGCTTGGCTCTCGCGGTTTCTCGAGTCGCGATGCCCACAGGCATGACAAGTCTGCGAGGTGAGGGCGGGATCGATTCGCTCCACCCGGCCCGCAGCCTTCTCCTCCAGGCGCCTCACGAGCCGGCCCCAACGGGCCGCGTGGACGGACCGGTTCAGCCCGGCCTTGGCCCGCACGTTCACGCCCGGCGTGGCGACGGTGCCCCGCGCGGTACGGACCATGTTCTACGCCTGCTGCTGCACTGCCTGCGAACCCGCCGCCAACCAGGCGAACTCTTCTCTGGCCTCGGTCAACTGGCGGGACTGCTCCCCATGGCTCGGCGCGCTCTCGCGGCCTGGCCGCCAATGCCGGCGTTGCTCGCACGCGGGATTCCACACAAAGCGGGCATGTGCGCAGTGCTCGAGCACCGCCTCTTGGGCGGGCGTGGGCGCAAGCCGGAACCGCATCCGAAGACGCCAACCGCCACCACCGACATTCCAAGGAGGAAGCGGCGTTTCCTCCCCGCAGTCGAAGACCGGGATCTCCACGCCGCGCAACCGATGAGCAAGCGAATCAATGGCACAGCGCGCGGTCACGGGGCTCCCGAAGAGACACGGAACCCGCAGAGTGCTTTCGCAGACACGGCGGAGGAGGGCTCATGACCGGTCCGGAAGGTGTGCGCGCGGAGGAGACCGGCGCGACCGCGAGCCCGCCGGCGGACTCCGCCGCCGCGCCGCCGCCCGCCGACGAGCAGGGGCGGGTGGAGGCGGCCGCCGCTGCCACGGGGGCCCGCGGGCGCTCCCGGCTCCGCCTCGGTGAGCTGCGCAACGTCGGCCTGATCGGCGTGCTGGTGGTGCTGGTCCTGGTGGGCGCGCTGACCCGGCCGGCGGAGTTCCTGACCTACGACAACATCGTCGTCATCCTCACTCTGGCCTCGGTCATCGGGGTGATCACCGTCGGGATGACCTTCGTCATCATCGGCGGCGGGATCGACCTGTCGGTGGGGGCCCTCGTGGCGCTCGCGACCGTGTGGGCGACGACCAAGGCCACCCAGGTCTACGGCACCGGGGGCGTGATCTTCTGTGCGCTCGCGGTGGGCGTCGGATGCGGCCTGGTCAACGGCCTGATCATCGCGTACGGCCGGATCGTCGCGTTCATCGTGACGATCGCGATGCTCGCCTCCGCCCGCGGCCTGGCGATCAACATCTCCGGTGGCCACACGCAGACGCTGAACTCCGACAACCAGGCGCTCGTGAACCTGGGCTACAAGGACCACTTCCTCTTCGGCAGGATCCCGCCCCTCGTGATCATCTTCGCGGTGGTCGTCGCGCTGGGCTGGATCGTGCTGAACCGCACGACGTTCGGCCGCCGCACGTTCGCGATCGGCGGCAACCCGGAGGCCTCCCGGCTCGCCGGCCTCAACGTGCGGCTGCACACGCTGCTGCTGTACGTCGTGTCCGGCCTGTGCTGCGGGATCGCCAGCATCATGTTGATCATCATGACCAGCAGCGGGACCTCCGCCAACGGCAACCTGTACGAGCTCGATGCCATCGCCGCGGTGATCATCGGGGGGACGCTCCTCAGCGGCGGGCGCGGCACGCTGATCGGCTCGGTGCTCGGCGTGCTCGTCTTCACCACGATCAACGACATCTTCACCCTGAACAACCTCACGACCGCGACCCAGCAGATCGCCAAGGGCGTGATCATCGTGATCGCGGTGCTGTTCCAGCGGCTGCTCGCCGAACGACGAGCCGGGTCGAGTGCCTCCTGACCGTCTCCTCCCCCCATGCCCCGGTGCCGAAAGGACTGACATGACTTCGAGCCAAGCGAGAGACGTTCGCCGCCGCGGTTTCCTGCTGAGCGGCGGCCTGGTCGGGGCGGGCGCGCTCGCCGCCGCCTGCACCAGCAACGCCGAGCCGGAGGCCAAGGCGCCGACCGCAGCGGCGGCAGGCGGCGCCAACGACAAGCCCGGAAAGAAGGTCACCGTCGGGTTCGCCGGCCCGCAGGCCGACCACGGCTGGCTGAACGCCATCAACGAACAGGCCAAGAAGGAGGCCGGGAGATACTCCGACGTCGACCTGAAGATCACCGAAGGCTCGAACGACGCCGCCCAGCAGGCGAGTCAGATCCAGACGCTGATCAACCAGAAGGTCGACGTCCTGATCATCCTGCCCGCGGACGGCAAGCAGATGACGCCGACCGCCCGGAAGGCGATGGACGCCGGCATTCCGGTCATCAACCTCGACCGCGTCTTCGACACCGCCCAGGCGTACCGGACGTGGATCGGCGGCGACAACTACCGCATGGGTCTGAACGCCGGGAACTACATCGGCAAGCGACTCGGCGGCAAGGGCACCGTGGTGGAGCTGGCGGGGATCGACACGCTCCCGCTGACGCAGGAGCGCTCCAAGGGCTTCGACGACGCGCTGAAGAACTATCCGCAGATCAAGAAGGTCGGCCGGGCGGCGGCGGAGTTCAACGTGCAGACCGGCCAGGCACGGATGGCGGAGTTGCTCCAGGCGCATCCGAAGTTCGACGCGCTCTGGAACCACGACGACGACCAGGGCGTCGGCGCGCTCCAGGCGATCCGGCAGGCCGGCCGCAAGGACTTCTTCATGGTCGGCGGTGCGGGGGCCAAGAGCGCGATGGATGCGATCAAGAAGGACGACAGCGTGCTCAAGGCCACGGTGCTCTATCCGCCGACGATGGCCGCGTCCGCGGTCCGGGTGGCCCGCCTGCTAGGACAGAGCAAGATCATGAGCGACCTCGCCGAGCAGGAGTTGCCCTCCTCGATCACCCTGTTCTCCGCGGTCGTCACCAAAGAGAACGTCGACACGTACCTCCCGTTCGCATTCGAGTGAGACGAACGTCCCGCCCGTACGACGCGGGCGGCGCCACAGGGGGGAGCGGCTCGGCAATGACCAACGGAAGAGGACGGCGATGTCCATGACGCACGCAAGCAGGCCGACGCTCGGGGTCGGCATGATCGGCTACGCCTTCATGGGGCGTGCGCACTCCCAGGCCTGGCGGAACACCGCGGCGTTCTTCGACCTGCCGTGCACGCCCGCGATGGTGGCGCTCGCCGGCCGGTCGCACGAGCAGGTCACCGCGGCCGCGGAGCGGCTCGGATGGGCATCGGCCGTGACCGAATGGCGTGAGCTGATCCGCCGTGACGACGTGCACGTCGTGGACATCTGCACTCCCGGTGACACGCACGCCGAGATCGCGATCGCGGCGCTCGACGCCGGCAAGCACGTGCTGTGCGAGAAGCCGCTCGCCAACACGGTCGCCGAGGCGACCGCGATGGCGGAGGCCGCCGAGCGGGCCGCCGCGAACGGCGTGCGGGCCATGGTGGGCTTCAACTACCGCAGGGTCCCGGCCCTGGCGCTGGCCCGCAGCCTCGTCCTCGACGGGCGGCTCGGCACGATCCGTCACGTCCGCGCCCAGTACCTGCAGGACTGGATCGTCGATCCGGACTTCCCCCTGGTCTGGCGGCTGGAGGCCGACAAGGCCGGATCGGGCGCGCTCGGCGACATCGGCGCCCACATCATCGACGCCGCCCAGTACGTCACCGGCGACCGGCTCGTCGGTGTCAGCGCGCTGCTGGAGACCTTCATCAAGGAGCGCCCCATCGCGCAGGCGTCGGCGGGGCTCGACGCCACCGTGGACGGCGACCACCGGCGCGGAAGGGTGACCGTCGACGACGCCGCGCTGTTCTCCGGCCGGATGTCCGGCGGCGCCCTCGCGTCCTTCGAGGCCACCCGCTTCGCGACGGGGCGCAAGAACGTGCTGCGCCTGGAGATCAACGGGTCGGCGGGCAGCCTGGCCTTCGACCTGGAGTCGATGAACGAACTGTCGTTCTACGACCACACCGAGGACGCCGGCACCGCGGGCTTCCGCCGGATCCTGGTGACCGAGCCCAGCCACCCGTACGCCGGTGCCTGGTGGCCGCCGGGCCACGTGCTCGGGTACGAGCACACCTTCACCCACGAGGTGAAGGACTTCGTGGAGGCGATCGCCTCCGGCACCGATCCCGAACCGTCGTTCGCGGACGGCCTCCAGGTGCAGCGGGTGCTCTCCGCCGTGGCGCGGAGCGCCGCCGACCGTGGCGCCTGGACCGTCGTGGAGGGTGCCGACGCCGCCGCGCACCGCCCCTCCCCCACCGCGACGACCGGCTGACCGCGAGAGGAGGCCATCACCGCGGCGGTGGCCCGGCCACCGCCCCACACCCCCTGCCATTGACCCGGACGCTCCGCATGGAGGACTGTCATGTCAGGCAAACGGCTATCGATCCTCGGCGCGCTCGTCGCGCTGCTCGTCCTCGCCGGGAACGCCGCGCGCGCGGAGACCCCGTCGTTCCGCGTGCTGGTCTTCTCCAAGACCACCGGATTCCGGCACGACTCGATCCCGGACGGCATCGCGGCGATCCAGAAGCTCGGCCGCGAGCACGGCTTCGCCGTGGACACGACCGAGGACGCCACCCAGTTCACCGATCAGAACCTCGCCCGGTACCGGACCGTCGTCTTCCTCTCCACCACCGGTGACCCACTGGACCAACCGGAGGAGAAGGCGGCGTTCCAGCGTTACATCGGCCACGGCGGCGGCTACGCCGGCGTGCACGCCGCGGCCGACTCCGGCTACACGTGGCCCTGGTACCGCGACCTCGTCGGGGCCTACTTCCGCAGCCACCCCGCACAGCAGAACGCGACGGTCGACCTCGTCGGCCAGGGCGCGCCCTCCAACCGGGGCCTGCCGAGGCACTGGACCCGTTTCGACGAGTGGTACAACTACCAGACCAACCCGCGGGACGCCGGCGTACGCGTACTGATGACGCTGGACGAGCAATCCTACGATCCCGGCCCCGACGCCATGGGCGACCACCCGATCAGCTGGTGCCACCGCTACGACGGCGGGCGTGCCTGGTACACGGGCATGGGCCACACCAAGGAGAGCTACACGGACCCGCTCTTCGTCCAGCACCTGCTCGGCGGCATCGAGATGTCCGCCGGCGTGACCAGGTTCCCGTGCGACCCGGGAGGCGCATGACGCACCGAGCCGCACGAAGAACGGTCGGGCACGCGTCGCACCGCGCGCCCGACCGGAAACGGTCAGCCCACTCCCCGATTTCGCAGAACGGAGACCAATCGTGGACCGACCACGGTCAAGACTACTGCGAGCGACATGTGCGTTGGCGGTCGGCGCCGGGCTCGCGCTGAGCGCCGGCACCGCCGGCGCCACACCGGCGCCACACGCGACCAACCCGCTGCCGAAGGCCGCCACGGCCGACTTCCAGCAGGTCACCCTCGCCAAGGGACCGGACGCGATGGGTGAGCCGATGGCCATGGCCATCCTGCCGGACGGCAGCGTCCTGCACGACTCGCGCGACGGCACCGTCTACTACAGCCAGGACGGCGTGACGAGCGTCGTCGCGCACCTCGACGTCTACACCCACGACGAGGACGGCCTGCAGGGCATCGCCGTCGACCCGCAGTTCGCCCAGAACCACTGGGTGTACATGTACTACGCCCCGAAGCTGGACACGCCGACGACCGACGCGCCGGAGGACGGCACGGCGGCCGACTTCCAGCCGTACTACGGCTACAACCAGCTCTCCCGGTTCAAGTTCACCGGCGGCAAGATCGACCTGAGCAGCGAGCAGAAGATCCTCAAGGTCGGTCCTACCAACCGCGGCATGTGCTGCCACGTCGCGGGCAACATCGATTTCGACGGCAAGGGCAACCTCTACCTGACCGCCGGAGACGACTCGAACCCGTTCGAGTCCGACGGGTACGCCCCGATCGACCGGCGGTCCACCCGTAACCCCGCCTTCGACGCCGAACGGTCCGCGGCCAACACCAACGACCTGCGCGGCAAGCTGCTGCGGATCCACGTGAAGAAGGACGGGTCGTACTCGATCCCGCGCGGCAACCTGTTCCCGAAGGGCACCGCCAAGACTCGCCCCGAGATCTACGCGATGGGCTTCCGCAACCCGTTCCGGTTCACCGTGGACCGCAAGACCGGCGTGGTGTACCTGGCCGACTACGGCCCGGACGCGCAGAACGCGGACCCGAACCGCGGGCCGGAGAACACGGTCGAGTTCAACCGGATCGCGAAGCCCGGCAACTTCGGGTGGCCGCTGTGCATCGGCGAGAACACGCCGTACCGGCAGTACGACTTCGCCACCGGCACCTCAGGGCCGCCGTTCGACTGCGCGCACCCGAAGAACGACTCGCCCAACAACACCGGGCTGCAGGACCTGCCGCCCGCACAGCCCGCCTGGATCGCCAACCACTACGCGGGCAACCCGACGTATCCGCAGCTGGGCGGCGAGGGCGCACCGATGGGCGGCCCCGTCTACCACTTCGACAATAATCTGAACTCCCCGGCGAAGTTCCCCGCCTCCTACGACGGGAAGTTCTTCCCCTACGAGTTCGGCGCGCACTGGATCAAGCCGATCACGATGGACGGCAAGGGCGCGATCCAGTCCATCGAGACCCTCACCAACGGCCAGGACTGGGCGCAGCTGAAGGAGCCGATCGACGCCGACTTCGGCCCGGACGGTTCCCTGTACGTCCTGGACTACGGCAGCAACTGGTTCGGCGGGTCACTCGACGCGGCTCTGTACAAGCTGGAGTACGCACCGGGTGACAAGTCCCCCACGGCGAACATCACCGTGGACAAGACCTCCGGGCACAGCCCGCTGGCGGTCCAGTTCGACGGCACCGGCTCGACCGATCCGGAGAATGACGCGCTGACCTACGCCTGGGACTTCGACGGCAACGGAACCACCGACTCGACCGAGGCCAAGCCGTCTCACACCTACTCCGACAACGGGCAGTACCACGCGAAACTCACGGTCACCGACCCGAGCGGCCGATCGGGGACCGCGGCGATCCTGGTGACCGCCGGGAACACCGCGCCGACGATCACGTTCACCGAACCCCCGAACGGGCTGACCTTCGGCGACGGCCAGCAGCAGGCGTGGAAGGTCCAGGTCGACGACCCGGACGGCACCGTCGACTGCTCCAAGGTCCAGGTCGAGTACTCCCTCGGCCACGACCAGCACGCGCACAACCTGTCCCAGGCGACCGGATGCAGCGGAACGTTCACACTGACGACCGCAGGGCACACCGACGCCGACAACTTCTACGGCATCTTCAGCGCGAGCTACACCGACACCTCACCGGCCTCCGGGGTGCCGGACCTCACGTCGAAGACGCAGATCGTCCTGCAGCCTGAGGACAAGCAGGGAGAGTTCTTCCAGTCCAGCTCCGGCGTCCAGGTCACCGCGGTGAGCGGCGCCCAGGGCAACGCCGTCACCTCGATCAACGACGGTGACTGGACCGAGTACGACCCCTATGACCTGCGGGGCGTGAGCTCCATCGGCTTCCGGGTCGCCTCGAGCGGGTCCGGCGGCACGATCGAGGTCCACGCCGACTCGCCGACCGGAACCCTCGTCGGCTCGGCGAAGGTGGCGGACACCTCCGGCGCCTTCACCACCGTGAGCGCGCCGGTGACCGATCCCGGTGGCACGCACAAGCTGTTCCTGGTGTTCAAGGGCGGCGACGGTGACCTGTTCACCTTCGACGCCTTCACCATGAACGGCTAGCCGTTCACCGGCGGCCGGCCGGGCGCCCCCCGGCCGGCCGCCTCCGTCCCTGCGGAAAGGGGAGACATGAGCGAGCGGAGCGAGCGAATCGACAACACAGCACGCCGGGTCTCTCGACCGACGAAGGAGGGCTCATGAGCACGGGAGTATGGCTGGTCGGGGCGCGTGGCTCCGTCGCGACCACCGCGGTGGTGGGGGCGGCGGCGGTCGCCGCCGGGCTCACCCCGCCGACGGGCTGTGTCACCGAGTCGCCGGACTTCGCCGGGACACGGCTGCCCGAGCTCGGCGACCTCGTCTTCGGCGGCCACGACGTCGCCGGCACGGGCCTGGCCAAACGCGCCGAGCAGCTCGTACGGTCCGGAGTGGTTCCCGCGGGGCTGCCCGGGCTGGTCGCGGACGACCTGGCAGCGGCCGACGCGGAGATCCGGCCGGGCGTCCACGTTCCGGTGGACGCGCGCGACCAGGCCACGGCGGCGGCCGCCCTGGTCTCGGACATCGCCGCGTTCCGCGAACGCCGCGGTCTCGACCGCGTCGTCGTCATCAACGTGGCGTCCACCGAGCCGCCGGCCGGTGAGCACCCGGCGCACAGGTCCCTGGACGCCCTGTCCGCCGCCCTCGCGTCAGGGACCGACGTGCTTCCGGCGAGCTCCCTGTACGCTTACGCGGCGCTGACCGCCGGCTGCCCGTACGTGGACTTCACCCCCTCGACGGGCGCCCGCCTGCCCGCGCTCGACGAGCTCGCCCGCCGGCGCGGCGTGCCGTACGCCGGCCGGGACGGCAAGACCGGCGAGACGCTGCTGAAGTCGGTGCTGGCACCGATGTTCGCCCAGCGGGCCCTGCGCGTACGGGCGTGGTCGGGCACGAACCTGCTCGGCGGCGGCGACGGCGCCACCCTGGCCGACCCGGCCGCGGCGGCGGCGAAGAACGCCTCCAAGAGCCTCGTCGTCGGGCGGACCCTCGGCTATCCGGTCGACGGCGAGGTGCACATCGACTACGTCGCCGATCTCGGCGACTGGAAGACCGCGTGGGACCACGTCGTCTTCGACGGGTTCCTCGGCGCGCGCATGAGCCTGCAGTTCACCTGGCAGGGCTGCGACTCGGCCCTCGCCGCCCCGCTGGTGCTCGACCTCGTCCGGCTGATGGCGCTGGCCCACGCGTCCGGGGTGGCGGGACCGGTGAGCGAGCTCGCCTTCTTCTTCAAGGACCCCGTCGGCGCCGACGGCACGACCGGCGGGCCCGGTGTGGACCACGCGCTCGCCACGCAGTACGAGACGCTCCGCTCCTGGGCGGCGTCCCGATGAGCGGCGCCGGCGGGCTGCCCTCGCCGCGCGCGGTGGCGGAGCTCGTCCGCGCACCGGCGGCCCTGACCGTTCCCGGGGACGCGCTGGCCGGCGCGGCGGCGGCCGGCTGGCCGTTCGGCGCGGCGACTCCCGCGCTGGCGCTCTCCTCGACCCTTCTGTACTGGGCCGGGATGGCCCTCAACGACTACGCCGACCGCGACCTCGACGCGGTCGAACGGCCGGAGCGCCCGATCCCGTCCGGGCGGGTCCGGCCGGGTTTCGCGCTGGGGCTGTCGGCGGGGCTCACCGCCGCCGCGCTCGGCGCCGCCGGCCTCGCGGGCGGCCGGCGGGCCCTCGGCGTCGCCGTACCGCTCGCGGCGACCGTGTGGGCGTACGACCTGGCGCTCAAGGCGACCCCGGCCGGTCCGGCCGCGATGGCCGCGGCCCGCGCCCTCGACGTGCTGCTCGGCGCGGGCACCGGGCGGCTGCGGGAGGCGCTGCCGCCCGCAGCGCTGGTCGGGACGCACACGCTGGCGGTGACCGCGCTCAGCCGGCGCGAGGTCAGCGGCGGCGGCCCCGCGCTGCCCGCCACGACGCTCGCCGCGACCGGCGCCGTCGCGCTGTCGGCGGCGACCTGGCCGGTGCCCCGGCGGGAGCCGGGCCGTACGCCGCGCCTGCTGCGGCGGGTCGCGGGTGCCGGCCTGCTGGGCTCGTACCTGTCCACGGCGGGCGGTGCGCAGCTGGCCGCCGTCAAGGACCCCGGTGCCGACCGTATCCGCCGGGCGGTCGGCGCCGGGATCCTCGGGCTGATCCCCCTGCAGGCGTCGCTGGCGGCCCGGAGGGGCGCGCTGCCGGCCGCGCTGGCGGTGGCGGCGGGCTTCCCGCTCGCTCGCCGGCTCTCGAGAAAGGTGTCCCCGACGTGACGCTCAGGTACGGCTACGGCACCAACGGATTCGCCAACCACCGGCTCGACGACGCGCTGACGGTCATCGCCGGCCTCGGCTACCAGGGCGTCGCCCTCACGCTCGACCACAGCCATCTCGACCCGTACGCGGACGACGTGTCACAGCAGGTGGCGGCGGTGGCGCGCCGGCTGGACCGGCTCGGGCTCGGCGTCGTCATCGAGACCGGCGCGCGGTACCTGCTCGATCCCTGGCACAAACACGCGCCGACGCTGATGAGCGACGAAGGCCAGGAGCGGCGGATCGGCCTGCTCGTACGGGCGGTGCGGATCGCGGCCGACCTCGGCGCCGAGGCCGTGTCGTTCTGGAGCGGAGTCAAGCCGGCCGGGGTGCCGGACGCCGTCGCCGCCGACCGCCTCCTGTCCGGCTGCGCGAAGGTCGTCGCCGCGGCCGACGAGGCGGGCGTGCCGCTCGGCTTCGAACCGGAGCCCGGCATGTTCGTCGAGGACCTCGACGGCTACGACCGGCTGTTCGAGCGGCTCGGCCGGCCACCGTGCTTCGGCCTCACCCTGGACATCGGCCACTGCCGCTGCCTGGAGCGCGCGTCCGTGCCCGACTGCGTGCGCCGGGCCGGGTCCCGCCTGGTCAACGTGCAGATCGACGACATGCGCCGGGGCGTGCACGAGCATCTGGAGTTCGGTGAGGGCGAGATCGACTTCCCGCCGGTGCTGGCCGCGCTCGGCGAGATCGGCTACGCGGGACTGGTCGCGGTGGAGCTCCCCCGCCACAGCCACGCCGCCCCGGACGTCTGCCGGAGATCCCTGGACTTCCTTCGCCGGGCCGAGTCCACCGAGGGGGCGGCGTGAACGACCTGCGCAGAACCCTGGACGCGCGGCTGACCGAGAGCGGCGCGCAGTGGCTGGACGCCGCCGCCGAACGGATCGCCGCCGACGCCGCCGCGATCCGGCCGCTGTTCCCCGCCGTCGGACGGCACTGCGGGCGTGCCCCGCTCGACCCGGCGGCGGACGGGCACGGCTGGACGGTCGACGACGCCGCGCGTGCGCTGCTGCTGACGCGCCTGCCGCTCACCGGCCCGGCCCTGGCCCAGGAGGTCGCCGACCTGTACCGGTACGGGGACGCGGCGGAGAAGCGCGGCGTCCTGCGCGGACTGCACCTTCTCGACCTGGGAGACGAGGCGCTGCCGCTCGTCCACGACGCGCTGCGGACCAACGACACCCGGCTGGTCGCCGCCGCCCTCGGCCCGTACGGCGCGGCGCACCTCGACGCGCACGCGTACCGGCACGGGGTGCTCAAGTGCGTCTTCACCGGGGTGCCGCTGGCCGCGGTGGCCGGGTTGCGCGAGCGCCGCGACGCCGAACTCTCCCGCATGTTCACCGCCTTCGCACGGGAGCGGGTCGCGGCCGGGCGGCCCGTACCGGCCGACGTGTGGCTCGTCACCGACCCAGAGGAGGACTGAGGTGCGCATCTTCGACCCGCACATCCACATGACCTCACGGACCACCGACGACTACGAGGCGATGTACGCGGCGGGCGTCCGCGCCCTGGTCGAGCCGGCGTTCTGGCTGGGTCAGCCGCGGACGTCGGTCGGCAGCTTCACCGACTACTTCGACGGGCTCGTCGGCTGGGAGCCGTTCCGCGCCGGGCAGTTCGGCATCCGCCACCACTGCACGATCGCGCTCAACCCCAAGGAGGCCGGCGACCCACGGTGCCGCGGCGTGCTGGACGTGCTGCCGCGCTACCTGGCCAAGGACGGCGTGGTCGCGGTCGGCGAGATCGGCTACGACGCGATGACGCCCGATGAGGACTCGGCGTTCGCCGCGCAGCTGCGGCTCGCCATCGAGCACGACCTGCCGGTCCTGGTGCACACGCCGCACCGCGACAAGGCCATGGGCACGCGGCGCTCGCTCGAGATGGTGGCCGAGTCCGGCATCCCGCCCGGACGCGTGGTCATCGACCACCTGAACGAGGTGACGGTCGGGCTGGTGCGCGACTCCGGATGCTGGATGGGCTTCTCGATCTACCCGGACACGAAGATGGACGAGGAGCGCATGGTCCGTCTTCTCGCCGAGTACGGCACCGACCGGATGCTGGTCAACTCCGCGGCCGACTGGGGGCGCAGCGATCCGCTGAAGACGGCCAGGACCGGCGCGGCGATGCTGGCCGCGGGCTTCACCGAGGACGACGTCGACAAGGTGCTGTGGCGCAACCCGGTCGCGTTCTACGGTCAGAGCGGCCGGCTCGACCTCGGCGACCTGGAACCCGCCGAACCCGCCGCGACCTATGCCGGCAACTCGGTGCTGCGCGGGGAGCGCTGAGATGCGCTTCCGCCATCCCGACGGCACGCTCGTGCACCTGGCGTACTGCACGAACGTCCATCCCGCCGAGGACCTCGACGGCGTGCTCGCCCAGCTCGCCCGCTACGCCGAGCCCGTACGCGAGCGGCTCGGCGCCGGCACGCTCGGCGTGGGACTGTGGCTGGCGGCCGACGTCGCGCGGGCGCTGGCCGACGAGACGGCCCTCGCCCGCCTGCGCCGCGAGCTGGACGCCCGCGGGCTCGAGGTCGTCACGCTGAACGGCTTCCCGTACCGCGCCTTCCACGCCCCGGTGGTGAAGCGCGCCGTGTACGTACCGGACTGGACCGAGCGGGCGCGGCTCGACTACACGCTGGACCTCGCCCGCATCCTCCAGCGGCTCCTGCCGGACGACGTGGCGCGCGGCAGCATCTCGACGCTGCCGCTCGGCTGGCGCACCCCGTGGCCTTCCGAGCGCGACGACGCCGCCCGGCGGCGGCTCGACCTGCTGGCGCGGGAGCTGGCGCGGCTGGACCGGCCGGTGCGCGCCGCGATCGAACCCGAGCCCGGCTGCGTCATCGAGACGACCGGCCGGCTGCGACGTACGCTCGACCAGGCCGATCCCGAGTGGATCGGGAGCTGTCTGGACCTGTGCCACCTCGCGGTCGGGTTCGAGGACCCGGCCGCCGCCGTGGCCGCGGCGGCGCCCGTGGTCAAGGCGCAGGTGTCCGCCGCGCTCCAGGCCGACGATCCGGCGGATCCGGAGACCCGCCGGGCGCTCGCGGCCTTCGCCGAGCCGCGTTTCCTGCACCAGACGCGGGCGGCCGACGGCCGGAGCTGGGACGACCTGGACGAGGCGCTGGCCGCCGGCGGGCCGGGCCCGTGGCGGGTGCACTTCCACATCCCGCTGCACGCCAAGCCCGAGCCGCCCCTCGCGACCGCGCACGACACCCTGGTCGACACGCTCGGCGTCCTGCTCGGCGGCCCGGCCGCCCTCGTCGACCACCTGGAGGTGGAGACGTACACGTGGGACGTCCTGCCCGCCGAGCTGCGGCCGGGCGAGGCGCGCACGCTCGTCGACGGCATCGCCGACGAGCTCGCCTGGACTCGTGACCGGCTCCTCGCCCTCGGACTCCATGAGGTGATCTCGTGAACGACACGGACCGCCGGCCGACCCTCGTCCTCGACGTCGTCGGCCTGACCCCCCGGCTGCTCGCCCACATGCCGAACGTCGCGGCGGTGGGGACGGCCGGCTTCTCCGCCGGGCTCGACCCGGTCTTCCCCGCCGTCACCTGCTCGGTGCAGGCCAGCCTGCTCACCGGCACGCCACCGCGCGACCACGGGATCGTGGGCAACGGCTGGTACTTCCGCGACCTCGGCGAGGTGTTCCTGTGGCGCCAGCACAACGCGCTGGTCCAGGGCGAGAAGGTCTGGGACGCGGCGCGCCGCCGGTACCCCGGATACCAGGTGGCCAACGTGTGCTGGTGGTACGCCATGGGCGCCGACACCGAGCACCTGGTCACGCCCCGCCCGATCTACCACGCCGACGGCCGCAAGGCGCCGGACTGTTACACCCGCCCGCCGGAGCTGCACGACGAGCTGACCGCCGAGCTGGGCCCGTTCCCGCTGTTCTCCTACTGGGGGCCGACCGCGTCGATCACCTCCTCACGCTGGATCATCGCGGCCGCGCGGCGGATCCTCACCGCCAAGAACCCCGACCTCACGCTCGTCTACGTGCCGCACCTCGACTACGACCTGCAGCGGTACGGGCCGGACGGTCCCGAGGCGATCGCCGCCGCGCGCGAGGTGGACACCGCGCTCGGCCCGCTGCTCGACGCCGCGCGGGACCGCGGCGCCGCCGTTGTCGTGCTGAGCGAGTACGGCATCACCGCCGCGCACCGGCCCGTGGACGTCAACCGCGCGCTGCGGCGCGAGGGACTGCTGGAGGTGCACACCCAGGCCGGGATGGAGTACCTGGACCCGTGGGCGTCGCGGGCCTTCGCCGTCGCCGACCACCAGGCCGCGCACCTCTATGTCCGCGACCCCGCCGACGTGCCGCGCGTCCGCGACATCGTCGCCGCGCTGCCGGGAGTCGCCGAGGTCCTCGACGAGGCGGGCAAGGCGGCGTACGCCGTCGACCATCCGCGCGCCGGCGAGCTGGTCGCGGTGGCCGAGCCGGACGCCTGGTTCACCTACTACTACTGGCTCGACGACGCGCGGGCGCCGGACTTCGCGCGGACCGTGGAGATCCACCGCAAGCCCGGCTACGACCCGGCCGAGCTGTTCTTCGACCCCGGTGACCGGGCGGTGAAACTGCGCGCGGCCGCGGCGCTGGGCAGGAAGAAGCTCGGCCTGCGCTCGACGCTGTCGGTCGTCTCCCTGGACCCGTCGTGCGTCCGCGGCAGCCACGGCCGGCTCCCCGACACCCGCGCCGACGGCCCCGTGCTGCTCTGCTCCGACCCCGATCACGGACGCGAGACGTACGCGGCGGCCGAGGTGAAGGACCTGCTCCTGCGGCTGAGCGGACTGCCCAGCCTGACCCCGTGACGACGACTCCCGGAGGGAAACATGGCGCGACCGATCACCCTGTTCACCGGCCAGTGGGCCGACCTGCCGTTCGAGGAGGTGTGCCGGCTCGCCTCCGGCTGGGGCTATGACGGCCTGGAGATCGCCTGCTGGGGCGACCACTTCGAGGTCGCCAAGGCACTGGAGGACGACACGTACGTCCAGGGCCGGCTCGAGATCCTGGACAAGTACGGTCTGAAGGTCTGGGCGATCTCCAACCACCTCGTCGGGCAGGCCGTCTGCGACCACCCGATCGACCAGCGCCACCAGGCGATCCTGCCGTCGCGCGTCTGGGGTGACGGTGAACCCGAGGGTGTGCGGCGCCGTGCCGCCGAGGAGATGAAGAACACCGCGCGGGCCGCCGCCGCGCTGGGCGTCCGTACGGTCGTGGGCTTCACGGGCTCGTCGATCTGGCACACCGTCGCGATGTTCCCGCCGGTGCCCGAGTCGATGATCGAGGCCGGGTACCGCGACTTCGCCGACCGCTGGAACCCGATCCTCGACGTGTTCGACGAGGTCGGCGTGGGCTTCGCGCACGAGGTGCATCCCAGCGAGATCGCCTACGACTACTGGACCACCGTGCGGACGTTGGAGGCGATCGGGCACCGGGAGGCGTTCGGGCTTAACTGGGACCCGTCGCACT
Source organism: Actinoallomurus oryzae (assembly GCF_039541955.1). NCBI lineage: Bacteria > Bacillati > Actinomycetota > Actinomycetes > Streptosporangiales > Thermomonosporaceae > Actinoallomurus > Actinoallomurus oryzae. The sequence goes on along the minus strand of NZ_BAABHF010000015.1, from coordinate 180,563 downwards.
TCGTCTGGCAGGAGCTGGACCCGGTGAACTTCCTGCTCGACTTCGCCGACCGCATCCGGCACGTCGACTGCAAGGACGCCAAGGTCCGCACCGGCGACGGCCGCCGTGGCCGCCTGTCGTCCCACCTGCCCTGGGCCGACCTGCGCCGCGGCTGGGACTTCATCTCCACCGGCCGCGGCGACGTGCCCTGGGAGGACTGCTTCCGCGCGCTGAACGCCATCGGCTACGACGGGCCGATCTCCATCGAGTGGGAGGACGCCGGCATGGACCGGCTGGCCGGCGCTCCCGACGCCCTCGCCTACGTCCGGCGGCTCGCCGAGATCGAACCTCCGGCCGCCGCGTTCGACGCCGCCTTCGGCTCCGGCGACTGAGCCCGGTTCCCCGGCCGCAGAGGTACGGCCCGGCGGAGGTCACCAGGCGACCTCCGCCGGCCGCGCCGTCTCATTCGGCGTTGCAGCGGGTCCCCGGTGCGGGGGCCCGGCCGGTGAGCAGATAGTTCACCTCGTCGTGACGGGCGCAGGAGGAGTGGTACAGGGCGGTGTGCCCGTCACCGTCGTAGGTGAGGAGGCGGCTGCCGCTGATCTGGCGCGCGAGGCTCCGCGCCCATGCGTACGGGGTCGACGGGTCGTAGGTGTTGCCGACCACCAGGACGGTGGGGACGCCGGTGATCCGCTGGGGGGCCGGCGGGTCGGCGGCCTTGACCGGCCAGCCGGAACAGCCGGTGGTCCAGTCCCAGAATTCGGAGTACCGCCACATGTGCGGGGCCGCCTTGCGGACGGCCGCCATGCGGGCCCGCAGGTCGGCGTAGCCGTGGATGTCCGGCGGGAAGTCCTGGCAGCCGATCGCGCGGTAGGCCGGGTAGGTGGGGTCGGCGCCGACGAGCGCCTGCCCCAGCGCGGAGGCGTCGGACGGCGTCTTCTCGGCGGCGGCCAGCGCGGTGCCGAGCTGCGGCCACATCGAGCGCATCGTCAGGTAGGCGTACGTCGCGGAGGTGACCTCGGCGGCGGACAGGGACCGTTTCAGGGCGGGATCCTCGACCTCGCCGCGTCCGGCGCGCGCGATGAGGGCGTCGAAGTCCTTGACGACGTCGCGGCCGTGCAGGGCGCAGTCGCCGGTCGCGGCGCACCAGGCGGCGAAACGGCGGAACTCCCGTTCGATCGCCGTGGACTCGTCGATCGCGTCGCGGGCCACCGAGCGGGTGTGGTCCACGGCGCCGTCCAGCACCATCGCCCGTACGCGGCCGGGGAACAGGCGCGCGTACGCGGCGCCGAGCTCCGTGCCGTACGAGACGCCGAGCCAGGTGATCCGCGACTCACCGAGCGCGGCGCGGACCGCGTCGACGTCGCGCGCCGCGCTGACGGTGTCCACCCGGCCGATCAGCGGGCCGGTCGCCTTCGCGCAGTCGAGCCCGTGGCGGCGGCTACTGGCGACCAGCCGCCGGTACTGTGCCTCGTTCGCCGGGAATGTCGGCGCGGCCGGGTCGTACACCGGCGTGGAGCAGCGGACCGGCGTGCTGTCCCCGACACCGCGCGGGTCGAGGCCGACCAGGTCGAAGCGTTCGCGCAACGGTTTCAGGTCGGCGCTGCCCAGGAACATCCCGCCCTGACCGACCGTCGCGGTCCCCGAGCCACCCGGGCCGCCGGGATTGACCAGGAGCGAGCCGATCCGGTGCGACGTATCGGTCGCGCGCAGCCGGTCCACCGCAAGGCTGATCTTCTTCCCGTCCGGGTGGGACCAGTCCAGGGGGACGGTGACGGTGGCGCACTCCAGCTGCGGGGCGGTGTTCGCCGTGTGGCAGTCGCGCCAGTCGAGCGACGACGTGACGTGGCCGGACGTGACCTGGCCGTCCGAGGCACGGGTGCCCGCGTTCACGGCCGGGGACGAGCACGCCCCGGTGGCCAGGACGGCGGCGAGGGCCACGGCCGTCGCGGGCGCGCATCGATATCTCAACGGCTCTCCAGTGGTCGAGGGGACGGCAGCGCACCGCGCATGCCGGGCTCGGGGATGATCGCATTCGGCGACGCCGCCCCACATCACACCGCGGGTGGACTTCGTCGCCGTCCGTGTGCGACTCCGGGCCGACCTGCCGCCCTACCTCGGGCGGACCGCCAGCGCCCTCCCGGTCGCCGACTCGGAGCATCGGGCGAGCCGTTCGGGGATCCCTTCGTAGAGGATCCGGCCACCGCGCCGGCCGGGTCCCGGGCCGAGGTCGATCACCCAGTCGGCCCGGCGGACGACCTCCAGGTGGTGTTCGATGACGACCACCGTGTTGCCCTTGTCGACCAGCCTGCCGAGCACGTCCAGCAGGGTGTCGATGTCGGACAGGTGCAGCCCGGTCGTCGGTTCGTCCAGAACGTAGAGGGCGTGCTCGTCCGGGCGTGCGAGCTCTCTGGCGATCTTCAGACGCTGGCATTCGCCACCCGACATCGTCGTCAGCGGCTGGCCGAGCCGGACGTACCCGAGGCCGACGTCGGCGACGTGACGCAGCGCACGGACGATCCCCGGATCGCGGAGCCGCCGGGTCGCCTCGCCGACGGTGAGATCGTCCACGTCCGCGATCGTCAGGCCGTCGACCGTGTGGGTGAGGACCTCGTCGGTGAACCGCCTGCCCCCGCACGCCTCGCAGACGACCTCCTGCCCGTCCATGAAGGCCAGGTCGGTGTGGACGACGCCCGCGCCGTCGCACGCCGGGCAGGCACCGGCGGAGTTGGCGCTGAACAGCGCGGCGCTCACCCCGTTGCGCCGCGCGAACAGCTTCCGGATCGCGGGCGCGACACCGGAGTAGGTGAGCAGGGTCGAACGGCGGTTGGTGGTCACCGGGCGCTGGTCGACGGCCGTGGCCGGGTGCCGGTCCACGAGCTCGGCGACCAGGCTGGACTTGCCCGACCCGGCGACACCGGTGATCACCGTCAGCACTCCCTTCGGGATGTCCACGCTGACGTCCCGCAGGTTGTTGCGTCCGGCCTTCTCGACCCGCAGCCTCCCGGTCGCCGCGCGCGGTCGCCGCGGAGCGGGAGACCCGCGCAGCCCGCGCCCGGTCGGGGTGCCCGCGGCCGGCAGATCGCCGAACCCACCCTCGAACACGACGCGCCCGCCATCGGCGCCGGCACCCGGACCGATCTCCACGATCCGGTCGGCGACACGCATGACGTCGGGGTCGTGCTCGACGACGAGCACGGTGTTCCCCCTGTCCCGCAGCAGCTTCAGCAGGCCGGTCATCGACCGGACGTCGTGCGGGTGCAGGCCCACGGTCGGCTCGTCGAAGACGTACAGCATCTCGGTGAGGCTGCTGCCGAGGTGCCGCACCGTCTTGATGCGCTGGGACTCTCCGCCGGACAGCGTGGTCGTCGGCCGGGCGAGCGACAGGTATCCCAGCCCGATCGCGGTCAACGCCGCGAGCTTCTCGCCGAGCGCCTCGACGACCGGGGCGACGTTCGGTTCCCGTATCCCGGCGGTGACGTCGGCCAGCTCGCCGATCTCCAGCCGGCTCATCTCGGCGATGGTCCGGCCGAGCACACGCGCCGTACGGGCCGCGGCGTTCAGCCGTTCGCCGTGGCAGTCCGGGCAGGTCTCCGACCGGGTGAACCGGTCGAGCACGGCCTGTTTGCGCTCCGAAAGGCTGTCCGCCGTGCGCAGATAGATCCGTTCGAAGACCTCGACCAGGCCCTCGTAGTCCTTCGGCGGCCGGGGCGTGAGCCGGGCCGCCGCGTCGCCGCCGTACAGCAGGGCCCGGCGCTCGCCCGCGGTCCACTCTCGCAGCGGTTTCGACGGGTCGAAGGAGCCGATCTCGGCGTACCGCCGGTACCGGTACTGGCCGATGTCGAACCCCGGCAGCAGGATCGCGCCGTGATCGAGCGATCTGTCCGGATCGAGCATCCGCTCCGCGTCGGGGGTGAGCGTCTCGCCGAGGCCCGCGCAGGCCGGGCACATACCGGCGGGGTCGTTGAACGAGAAGTGGTTCGACTCCCCCACGTGCGGATCACTCACCCGGGAGAAGATCAACCGCAGGTAGGTGTAGGCGTCGGTGATCGTTCCGACCGTCGAGCGCGCGTTGCCGCCCAAGCGTCTCTGGTCGATGACCACCACCGGCGAGAGCCCGTCGATCAGGTCCACCTCCGGGCGGCTCCACCGGGGCAGACGGTTGCGGACGAACGGCGGATAGGTCTCGTTCAGCTGATGGCCGGCCTCGGCCGCGATGGTGTCGAACACGAGCGACGACTTGCCCGACCCCGAGACACCGGCGAACACCACCAGTGCGCCACGCGGCACATCGAGGCTCACGGACCTCAGATTGTTGGTTCGCGCACCACGGATGCGGATCACGCGCTGCGTCTGCTGGAAAACGGCCACGTCGCCACCGTAGGAGCAGACGCGGTCAGACCATGACCGCAATAGAGTGGGGGTGTGCTCGACATGACGCACCGCACCCTCCAGCTCCTGGCCCACCTGCAGACGGGCCGGCGGTTCAGCGGTGAAGAACTCGCCGCGCGTCTGGACATCAGCCCGCGAACGTTGCGCCGCGACGTCGAGCGGCTCCGCGAGTACGGCTATCCGGTCACCACCCGGCCCGGTCCCAGCGGCTTCTACCAGTTGTCGGCGGGCCGGACGCTTCCGCCGCTCATGCTCGACGACGACGAAGTGGTCGCGACGCTCGCCGGACTCGCGCTGATCGGCTCCACCACGGCTCCGGATCCCTTCGCCGACTCGCGAGGCGGCATCGGGACCGCCGCCGACCGCGCGTACGGAAAGATCGACCAGTTCCTGCCGAAACGCCTCCGGCCGCGTGTCACCGCCTTCCGGGCGACCGTCGAAGCCGCTCCCCAGCCGGCGCCCGAGGTCGAGGCCGACGTGCTGGCGATCCTCGGGTCCGTCTCGGCCCGGCACGAGCTCGTCACCTTCGCGTACACGAGCCGGACCGGCGACACGACCACACGCCGGGTCGAGCCGTACCGCCAGGTCCATTTCCACCTGCGCTGGTACCTGCTCGCCTGGGACCTCGGCCGTGCCGATTGGCGTACCTTCCGGCTCGACCGCATCAGCGGGATCTCGCCCACCGGAACGCCGTTCACGCCCCGGCCGCTGCCGGCGCGGTCCGCTGCCGCGTATCTCCGCGAGGAGGTGTCCGCAGGCCGTCACCAGGCCGTGGTCATCATCGACGCCCCGCCCGCCGTGGTCGGCGACGCGCTGAGATTCCAGGACTTCGACGTCGTACCGCTGCCCGGGGACCGGAGCCGGGTCACCGCCTGGGTCGACTCCTTCGAGTGGTTCGCCCTCAACCTCCTCCCCATCGGAGCGGACTTCCGCATCGAGGAACCGGCCGAATTCCGCGATCGCTGCGGAGAACTCGCCTCCCGGCTGGAGCGGGCCGCGCGTTGAGCGGGTTACGCTCGTCACTCGTCATCGTCGACCGGACAGAGCGCGGTGAGGCCGACATGGGTGATCACAACGAGGACGCGGCGGCCCGGCGCCCGCCGAATGAGCAGTTTCAGGCCTACCTCGAGGGTCACCGGCGCAACCCGCTGACGACGACGCTCACCGGAGCCCGCGTCCTCAACGCCTTCCAGGTGCCCTGGTTCAGGATCGCTCCCCCGCGCGGTTTCGGCGTGCTCACCACCGTCGGCCGCAAGACCGGGAAGAAACGGCGCACGTGCGTGCGGGCGATCCGGAACGGTGACAAGGCCTATCTGGTCTCGCTGACCGGGTCGGGCGCGGCGTGGTTTCTCAACGCGAAGGCGAATCCGCGGGTGAGGCTCCGCATCAGGGGAGGGAGCCTCGACGGCCTGGCCCAGGAGATCACCGATCCGGCCGCGATCGAGGAGGGCCGGCGGATCTATTCGGGCACGGTGAATCCCTTCGACCGCCTCGAGTACCGCATGCACCGCTCCGGCGCTCCGGCCGACGAGAAGATCCGTGCGATGCACGAGAAGTGGTACGCGGACGGGACACCGGTCGTGATCGAGCTGTCCACCGGGCGGTAGCGAGGACTCCGCGGGCGAGGGCTCCGGACTGTCGCGCCCCTGCCGGTACGGTTTCGGCGAGGGCCTGCGCGCTGGGGAGAGCGGATGACGCACATGACCACCGAGGTGGCACGCCCGCGGGAGGCGGTCGGGCCGCTGATCCGGGGGCTGTCCGTGCTGCGCGAGCTGGCCGCGGCCGGCGGGCGCGGGAGCGCCAGCGGGCTCGTGCGTGCGACGGGGCTGGCGCGCTCCACGGTCGACCGGAGCCTCAGCACCCTCGCGCGTCTCGGCTACGTACGGCCGGAGGGCCGGGACACGGTGCTCGCGCCCCGGCTGATGGAACTCGGCAACTCCTACCTGGCGGCCTGCGGACTCCCCGATCTCCTCGGAGTGGTCGCCGAGCGGCTCGCCGGCGACCTGGACGAGCCGGTCTGGATCACCGTTCCGGACCGGGACGGCGTGCGTTTCGTCCACCAGGCCTCGCGGCGGCGCGCGCTGTCGGTGGCGTTCCGCGTCGGCGATCTCCTTCCCGCGGAGTGCGGCGTGGGAGGGGCGCTCTTCGCCGCCGAGTGGTCCGACGACGAGTGGCGGCGGCGCGGGGAGGCCGGCTTCGCGGACGTGCCCGGCGGGGTGGGAAAGGCCGCCGCGTCCTTCGGGGAACGGATCGCCCGCGCGCGCCAGGACGGCTGGGCGCTGGACGATCGGCTGCTCGAACCGGAACTGGTCGCCCTCGCGATGCCGGTGCGCGACCGTACGGCGCGGCAGGCGTGCGCCGTGAGCGTGGTCAGCCACACCAGCCGGCACAGCGCCGGATCGCTGCGGGAGGCGGTGCTGCCCCGGCTTCGCGAGGCCGTCGCGGCGATGGAGGGGGCGCTGGCGGCCCCCGTCCCGCCGGCCGCGAACGCTCCGGTCCAGCGTGTGCCGGCCGCGCCGTGGGTGCGCTCGTCAAAGCAGGAGCTGGGCGCGGAGTTCGTGGAGTCCTTCGCCCGGGGCCTCAGCGTCATCACCGCGCTCGGCGAGCCGCGGGCCGCGCTGCCGCTCACCGCCGTCGCCGAGGCCACCGGCCTGGCCCGCGCCACCGTACGGCGCTCGCTGATCACGCTGGCACACCTCGGCTACGTGGCCTGCGAAGACGGACTGTTCCGGCTGACACCGCGCGTGCTGGACCTGGGCTTCGCCCGCCTGTCGGCCCTGACGTTGCCGGAGATCGCCCAGCCGCACCTGGCCTCCCTGGTCGCGAGGGTGAACGACTCGGCGTCCATGGCGGTTCTCGTGGGCGAGGACATCCAGTACGTGGCCCGCGTCCCCACCGTCCGCATCATGAGCGTCGACATCACGCTGGGGACGAGGTTCCCCGCGCACGCGACGTCGATGGGGCGTGTGCTGCTCGCCGGACTGCCGGCGCACGAGCGCGGGGAGTTCCTGCGGCGGGCGGACCTCAGGCCGCTCACCCCCCGTACCGTCACCTCGGCCGGGCGGCTCGACGCGATCCTCGGCCGGACCGAGCGAGACGGTTACGCCCTGGTGGAAGAGGAGCTGGAGGAGGGGCTGCGGTCCATCGCCGTCCCGGTCCGCGACCGCGCCGGCCGGGTGGTGGCCGCCATCAACGTATCGATGCACGCCGGCCGGCTCACGGCCGGGCAGGCCCGCGAGTCCGTCCTCCCGCCCCTGCGCGACACGGCGGCGCGCATCGAGCAGGACCTGCACGTGGCCGGGCGCTACATCAAGATCCGTACCTCCTGAGATAGACCCGTTCCGGCGCCGCCGTACCCGCGGGACGATCGAATCGCGGGACGGTGAGTACATTGAGTTATGCGCTCGGGCACGGCCGCGATCGTGGGCCGTTGGAGCCGCCGCCCTCCCCTGCTGGTGGGGATCGTGGTCGCGCTCGCGTGCGTCGCCGCCGAGACGTTCCTCGCCCGGCTGCTCAGCCAGATCACGCCCGCGCGGTCGCTGGAAGTCGTGTATCTGCTGGGCATCGTCGCGGTGGCCGCCATCTGGGGCCTGTGGCTCGGGCTGGCGACCGCGGCCATCAGCACCCTGGCTCTGGACTACTTCCTCACGCCGCCGCTGGGGAGCCTGTCCCTCGAGATGGCCGAGGACTGGACGGTGCTCGCGATCTTCTTCGCGGTCACGGTGCTGGCCGGTTCGATCTCCAGGCTGGCCCGGTCGCTGGCGATCGAGATCGACGCTCGCGGGGAGGCCGATCTGGCCGCCGAGCTGGCGCGTGTCCTCCTGCAGACGCCGGATCTCAAGACCGCGGAACCGGCGGCGACGCGCCTCCTCTCGGACGCGCTCGAACTTCCGTACGCGGCGATCGAGCGCGGCGCCGTCTCCGGTGACGGCCGGCGCGTGGCGTTCCCGCTGCACGACCGTGGCGTCCCGGCGGCCTCGCTCATCGTCCCCGCCGGTCTGCCGAGGTCGACGCTGCGGCGCCTCCGGGACCGGGTGGTGCCGTCCCTTGAGATCACGCTACGGGCGGCGCGGGAACGGGAGCGGGTCGCGAACCAGCAGGTCGCGCTGCGGCGCCTGGCCACGCTCGTCGCCCAGGAGGCCCCGCCGGAGCAGGTGTTCGGCGCGGTCGCCCGCGAGGTGGGACGGCTCCTGGAGGCGCCCCACGCCGCGGTGATCCGGTACGAACCGGACAGGACCGCCGCCTCCAATGTCGGCATCTGGGACCGGAATGCGCCCGCCGCGACACCGCCGAAAGGCCGCTGGCCGCTGGAGCCGGGCAGTGCCGCGGAACGCGTGGCACGGACGGGCGAGGCGGGACGGGTGGAGCCCGTCCGCGTGCCGGCGCTCGCCGGCGAGTTCCGCGCCTCGCTGCGGGCGCAGGCCGCCTCCGCCGTCGGCTGTCCCGTCACCGTCGGCGGGCGGCTGTGGGGCGCGGTGATCGTCGTCTCGCCGTCCGAGCCGCTGCCCGATGACATCGAGAAGCGCCTGCGCGACTTCATCGACCTGCTGGTCACCGCCATCATGAACGCCGAGAGCCGCGCGGAGCTGGAGGCCTCACGGGCCCGGGTGATCGCCGCGGCCGACGCCACCCGGCGGCTGATCGAACGGGATCTTCACGACGGGGTCCAGCAACACCTGGTCGCGCTCCTGCTCGAGCTGCGCGCCGCGACGGCCACGCCGCCGGCCCACCCGGGCGACGTACGAAGAATGCTGCGCCACACGGCGCGTGCCCTGGACGAGGTGCTGGAGGACCTGCGGGGACTCGCCCGGGGCCTTCATCCGGCGCTGTTGTCCAGGCAGGGTCTCGAACCGGCGATCAGAGCCCTCGCGCGCTGCTCCCCGGTGCCGGTGAAGTTGAACATCCACGCCGGCCGCGTCGCCGAACGGAGCGAGGTGACCGCCTACCACGTCGTGTCGGAGGCGTTGACGAACGTCGCCAAGCACGCCGACGCGTCCGTCGCCCACGTCGACCTGACGGTCCGGGACGGCGCCATCCGGCTGTCGATCCGCGACGACGGCGCGGGAGGGGCCGACGCCGCCCGCGGGTCGGGACTCCTCAGCGTCAGAGACCGTGTCGAGGCCATCGGCGGCAGGTTCGAGATCAGCAGCCCGGCCGACGGCGGGACGGTGCTGTTCGCCGAGATACCGATCACGGGCGACTGACCGCGAGCCGATTGTCTGACAACTTCGCGCCGGCCCGCAAGGGGGTCAACTCCCGAAACTGTCGATTTGCTGGCGAGTCTTGTCGTCATGTGTCCGCGGCGTTACGTTCCTCGCACTCGCTTGTCGGACAACCTTTCGGATCGCCCGTCAATGTCGGATCCGACGCGCGGAGTGGCCGGCGTCCCGTCCCGCAGAGGAGTCCTCGGGGCGGTGGCAGCCGCGGCCACCGTCCCGCTGCTCGGCGACCTGCCGGGCGCCGAGGCGGCGGAGAGGAGAAAGGAGCCGGAGCTCCTCTTCGTCAGCACCTGGAAGGGCACCCGGATCCACGCGGCAGGCTCGGCTCGCCGGTGTCCGTCGTCCGGGACACCGGTTCCGGCCCCAACCCGCGGCAGGCGGGCCCGCACGTCCACGACGTGGTCATCGCCCCCGGCGGCCGGTTCGCCCTGATCGCGGACTTCGGCGCCGGCCGGGTCCTCATCCGTCGTTTCGACCGCACGAGCCGCGTGCTGTCCGCACTCGTACAGCGCATCCCCTGCGGAGGCCTGACGCCGTGGAGTTTCTCGCTCCACCGGAGCGGGCGGTGGCTGCTCGTCGCCAATGAGGCGAGCGGCTCCGTCGACCTGTTCGGCGTCGACCCGCGCTCCGGCAGGCTGACGGACACCGGAACGTCGATACCCGTCCCGAATCCCGCCTGCATCACCTTCGACCGTTAGCCCGGACGCACCGGCCGGCACGCGCTGCGGCCCCTGCGCACCAGCGCGTTCAGGCGACCCGATAGGGCTCGGCGTCCGGGCGTTTGAACTCCAGGCCCAGGCCGGGGGCGTCGTCTCGCGGGCGTACGGTGCCGCCCGCCGGGTCGAGGGCTCCGTCGAAGAGCATCGACTCGATGCGCACGTGGTCGTGGAACCACTCGATGTGGCGGGCGTTGGGGATGGCGGCCATCGCGGCGGCGTGCAGGTGCGGGGCGCAGTGGGCGGACAGGTCCCTGCCGTGGGCTCGGGCGAGCCCGGCGGCGCGGAGGAACTCGGTGATCCCGCCGATCCGCGTCACGTCGGCCTGCGGGCAGTCGATGACGGGCAGGAGCCGGACGAAGTAGGGCAGGTCATAGCCGTACTCCCCGGCCGCCACCTCGCACGGCACAGCGTCGCGTACGGTCGCGAGCCCGGCCAGGTCGTCGGAGGAGACCGGCTCCTCGAACCACCGGATGTCGGCGGCCCGGGCGACTCGGACCGCCTGTTTGGCGCTGTAGGCCCCGTTGGCGTCGGCGAACAGCTCCGTGTCGGGACCGATGATCTCCTGCGCGCGGCGCAGGCGTTCGACGTCGCGGGCCTCGCGGCTCCCCCACGCCTCCCCTATCTTGATCTTGACGCGGGGGATGCGCTGCTCGCCGGCCCAGTGCTCGAGCTGTTCGCGCATCCGTGCGTCGTCGTAGGTGGTGAAGCCGCCGGAGCCGTACACGGGTACCACCTCGTGGACGGCGCCGAGCAGGCGGTGCAGCGGCAGGCCGAGGCGGCGGGCCTTCAGGTCCCACAGGGCGCAGTCGACGGCCGAGATCGCCATGGAGCACAGGCCGGGGCGGCCCGCGTTGCGGACCGCGCGGCACATGGCCTCGTGCGCGGCGGGCGGGTTCAGCACGCCGCTCCCGGCGACCTCGGAGGCGAGCAGCTTGGTGACCACCTGCGCGACGGTCGCGGGCCCGTACGTCCAGCCGATCCCGGTGACGCCCTCGGCGCTCGCCTCGACCAGGACGAGAGTGGTCGAGTCCCACTCCAGCGTGCCGTCCGCCTCGGGGGCGTCCGTCGGGATCGTGTAGGCGGCGGTGGAGAGCTCGATCATGGCACCTCCCTCGCCGGCGTCGCGGCCTCGCTTCGCTCGGTCATGAGGCCTCCTTCGTCGGGGAGGGTGACCACAAGGGCGCGTCTTCGATTCCCTCGCTTCGCTCGGTCATGGGACCTCCTTCGTCGGGGAGGGTGACCACAAGGGCGCGTCTTCGATTCCCTCGCTTCGCTCGGTCATGGGACCTCCGTCGGTGTCGTGACCGCCGTGTCGCGTTCGCCGGCCTCCTCCGGGCACAGCAGTTCCGCGAGCAGCTCGGCGAGGTGTTTCGGCTTCGCCTCCGTACCGGCCTCGATCTGGGTGCGGCAGGAGAAGCCGTCGGCGAGCACGGTGGTGCCCGGGTCGGCGTCACGTACCGCCGGCCACAGCCCCAGCTCGGCGGCTCCGACGGAGACGTCGTAGTGGCCGCGTTCGAAGCCGAAGTTGCCGGCCAGGCCGCAGCAGCCCTCGTCCAGCACGTCCGCCTGGACGCCGACGCGCTGGAGCACCTCGGTGTCGGCATCGAACCCCCAGATGGCGTGCTGGTGGCAGTGCGTCTGGGCGATGGCGGTACGGCCCGTGCCCGGCGGGGGCGCGGTGATCGCCTGCGGCGCCCGGTCCAGGAGGAACTCGGCCAAGGAGTGGGTCTGCTTCGAGAGGCGCTCGACGTCCGGATCGCCGGACATCAGCTCCGGGGCGTCCGAGCGGAACACCGCGCCGCAGCTGGGTTCGAGGGCGATCACCGGGGTGCCGGCGCGCAGCCGGGGCGCCAGGGCGTCGACGGTACGGCGCAGCACACGTTCGGCCGTGCCGAGTTGCCCGGTGGAGATCCAGGTGAGCCCGCAGCACAGCGGGACGGGCGGCATCTCGACCCGGAACCCGGCCGCCTCCAGCACCCGGACGGCCGCCTGGCCGATCGCGGGATGGAAGTTGTTGGTGAAGGAGTCCGGCCACAGGACGACCGACGGCCCGTCCGCCTGCGGGCCTCCGCGCCGCTTGAACCAGTCGGTCAGGCGTTCGCGGGCGAACCGGGGAAGCTCCCGGCGCCGGTCGACGCCGCCGGCGCGTTTGACCACCCGGTCGAGCCCCGGCGCGTGCGTCAGGGCGTTGACCGCGCCCGGCGCGGCGGAGGCCAGCCGTGCCCACAGCGGGAGCCAGCCCATCGAGTAGTGCGACAGCGGGCGGGGCCGCCAGCGGTAGTGGTGGGCCAGGAACTCGGCCTTGTAGGTCGCCATGTCGACGTTGACCGGGCAGTCGCCGCGGCATCCCTTGCAGGCCAGGCACAGGTCGAGGGCCTCGTGGACGTCCTTGGACCGCCAGCCGTCGGTGATGACGGCGTCCTCGCCGCCGCCGCGCATGCCGCGCATCATCTCCATCAGCAGCCGGGCGCGCCCCCGCGTGGCGTGCTTCTCCTCGCGGGTGACCCGGTAGCTCGGGCACATGACGCCGCCGGAGGAGGCGCGGCACTTGCCGATGCCCACGCATCGCGCCGCCGCGTGCGTGAACCGGCCGTGGTCTTCGGGATAGTGGAAGTGGGTCCGCGGCTCGGCGGGGTGGTAGCCGAGGTGGTCGAGGTTCTCATCCAGCCGGAACACCCCCGGCGTGCCCGCCGGGTGCTCGGTCTCCTCGGGCGAGGCGACCTTTCCGGGGTTCATCCGGTTGCCCGGATCGAAGATCTTCTTGTACCGGCCGAACAGCCGGATGATCTCGTCGCCGAACATGATCGGCAGCAGCTCGCCGCGGGACTGGCCGTCCCCGTGCTCGCCGGACAGCGATCCGCCGTAGGAGGCGACGAGGCGCGCGGCGCGCTCGACGAACCGGCGGTAGGTCTCGGCCCCGTCGGGGTCCTCCAGGTCGAAGGCGATCCGCGTGTGCACGCACCCCTGCCCGAAGTGCCCGTACAGCGACGCCGAACCGTAGCCGAACTCCTCCAGCAGGGCGCGGAAGTCGCGCAGGTAGTCCCCCAGCCGGTCGGGCGGCACCGCCGCGTCCTCCCAGCCTTCATGCGTGTCCGGACCGCCGGGAGGGTACGCGGTCGCGCCCAGGCCGGCCTCGCGGACCTTCCACAGCCGTTCTTCCTCATCCGGGTCGTCCAGGTAGGACACGCCCGGGCCGTGCTCGGAGCGGTGGATGTCGGACAGCAGCCGTTCGGCGCGCTCGTCGGCCTCCTCCCGCGTGTCGCCGCCGAACCGGACCATCAGCCACCCCGACCCCTCGGGCATCTCCTCCAGCACGCCTTGCTTCGCCACGTGCTCGGCGCGGGCCAGGTCGATGAGCGTCTCGTCGATCCCCTCCAGCGCCAGCGGCTCGTGCCGGGCGACGGTCGGTACGGCGTCGCCGGCGGCGGCGATGTCGTCGTAGCCCAGGACGACGAGGGACTGGTACGGCGGCACCGGCACCAGCGAGATCTCCGCCTGCAGGACGGTCACCAGCGTGGACTCGCTGCCGACGAGGGCCCGGGCGAGGTTGAAGCCGTTCTCGGGCAGCAGCGCGTCGAGGTTGTAGCCCGAGACCCGGCGCGGGATGTCCGGATAGCGGGTACGGATCAGCGCGAGGTTCTCCTCCGCCAGCTCGTGCAGCGCCCGGTAGATCTCCGCTCGCCGTCCTCCCTCGGCGAGGATCCGCTCGTACTCCTCCTTGCTGGTCCGTCCGACCCACATCCGCGTGCCGTCGTAGGTCAGCACCTCCATGCGGATCACCGAGTCGGCCATCTTCCCGTACGCCTGGGCCGAGGCTCCGCAGGAGTTGTTGCCGATCATCCCGCCGATCGTGCAGGTGTCGTGCGTCGACGGTTTGGGGCCCACCATCAGGTGATACTTCGACAGCTCGGCGTTGAGATCGTCCAGGCAGGCGCCCGGTTCGACGACCGCCCGCCGCCGGTCGGGGTCCGCCGACACCAGGCGTCGGCAGTACTTGGACCAGTCGATCACCACGCCGGTGTTGCAGCACTGTCCCGCCAGGCTCGTGCCCCCGCCCCGCGAGAAGACCGGCACATCGTGTTCCCGGCACACCGCGACGGCCTCCACGGCCGCCTCGACGTTCCGGGGGACCACCACGCCGATCGGCACCTGCCGGTAGTTGGATGCGTCATGGGCGTAGTCGGCGCGCGACCCGGCGTCGAACCGCACCTCGCCGTCGACGCGTGCCGCAAGATCGCGGAGAAGTGTCTCGGACATATGACTTCGGTTACCCGCGTATCAGGTTTCAATCGCGCTCTCCGGGAAGCGGATCGTCAGGAGCATTCGCCACCTCGGAAGGATTGATCATGGCGCCCACTGTCGGCGATTACCTGCTCGAACGCCTGCGCGAGTGGGACGTGAAGCACATTTTCGGCTACCCGGGCGACGGCATCAACGGAATCATCGCGGCACTCGGCCGGGCCGACGATCGCCCACAGCTCGTCCAGGCCCGGCACGAGGAGATGGCCGCCTTCCAGGCGGTCGGTTACGCGAAGTTCACCGGGAAACCGGGCGTCTGCATGGCCACCAGCGGGCCCGGCGCGATCCACCTGCTGAACGGCCTGTACGACGCCAAGCTCGATCACGTCCCGGTGGTGGCGATCGTGGGGCAGACCGCCCGCAGCGCGATGGGCGGCAACTACCAGCAGGAGGTCGACCTGCTGAGCCTGTTCAAGGACGTCGCGAGCTCGTACGTGCAGATGGCGACCGTCCCGGCGCAGCTGCCCAACCTGATCGACCGGGCCATGCGGATCGCCCTCGCCGACCACGCGCCCACTGCCGTGATCATTCCGGCCGACCTGCAGGAAGAGCCCTACGAGGGGCCGTCGCACGCGTTCAAGAACGTGCCGTCGTCCCCGCCCGGCTACACGCCCTCGGTGACCCGCGCCCCCGACGCCGAGGTCGCACGCGCCGCCGAGATCCTGAACGAGGGTTCGAAGGTGGCGATCCTCGCCGGCCAGGGCGCCCGGTCCGCCGCGGCGGAGGTCATGGAGGTCGCCGAGCTGACCGGCGCCGGGGTCGCCAAGGCGCTGCTCGGCAAGGACGTGCTGCCCGACGACCTGCCCTACGTCACCGGAGCCATCGGCCTGCTCGGCACCCGGCCCTCCTATGAGCTCATGCGCGACTGCGACACGCTGCTCATCGTCGGGTCCAACTTCCCGTACAGCCAGTTCCTGCCGGAGTTCGGCGACGCCCGGGGGATCCAGATCGACATCGACGGCCGGATGATCGGGATGCGCTACCCGACCGAGGTCAACCTCGTCGGCGACGCGGCCGAGACCCTGCGTGCGCTCATCCCGCGGCTCGAACGCAAGAAGAAGCGCTCCTGGCGCGAGACGATCGAGGACAACGTCGCGCGCTGGTGGGGCACGGTCGAGCGGCAGGCCCACGTCGAGGCCGACCCGGTCAACCCGATGCTGCTGTTCTGGGAGCTGAACTCCCGGATCCCCGACAACGCCATCGTCACCGCCGACTCCGGCTCGGCCGCGAACTGGTACGCCCGCGACCTGAAGATCCGCGCCGGCATCCGCGGTTCGCTGTCGGGGACCCTGGCGACGATGGGGCCGGGCGTGCCGTACGCGATCGGCGCGAAGTTCGCCCATCCCGACCGGCCCGCCATCGCGTTCGTCGGCGACGGCGCCATGCAGATGAACGGCCTGGCCGAGCTTCTCACCATCAAGCGCTACTGCTCCGACTGGTCCGACCCGCGGCTCGTCATCGCCGTCCTGCACAACAACGACCTGAACCAGGTCACCTGGGAGCTGCGCGCGATGAGCGGCGCGCCGAAGTTCGAGGAGTCCCAGAACCTGCCCGACATGTCCTACGCCGCGTTCGCTCGCTCGATCGGCCTGGAGGGCATCGAGGTGGACAAGCCCGAGGCCATCGGGTCCGCGTGGGACCGCGCCCTGGCCGCCGACCGGCCGGTCCTCCTCGACGTCCACTGCGACCCCGACATCCCGCCGATCCCGCCGCACGCGGAGTTCGAGCAGATGAAGGACGCCGCCGAGGCCATCATCAAGGGCGACCCCGACTCCACCGGCGTGGTCAGGAAGGGGCTGAAGACCAAGGCCCAGGAGCTGTTCGGCAAGTCCTGAGCGCCCGCGAAGCCGGAGCCCGTCGAGGATCTTCCTCGACGGGCTCCGGCTCGCTCGGCGCCGGGGTTCGTCCCGGCGTCAGGCGGGAACGGCGCTCAGGTCGCGTTCGGGGTGGCGGTGGGCCGCCACGGCCGTGATGAACGCCTCGGTGAAGTCGCCGCTCGCCGTGCCGCCGGTCACCACGCCCTGGTCGGTGACGGTCTCCCGGTCGCCGCGCCGTACGGAGGTGACCCGGGCGACCTCCAGCAGCGAGACGCCGTCGCCGAGCGCGCCGATCGCCTTGCCGTGCTTGAAGGCCTCGCTGACGAAGTGCACCGCGTCGCCGTCGCCCGCCAGCGTCTGGACCGAACGGACACCGCCGGGCACCAGCACCGCGTCGTACAGGACGGAGGCGACGGTGGTCAGCGCCCGGGTGACCGTGACATCGTCCCCGGAGGCCGCGCTGAGCGATCCGTCGGCGGCGGCGAGGACCTCGCAGTTCGCTCCCGCCTCGGTCAGGGCCGCCGTGGCCGCCCGTACGTGGTCGCCGTCCACACCGTCGGCGGCCAGGATCGCGATCTTGCGGGTGGCGACCGTGTCGGTGGGGCTGTTCGCCTGGCTGAGCGCCGGAGAGCGGCGGTCGCCGGGCGGGGTGGCGGGCGGCGCCGGGGGTTCGACGCCGATGCCCTCGGCGACCCTGGTGGCCAGGTCGGGGTGGACGTTGGCCAGGTTCCGTACGACGCCCTCGCGGACGTGCATGGGCTCGACCTTGCCGAGTTCGAACCGGAACGCCGCGACGATGTGCTCCTTCTCCCAGTCCGCCATGCTGTTCCAGAACAGCGTGGCCTGGGAGTAGTGGTCGGCGAAGCTCTCGCTGCGCTTGCGGATCTTGTTGCCGTCGACCCGTTCCTGGTAGTGCGTGTAACCGTCGCCCGCGATGGCCGGGCACCCGCCGCCGAGGGAGTTGGGGTGGTACGCGGCCTGTCCCCGGTGCACCGTCGTCTGGTGGTAGCCGTCGCGGTGGTGGTTGCTCACCTCGCTCAGCGGGCGGTTGACCGGCAGCTGGGTGAAGTTGGGCCCGCCGAGGCGGATCAGCTGGGTGTCGAGGTAGGAGAACAGGCGGGCCTGCAGCAACGGGTCGTTGCTGAAGTCGATCCCGGGCACGACGTTCGCGGTGTGGAAGGCGACCTGCTCGGTCTCGGCGAAGAAGTTGTCGGGGTTGCGGTCCAGGACCATGCGGCCGACCGGCCGTACCGGGACCTCCTCCTCCGGGATGATCTTGGTCGGGTCGAGCAGGTCGAAGTCGAAGGCGTGCTCGTCGGCCTCGGCGACGAGTTGCACGCCGAGCTCCCACTCGGGGAAGTCACCGTCGTTGATCGCCTCCCACAGGTCACGGCGGTTGAAGTCCGGGTCCTTGCCCGCGACCTTCTGGGTCTCGTCCCACACCAGCGAGTGCGTGCCGAGCTTGGGCTTCCAGTGGAACTTCACGAACGTGCCCTCGCCGGCCTCGTTGACGAGCCGGAACGTGTGCACGCCGAACCCCTGCATCATCCGGAAGCTCCGCGGCAGCGCCCGGTCCGACATCAGCCACATCATCATGTGCGTCGTCTCGGGCTGGAGCTGCACGAAGTCCCACAGCGTGTCGTGGGCCGAGGACGCCTGCGGGATCTCGTTGTGCGGCTCGGGCTTCACGGCGTGGACGAAGTCGGGGAACTTGATGCCGTCCTGGATGAAGAAGACGGGCATGTTGTTACCGACCAGGTCGAAGTTGCCCTGCCGCGTGTAGAACTTGGTCGCGAAGCCGCGGACGTCCCGTACGGTGTCGGCCGACCCGCGCGACCCGGCGACAGTGGAGAACCGCACGAACACCGGGGTCCGCAGGCCCGGGTCGGTGAGGAACTCCGCGGCCGTCACCCCGGCCAGCGCGTCGCCGTAGGCCTCGAAGTAGCCGTAGGCGCCCGCGCCGCGGGCGTGCACGACGCGTTCGGGGATCCGCTCGTGGTCGAAGTGCGTGAGCTTCTCGCGGAAGTGGAAGTCCTCCATGAGCGTCGGGCCGCGCTCGCCGGGCCGCAGCGAGTTGTCGGTGTCGCCCACGGCGACGCCCTGGTCGGTGGTCAGAACCGTCTCCTCCGGGGCGGCCCGGTCGGCGTCCAGCTGCCGATCCTTGTCAGTACGGCCGTCGGCCGGCATGTGCGTCTCCTCGGCATCTCGGGGTCGTGGTCGTGCCGCCCTACCCGGCCGCCGCACCGCAAACAGCCACCGCGACACCCCGGCTCGGCGACCATGTGTGGCCGCCGCGTGCGGGGTAGGTCTTGCGGTGACAGGGATCCGCCTTCATCGGGAGGGGAGAGAGGAGACATGCCGAAGACCACCAAGAAGGGCAAGGCCAAGCAGAGCGAGCTGCCCGACACGATCAAGCGTTCCGACGCCAAGGCCCAGCGCACGTTCGCCAAGGCCCACGACGCGGCGGTCCAGGAGTACGGCGAAGGGCAGCGGGCGCACCGGGTGGCCTACGGCGCGCTCAAGCACACCCACGAGAAGGTCGGCGATCACTGGGAGCCCAAGGACAAGGGCGCGAAGGGCCCGTCGGACGAGCAGTCCAAGGGAGGCCGCGACACCTCACGCCCGTCGGCGGGCGGCGTCGACGCCAACGCCTCCAAGCAGCACCTGTACGACCTGGCCAAGGAGATGGACATCCCCGGCCGCTCGCAGATGAGCAAGAACGAGCTCGTCAAGGCCCTGCGGAAGGCCAACGACCGCGCCACCGCCAAGGCACGCTCCTGACGCCCCGCCCGACGGCGCGTGAGGCCGTCGCCTCCGGCGGTGATCCGCCCGCCGCCGGAAGTGACGCGCCGGCCTAGAGCCGCACGGATAGGGGCGCGCAGCCCCTGTCCGTGCGGGCTCTTCAGTCCTGTCCGCGTCCGGTGGCCGCGTCGCGGGCCCGGTCGGCCGCCGCGACCGCCGGTCCGGCGGCCTTGAGAATGCCGGGCTTCGGCGGTGTGTGCGGGTGCGGCCGGGTCGGAGCGATCTTCTTGCCCTCCTCGACCTTGTGGCCGAGCTCCTCCGCCTCCTCGGCGCTGAGCGTCTTCTCCATCTGCGGCCAGACGTTGTCCTCCTCGTAGGCGATGTGCTCGCGCCCGTCGGCGATGAACCGCCCCACCAGCTCCTCGAACTTGGGGTCGTCGGTCTTCATGCCGATCAGGTCGTTGAGGATGAACTTGGCCGCCTGTTCCTGCTCGATCGCGTGGTCGGCCAGAGCGTCGCCGTCGTCGAGGTGTTCCCGTACGGCCGGCCAGAAGTACTCCTCCTCGACCGCCTCGTGCTTGGACTCCTCGATGGTCAGCTCCTCGACCAGCTTCTCCCGCAGCGTCAGCTGGTCGGCGTCGGCACCGGACGCGGCGGTCGGGCCGCGCTCGATCTCGGCCAGGGCCCGCTTGACCTCTTCATGATCCTTGCGCAGTACCTCGAACACGTTCCCCATGACATCCCCCGCTCGATGAGGCTCCCCCTACCTTGCGCCCTCGATTTCACGCTACGCGTGCCCCCGTTTCCGAACCGGCTCGGGGGTGGCCGCCTTTCGCACGAGGCGGGCCGGAAGGTAATTTAGGTGAGCCTAATAAAGGCAAGGCTTACCTAAATTATTTGCCGACAGTCTCCGGAGGAAGGCGCCCATGTGGGTCGCGATCGACGGCCGTGACATCGGCGGACGCGGATGAGGCGTCCGCGGATCCGGAGGGAGGTCACGATCCCCACCGGGCGCTCCGTACTGGCGCGTGCCATCGGCGGACAGCGCCGGCAGGTTCTGCTCGGCTCGGCGATGATCACGGGCCACCAGGCGGGCGAGGCGCTCGTGCCGTTCCTGATCGGCGTGGTGATCGACCAGGCGGTCGACGGCGGGCCCGGCGGTCTGGCGCTGTGGCTCGGCGTTCTCGGCGCGGTGTACCTGACGCTCAGCTTCAGCCACCGGTTCGGCGACCGGGCCGCCCAGCGCGCGTCGCAGCAGGCCGCGCACGAGTTGCGGCTCGCGCTGACCCGGCGGGTGCTCGACCACCGGGGCGGGGCCGAGGCCGGACGGCTGCCGGGCGTCCTGGTGAGCATCGCCGCCGGGGACGCGGCGCGCGTCGGCGCGGTCGCCGCGATGGTGCCCGCCGCGGTCGCCGCCGGCGGCGGGCTCGCGCTGACCGCGGTGCTGCTGTTGATGATCTCACTGCCGCTCGGCCTGCTGGTTCTGGTCGGCGCGCCTCCGCTGCTCTGGCTGTCGCACGTGCTCGGCAGGCCGCTCGAACACCGCAGCGAGACCGAGCAGGAGCACGCCGCGCGGGCGTCGGGGGTGGCCGCCGATCTCGTCTCGGGGCTCCGGGTGCTCAAGGGCCTCGGCGCCGAGCGGCACGCGCTCGACCGTTACCGGCGCACCAGCCGGGAGTCGTTGCGGGCCACCGTACGGTCGGCGCGGGCCGAGGCGTCCTACCACGGCCTGACGATCGCGCTCAACGGCGTGTTCCTCGCCGTCATCGCCCTCGCCGGCGGACGGCTGGCGGCGGGCGGGCACATCACCATCGGCGCGCTGGTCTCGACGGCCGGGCTCGCCCAGTACCTGCTGACCCCGCTGACCACCTTGGCGTGGGTGAACGGCGTCTTCGCGCAGGGCCGCGCGTCGGCCCGGCGCGTCGCTGCGGTGCTGTCGAGCCCGCCGGCCGTGACGCCGGGGCCGCTCGCGGTGCCCGAACCCGCCGCCGGGAAGATCGCCCTGCGCGGCCTGTACGGCACGGGCCTGCGCGGTGTCGACCTGGACGTCACTCCCGGCGAGTTCGTCGGCGTCGTGGCCACCGACCCGGCCGCCGCGACGGCGCTGCTCGCCCACCTCGGACGTGCGGCCGACCCCGAGGAGGGTTCGGTCGAACTGGACGGCGTGGCACTCACCGACCTGCACCCGGGCGAGCTGCGGGCCGCGATCCTCGTCGCCGGGCACGACGCGCGGCTGTTCGACGGTACCGTCCGCGACAACCTGGCCGCCGACACGGGCCTGGACGCGGCTCTGGTGGCGGCCGGCGCCGACGAGGTGGTGGCGGCCCTGCCGGCCGGGCTGGACACGGTCCTCGACGAGCGCGGCCGCTCGCTGTCCGGCGGGCAGCGCCAGCGGCTGGCCCTCGCCCGCGCGCTCGCCGCCGATCCCCCGGTGCTCGTCCTGCACGACCCGACCACCGCCGTCGACACGGTCACCGAGTCCCGCATCGCCGAGGGCCTCCGCGCGTTCCGCCGCGACCGGACCACGATCCTGGTCACCACGAGCCCGGCCCTCCTGGCCGTCACCGACCGGGTGGTCCTCCTCGACGGCGGAGTGATCGCCGCCCAGGGAGCGCACACCGCACTCGTGACGGAACACTCCCGCTACCGCACGGCGGTCCTGTCATGAGCGAACACGGCGAGGGCCCGTGAGCGAGCGCAGCGAGCGAACCGAACAACACGCATGCCCGGTCACTCCCCCGACGAAGGAGGGCCCGTGAACCAGCGAGAGCCGCTGCCGGTCGCGAGCGGGCGGCGGACCCTCCGCTCGGCGGGCGCGCTCCTCCGGCCACGCGTCCGGGCGGTCGTCCTGGCGCTGGCGATTCTCCTCGCCGGAACGGTCGCCGGGCTGTTCGTACCCCCGCTGGTGGGCGGCATCGTCGACCTCGTCGCCGGGCACCGGGGCGCGGGCTCGATCACCTGGCCCGCGGTCCTGCTGGTCGCGGCGGCCCTCGCCCAGGGCGCGCTGTCGGCCGCCGGGCTCGCCGAGCTCGCGCGGGCCGGCGAGAACGCGCTCGCCGAGCTGCGGGAACGCTTCCTGGCCCGCGCGCTGCGGCTGCCCCTGGAACAGGTCGAGCGCGCCGGGTCGGGCGACCTCACCTCGCGGGTCACCGGCGATGTCACCGTCATCGCCGAGGCCGTACGACGGGCGATACCGGCGCTGATCGGCTCGCTGCTCACCATCGTCTCGACGCTGGCCGGGATGGCCGTGCTCGACTGGCGGTTCCTGCCGGCCGCGCTGGTCGCCGTGCCGGTGCAGTTGCACACGGCGCGCTGGTACTCGCGGCGGGCCGGGCCGCTGTACGCCGAGCAGCGGGCGGCGGCCGGGGCGCAGCAGCACGCGCTGCTCGGCACGGTCGACGGGGCGGCGACGATACGGGCCCTGCGGCTGACCGACCGCCACCTCGACCGGGTCGAACGGCGCTCGCGGGCGGCGGTCGACCTGTCGTTGCGCGGCGTCGCGCTGCAGACCCGGTTCTACGGCAGGCTCCATGTCGGGGAGTACGCCGGCCTGTGCGCGGTGCTGGCCGTGGGGTTCGTGCTGGTACGCCAGGGATCGGCGACGGTGGGCGGCGCGACGGCCGCCGCGCTGTACTTCCACGGGCTGTTCGGGCCGATCAACATGGCGCTGGCGCTGGTCGACGACGCCCAGGCGGCGGCGGCCGGGCTGCGGCGGCTGGTGGGCGTCGCCGACCTCCCGGTGCCTGCCGAGGCGGACGCGACCGCCGCGCCGGCGGACGCGTCGGTCAGGGCGCGGGCGCTGGGCCACGCGTACGTTCCGGGCCGTCCCGTGCTGCACGACGTCACGCTCGACGTGGCGGCCGGCGAGCGGGTCGCGCTGGTCGGCGCGAGCGGCGCCGGCAAGACGACGCTGGCCAAGCTGATCGCCGGCGTGCACCGGCCCGGCGCGGGCACGGTACGGGTCGGCGGCGGCCCTCCGGTTCCCGGGGCGCACGTCGTGCTGGTGACCCAGGAGGTCCACGTGTTCGCGGGCACGCTGGCCGACGACCTGCGGCTGGCCGCGCCGGACGCGACCGACGCGGAGCTGCGCGCGGCGCTCGACCGCGTCGGCGCGCTCGGCTGGGCCGAAGGGCTCCCGGAGAAACTGGCGACCCGGGTCGGTGACGGCGGGCACGCCCTGACCGTCGCGGAGGCGCAGCAGCTGGCGTTCGCCCGGCTCGTGCTCGCCGATCCCCGGGTGGTCATCCTCGACGAGGCGACCGCGGAGGCGGGCAGCGCGGGCGCCCGGGTCCTCGAGGCCTCGGCCGAGGCGGCGCTGGAGGGACGGACCGCGCTGGTCGTCGCGCACCGCCTCACCCAGGCCGCCGCGGCGGACCGCGTCGTCGTGCTGGACGCCGGCCGGATCGCCGAGACCGGCACGCACGCGGAGCTGCTCGCCACGGCGGGCCCCTACGCGGCCCTCTGGTCCGCCTGGTCGCGGCAACGCCGGTAGCGCGGGCGAATCCTGCTAGCGGGTGTCCGCCAGGACGCAAGACGGCCATTTCCAGAAATAGCGAAAGGCCGTTGACGGCCCACAACGGGCATTTTAACGTCCAGGCGACCACCTCCGAACACCGTTCGAAATATCGAACAACAAACTCGGATCGGAGCCCGCGAAAATGCCAAGCCGACCGCCGTAGCCGAACCTCGCCCGGCAACGCAGGCGGGCGACGAACACGCACGTCAGTCGGCACGAATACAGACCACTCGGGCCGGATCACCCCCGCGCGTCGATAATGCCATGCTCAATGCAGTCCCAAAGGCCCGAGTACGCCGAAATTCGGCGCCCCGCCATTCAACCTGCGCCATTCTACGCATTACTCTCAGCCCTCGATCTGCCCGAGAGTCCCATGATGATTATTCGACCCCTGATTCACCGTGCGCGAAGAGCACTGATTTCCGCCGGCGCGACCCTCGTCCTCGTCGTCGGCGCCCTGACCACCATGCCGGGCGCTTCGTACGCCGCCACGCTCCCCTGCGACATCTACGGCGCCGCCGGTACGCCGTGCGTCGCCGCGCGCAGCACCACGCGTGCGGTCACCTCCGGCGTCGCGACCGGCGGGCAGGCGGAGGGCACGTACATGGTCACCTCCGGCACGCACGTGAACGGCGCGGGCCGGCGCTCGACAAATCCGACGGCACGTGGATCGTGCGCCGCGGCCTCGCCGACCCCTCCTGCGTCTCGTTCGAGTCCAGGAACTATCCGGGTGACTTCCTGCGGCACCAGAACTTCCACGTCTACCGGCAGCCGATGGACGGCACCGCGCTGTTCCGCGCCGACGCGACGTTCTGCCCCCCAGGCCGGCAAGAGCGGCCAGGGCACGTCCTTCGCCTCGTACAACTATCCGACCCGGTTCGTCCGGCACTACGACAACACGCTCTACATCGCCGGCGACGGCGGCGACAACGCCTTCGACTCCGCCACCTCGTGGGCGGACGACGTGAGCTGGGCCGTCGGCTCCCCCTGGGCGCCGTGAGCCCGTGCCGGCCGGGCGGTCGCTCCGGAACCGCCCGGCCGGCACGCCCCCCCAGCGGCCGCGTTACCGCCGGGCGCCGTCGACCCGGCGCGGCAGGCCGTAGACGTTCTCGTCGGACACCTCGGGAGGAAGCAGTCCGGCCGGCACGTTCTGGTAGCACACGGGACGCAGGAACCGTCGGATCGCGAGCGTGCCGACGGAGGTGGTGCGCCCGTCGGAGGTCGCGGGGTACGGTCCGCCGTGCACCATCGCGTGCGTGACCTCCACGCCGGTGGGCCAGCCGTCGAACAGGATGCGCCCGGCCCGGTCCTCCAGCACCGGCAGCAGCGTCGCCGCGACCTCCTGGTCTCCCTCACCGTGGTGGACCGTCGCGGTCAGCTGGCCGCGCAGCGCCGCGGCCACCTCGCGCAGCTGCTCGGTGTCACGGCAGACGACCACGGTGGACGCCGCGCCGAAGGCCTCGTCCTGGAGCTCCGGCCGGTCCAGGAAGACGCCGGCCGCCACCGAGAACAGCCGGGCGACTCCCGTGTTCGCCCCCGCTCCCGGCAGGCCCGAGCCGAGTTCCCGTACGCCGTCGGTCGCGAGGAGGCCGGCGGTGGACCGTTCGTAGGCGGTGTGGATGTCCGCGGTGAGCATGGTCTGCCCGGCCGTCGCGGCGAGGGCGCGCGTCGCCGCGGCCAGGAACTCCGTCAGCTCCAGGCCGTCGACGGCGACGATCAGGCCGGGGTTGGTGCAGAACTGGCCGGCTCCCAGGGTCAGGGAGCCGACGAACCCCTCGGCCAGCCCGGCGGCGCGCTCCCGCAGCGCGCCCGGCAGGAGGAAGACCGGGTTCACGCTGCTCATCTCGGCGTACACCGGGATCGGCACCGCACGGACGGCGGCCGTCCGCAGCAGGGCCAGACCTCCCGCCTGCGAGCCGGTGAAGGCCACGGCGCGGATGCGGGGGTCGGCGACCAGTGCCTGGCCGACCTCGTTGCCCGCCGCGAAGAGCAGGGAGAAGACGCCCTCGGGCAACCCGCGGTCGCGGACCGCGGCCGCGACGGCGGAGCCGACGAGCTCGGAGGTGCCGAGGTGGGCGCCGTGCCCCTTCACCACCACGGGACAGCCCGCGGCCAGTACCGAGGCGGTGTCGCCGCCCGCCACCGAGAAGGCCAGCGGGAAGTTGCTCGCCCCGAAGACCGCCACCGGGCCGACCGCCAGATGCCGCTGCCGCAGATCGGGCCGCGGGGCGGGCCGGCGGTCGGGCAGCGCCGGGTCGATGCGCGTGTCCGCCCACTCCCCCGCCCGTACCTCGGCGGCGAAGAGGCGCAGCTGGGCGGTGGTGCGGTCGCGCTCGCCGCTGATCCGGCCGCGCGGCAGGCCGCTCTCGGCGACCGCCCGGTCGATGAGTTCCTCGCCCAGCTCCTCGATGCGCTCGGCGATCCGCTCCAGGAACGCCGCCCGTTCGCCGGGCGACGTGGAGCGGTACGCGACGGCGGCCGACGCCGCGCGCCCGCAGGCGTCCGCGACGTCCTCGCCGGTACCCGTGCCGTACGCGGGCTCCAGGGCCGTGTCGGTCCGGGGATCGTACGACGTGATCGCCGGACCGGATCCCGGACGCCGCTCGGCGCCGATGAACATGGTTCCCTTCAGGGGCATGACTGTGTTCCTCCAGGGGGACGGAGGGGCACCCGGTACCTGACCGTGTGCCCCGGGCGCGGGTTTCATCCGCGGCGGTCGACCGCGGCGCGAGCGGCCGGCCGGGCGCGGACGATGACCCCCTCCTGCTCCAGCCGGTCGATGCGGTCTTCGCCGAGACCCAGTTCGCGGAGTACCTCGTGGCTGTGCTCGCCGTTGACCGGGGCGGGCCGGTCCACGGTCTGAGGACTCCCGGAGAGCCTGAAGGGGAAGCCGGGGGTGGTCACGGTGCCCTCGGTCGGATGGTCGTAGGTGACGAACGACCCGTTGTGGAGCACCTGCGGATCGGTCAGCAGGTCGTCGTAGTCGTAGACCGGCCCGCACCACACGCCCGCGGTGCCGAGTTTCTCGATCCACTCGGCGGTGGTCCGCTTGCGCAGGTTCTCCTCCACCAGCGCGGAGATCTTCTCCCGCTCGCTGAAGCCGTCGCGCTCCGCCTCGTACGCGGCCAGGCGAGGGTCCTCCATCAATTCGGCCAGCACGGCTGGTTCGGCGAACGAGATCGCCAGGTAGCCGTCCCGGGTGGGGAAGACGCCGTAGGGGGCGCGGATGTAGCTGTGCGCGTGGATCGCCTCAGCGCGGGTCTGCGGCACCCGGCCCACCGTGCGGACGCTGATCTCCTGCATCTGCGCGGCGATGATCGCGTCCAGCATGTTGACCTGCACCAGTTGCCCCTCCCCCGTCCGCTGGCGGTGGAAGAGCGCGGCGAGGGCGCCCTCGAAGGCGGAGTAGGCGGCGAAGGCGTCCACCAGGAAGTACGGGGCCGGCGCCGGCGGTTCGCCCGGCCTGCCTGCGCTGAACAGAGCCCCGCTCATCGCCTGGAGAAGGACGTCCTGACCGGGGCGCCGGGCGTACGGGCCGGTCTCCCCGTACCCGGACACGGAGACGTAGACCAGGTCCGGCTTGACCGCGCGAAGGGTCTCGTAGTCCACGCCGAGCCGCTGGGCGACGCCCGGGCGGTAGTTCTGCAGGAACACGTCCGCCGTCGACACGAGGTCGCGCAGCAGCCGGCCGCCCGCCTCGGACTTCAGGTCGATCGACAGGCTGCGCTTGTTGCGGTTGAGCGACAGGAAGGAGGCGTTGACCTCGTTGCCGCGCGCACCTCCGGCCGGAGCGTGCCGCTGCCACTCGCCACCCGGCGGCTCGACCTTGATCACGTCCGCCCCCAGGTCCGCCAGCTTCATCGCGGCGAACGGCCCCGACATAGCGATGGACAGGTCGAGGACGCGAATTCCTTCGAGAACCTTCATGAGCCGCCTCTTCACCTAGGGACAGTCCGGACGAAAGGGTCAAGCGTTCCGATGGAGGAATGTTAGCGCTATCGGTAGCGCTAACAGAAGATGTGCCGGGAAACGTCATGGACATCCGTCGTCGGCGCCACAGAGGGTCACTCGGCGGTCTCGCGCCGGTCCGCGGCGCACGGTCCACGCGCTCCGGCGGAGTCGGGCACCGGCGGGCCGCGGGCCGGGCGCATGCGTAAAGTTGGGCTGACGCCGTAGGACCCTGCCGGCAGCGCCGTCGAACGCGTGGGCGGCACACGAGGAGAGCGACATCATGAGCAGCCAGGACGGAGCGGTGACGTCGGTCTCGCGCCGCCGCTCCGCCACCCGCTCCGTGACACTCCAGGACGTCGCGGAGATCGCCGGGGTGTCCGCGCAGACGGTCTCGCGGGTGCTGCGCGTTCCGGACGAGGTGAGCCCGCACACCCGGGAAAGGGTCGAGACCGCCATCCGCGAGGCCGGGTACGTGCCGAACCTGTCCGCTCGCAACCTCGCCTCGAACCGCAGCAAGATCGTGGCGACGGTGATCCCCTCGCTGTCCGCGTCCATCTTCTCCGAGACGCTGACCGGCCTGTCCTCCGTCCTGGCGCCCGAGGGGTACCAACTGCTGCTCGGGTACACCGACTACGACGACAAGCGGGAGGAGGAGCTCATCCGCTCGCTGCTCGGCCGGCGGCCGGACGGGTTCTTCATGACCGGCACCCTCCACAGCCCGGCGGTGGTGCGGATGCTGACGACGTCCGGCGTCCCCGTGGTCGAGACGTGGGACTGGACCGACACCCCGCTGGACACTCTTGTGGGCTTCTCCAACGAGGAGGCCATGTACGCGATGGTGTCCTCCCTGCACGAGGCCGGATACCGGCGGCTCTGCTTCGTCGGCCGCCTGCACAAGGGCGACCACCGCTCGCGGCGCCGGCTCGACGGCTACCTGCGGGCCGTGGCGGACCACTGGCCCGGCGCCGAGCCGCGTGTGTTCGACGCCTCGGAGTTTCCGCTGACGCTGGAGGCGGGCGGACGCCTCCTGGACGCCGCCCGGCAGGCCCATCCCGACAGCGACGTCCTGGTCTTCTCGACCGACGTCTTCGCCAACGGGGCCCTGCTGGCCGCGGCCGAGCGCGGGATCGCGGTGCCCGGCGAGATCGCGATCTCCGGCTTCGGCGACTTCGAGCTGTCGCGGCTGATCCGGCCCGGCCTGACGACCGTGGCACTGCCCAACACCACGATCGGCCAGGAGGCCGCCCGCATGCTGCTCCGCCGGATGCGCGGGGAGAGACCGGCGAAACCCCACGTCGACATGGGGTTCCAGATCCGCCGCCGGGCCAGCGCCTGACCGGTGTCTCTCCGGCCGCACGACGGCGGCCGGAGAGTTCGCCGGTCAGCGCAGCAGGCCGCGCCGGGCGAGGTTGGTCATCAGGGCGCGCACCCCGAAGTCCCAGGGAGCGCAGTCCTGCGCGTGCTGGACCTCGTGGGTGAGCGTGCCGAGCTCGGGCGTGGAGATCCGTACGACGTCGCCCTGGTGGTGGGTGAAGCCCCAGCCGGGCCGCCCCCGGTCGTTGACCGGCGCGAACATCGTGCCCAGCAGCAGGACGGCGCCGTCCGGGTACTGGTGGTGGTCGCCCATGAGCTGGCCCACCAGGTCGGCCGGGTCCCGGCTGATCTGGCCGTGCGGCGACTCGCCGCCCATCGTGAACCCGTCGGCGCCGGCGACCTCCAGCCGGACGGTCGTCGACCGGATGTCGTCCAGCCCGAAGGCGCCGTCGAAGAGGCGGACGAAGGGGCCGAGCACGCAGGAGGCGTTGTTGTCCTTCGCCTTGGGCAGCAGCAGCGCGGACCGGCCCTCGTAGTCGCGGAGGTTGATGTCGTTCGCGAGCGTGGCGCCGACGATGGCGCCGCGCGACGAGACGACCAGGCCGACCTCCGGTTCGGGGTTGTTCCACTCCGACTCGCGCAGCACGCCCGCCCGGCTGCCGTGACCCACGGCGGACAGCGGCAGCGCCTTCGTGAAGATCTCGGCGTCGGGCCCGATGCCGACCTCCAGGTACTGACTCCACGCTCCGCGCGCCACCAGCCGCCGCTTGACCTCGGCGGCCTCGGGCGAACCGGGGCGCAGCGAGCGCAGGTCGCCGCCCAGCGCCTCCTCCAGGTCCGCGCGGATCGCCGCGGCGGCACCAGGGTCGCCCTGGGCCCGCTCCTCGATCAGCCGCTCCATCATGGAGGCGGCGAAGGTGACGCCCGCGGCCTTGACGGGCTGGAGGTCGACCGGCGCGAGGAAGCGCGCGGCGCCGGGGTCCGCGGGCCGGTCGACGGTCGCCGCCAGCAGGTCGTCGACACTGCCGACACGGATGCCGGCCGCGGCCCGCAGCGCGGCGGCGGGATCGTCCTCCTCGCACAGGCCGGCCACGGTGGGAAAGGCGTCCGAGACGTCGTACACGCCGTCGGCGCGGACGGCCGCCGGCGAGGGGCCGCCCGCCGCCGGGTTCCAGATCCGCGCGAGAAGGGCACCGGCCGTACCGTCCTGCGGCAGGGTGTTCGCGGCACGCAGTCCCGACAGACCGGCGCCCGGGTCGATGTGGGTTTCCATGGGATCTACTTTCGCTGGAAGACGGCCGGACGCCGCTCGCGGAAGGCCGCCCGGCCCTCCGCGGCGTCCTCGGTGGCGAAGCACACGGTCTGCAGGTCGCGTTCGTAGGTCATCGCCTGGTCCAGGGGCATGGTCGCCGCCGCCCGCAGGTTGGCCTTGGCCGTCTCGGCGGCGATGGGGGCCCGCGAGGCGACGACCTCGGCGATGGCGTGCGCGCGGTCCATGAGGTCCTCCGGCCGGGTGACCTCGCTCACCAGGTGCCACCGCTCCGCCTGCGAGGCCGTGATCGGGTCGCCGGTCATCAGCATCAGGGCCGCGTTGCTCTCACCGATGCTGGCCCGCAGCAGGGCGGACATCCCGCCTCCGCCGACCCAGCCGAGCTTGATCTCCGGCGCGCCGAACCGCGCGGACTCGGCGGCGATCCTGATGTCACAGGTGAGAGCGGTCTCCAGGCCTCCGCCCAGGGCCCAGCCGTTCACGGCGGCGATCAGCGGCTTGCGCAGGCGGCGCAACGAGTCGCAGTAGTCGGCGCGGTTGCGGAAGTCCCAGGGGGTGGCGTAGGCGTCGAGCTCGGCGATGTCCGAGCCGACGCAGAACGCGCGGTCCCCGCTCCCGGTGATGATGACGGCGCGGACGTCGTCGGACCCGTTGCACCAGTCCGCCAGGCGCATCAGTTCGGCGGACATCTCTGCCGTGACGGCGTTCAGCTTGGCGGGGCGATCGAGGGTGATCACGGCGACGTGGTCGCTCAGCGACCAGCCGATCTCCGGGACGGTGCTCTCCATAGGGCTCCTTCTGATCCGGTGTTCATGTCCTCAAGCAAGGCGTACCGAGCGCCGTCGTTCAAGCCGCCGCCCACGACGGCCGCTCAGAGCACGTCCGCCGTCGAGCGGACGGCGGCCCGGTGCGCCTTCTCCAGTTCGTCGTACGCCGCGGCGGCGGCGCGCCCCGCCTCCAGGCTCTCGCGGATCAGCGCGGAGGCCGATGTCTGGAACTCGGTGTAGCCGGGATGACGCGGGCGCACCCACGCGGCCTCGGTGGTGGCGAGGGTGCCGGAGTAGAAGCCGCCGCCGGACCCGTCCACCTCCGGGTCCGTCCAGGCCTCCCGGCGAGCGGGCTGCCCTTCGTGCCGGGGCAGGAACCGCCGCTGGGCATCGGCGGACATCAGCCAGGCGATGTGCCGTTTCAGCGCGTCCGACACCTCGGCCCGGCGCGAGACGGCGAGGCCCGTACCACCGAGCGTCGAACCGAGCGGCCCGCCGGGCGTCAGGCGCGGCACGTCGGCGAACCGTACGGGATTGCCCGGCGCCGCCGCGTAGTTCACGTACCCGTAGACGAACGGGCAGTAGGCCAGCGAGCCGCGGGCGAGCAGTTCCAGCAGCGCGATCGGGTTGAGCCGGGCCGTCGCGGGATCGCAGTGGGCGAAGGCGTCCCGCATCATCTCCAGCGCCGCCACTCCCGTGGCCCGGGACACGAGCGGCCCGTCCCCCGTGGTCCTCGCCGCCTCCCCCAGCCCCTGGCACAGCGAGAAGAAGGTCAGCAGCGCGTGCGGACCCGCGAGGGACAGTGCGAACGGCACGCGGCGGGCGGTCCGCAGGGCCTCGTCCCACGTACGCGGCGGTTCGGGCACGCTCTCCCGGTGACACGCCGACACCTGGGTGGCGGCGTCCAGCGGGGCCGCCCACAACCGACCGCGCGCCGTGTACGAGGCGGCGCTCGCGCCGACCGCGGACGCCCGCCACTCGTCGAGCACGTCCCCGGGGAACAGGTCGTCGAGCGGTCGCAGCGCATCGGCGGCCAGCGCGTCGCCGAGGTGCGGGTGGTCCAGGACCACCAGGTCGTAGCGCGCGCAGAGGTCGCCGATGGGGTGCGACTCGAAGCCTTCGAGCGGCTGGCCGTCCCAGGCGAGCGTGTCCCCGTGCGCCTCCCGCGAGAAGCGCCCGGCCGCGGTGTTCAGGGCCACCGTGCCGCGCGGATGGTCCCAGGTGAGTCCTCGGTAGTCCGTCATGGAACACCCTCGCAGTCCGGCCGGAACGTTCGCAGGAGTTAGCGCTGCCGTTAGCGCTAACTTAACAGACGCTCTTCCGGCGGCACCAGGCTCGGAGCGCGGGTGGATCCAGGCACGAGGTGCCGCGGACGACGTCCCCGGAACGGCGGTACCGGCCGTGGAACGGAGCCCACGACCGGTACGCGGTGGTTCTTCTCGTCAGTTCTTCGCCAGGTCGAAGTCGACCCGGACCAGCTGCTGACTGGTGTCCTGCGGACGGTAGTAGGTGAAGTACTGGGTCAGGCCGCCCCGGCGGGAGTACTCGGGGTGCGCGAACATCGCGTAGTCCCACAGCTGGTCGGTCGGCAGGCCGGTGAACATCGCCTTGGGCGTGGTCCACGGCCCCCAGGGCTCCGGCGCGGTCTGGTAGCGGCCCACGTTGTCGTAGAAGCCCATGAAGGTGTTCAGGTAACCGTGCAGCGCCGGGACGTACTGGATGGTGGAGCCGGCCGCTCCGTTGCCGGCGCCGACGGGCACCGCCTTGTCCGGGTCGGTCGACCACACCGGGGTGCCGTCGCCGGCCGTGCCGGTGTAGTAGCGCCAGGCGAGCCGGTCCTGGATCCGCGCCGCGGGCACCCGGGCCAGCGCGCAGGAGTTCGCGGTGGTGTCGCACCGGCCGTACGTGTAGATCATGCCGTCCTTGAGCACCATCGAGCCGGACGCGAACTCCTTGCCCGGCGCGAACATCAGCGTCGGGTCGCTCCCCTCCGGCTGTGCCCCGATGACCGCCGGGTCGGGATGCTCGACGGTGATCCGGCTGACCTTGTGGGTGCGCATGTCCAGCTCGGCGAAGCCGGTGCCGAGCGCGGTTCCGACGAACCCGGACGCGCACGGCGTGCCGTCCGGCGCTCCGCGGCACAGCTTGCCGTAGGAGAAGATGATCCGGTGCCGGGCGGGGTCCGCGACGACCGGGCCGGGCCAGTCCGCGAACAGAGTGCCGCAGTACTCGTCCCCGGTCGCGCAGGGCGCGGCGTGGGCGTCCTGGAACCTGCGCTCGGCGTCGGTGAGCGGCAGCAGTTGCTTCGGCGCGGTCGACGAATCCTCGGTGAACGGGTTGTTCGACTCCAGGTCGATGCCGTCGGCGGCGTCGAGGTCGCTGGTGACCGCGCCGGTGTTCGCCAGGAAGTCGTCGGGATTGCGCAGCATGGTGTCGTCGAAGATCCACACGGACCGCCCGGCGTAACCGGCGCTCTGGCCGTTGTCGCGGCCGATGACGTGCGCGTTCTGCCGCAGCGGTGGCAGTTGCGCGGTGGTGGTCACGCCGAGCGTGCGCACCGGCGGGGCGGCGGTGCCGGCCGTCGCCGGTGTCGCCGCCACGGTGGTCAGCGCGACGGCGGTGCCGACCACCGCGAGCATGGGGCGGATTCTCATCTGTGGGTCTCCCTTGCCGAGGAAGCCTCGTCCGACCGGAGTGGCCGGCACGGATGGAGGAGGCGACGGGTCACGAGCCGCTCGCCAGGGTGTTGATCTCTTTCATCGTCTTGGCCACGCCGGCCGCCGGGTCGGTCTTGCCGGCGATCGCGGGGTTCCAGTCGGCCTTCAGGATGTTGAGGGCCTTGGTGGCCCAGCCGTCGAGGAACGCGGACTGCACCTTGACGGGGGCGGCGAACTCGTACCGGATCGTCGCGGCCATGCTCTTCGGCCCGGCGCCCTGCCCCTCGAGCGCCTGGAAGTAGCCGGTCGAGCCGGGCTGGTACGCGATCGGCGCCACCGGGATCTTGCGCATCGTCTCGTTGAAGACGTTCGTCTCCAGGTACGAGATGGCCTTCCACACCTGGTCGGGGTCGCCGAGAGTGGCCGGGGAGCACACGCCGTTGCTCTCGGTGAACTGCACGTTCTTGTCGACCCGCGGCATCGGGACGTAGCCCCACTCGAACGAGGGCTTGTCGTCGACCATCGTCTGGGCCACCCACTGGCCCCCGAACAGCATCGGCACCGAGCCGTTGGCGAACGCCGGGATCGCCGGGTCGGCGTTGTAGGCGTAGTCGGGGGTGGTGATCTGCCCGGCCTTGATGGCCGTGGCGTAGCGCTTGGCGGCCTCCACCATCTTCGGATCGGCGGTGACCTGCTTGACGTTGGTGGCGGTCGTCGCCAGCGGCTGCCCGCCGGCCGAGACCGAGTACTGCGCCAGGCCGAACGGGTTGGTCAGCAGCGGCCACTGGGTGACCAGGCCCTGCTTGGCGCCGTTACGGCCGGTCAGCTTCGCGGCGTCGGCGAACATCTCGTCGTACGTCCAGCCGGCCGCCGGCACCTTGACGTGCGCCTTGTCGAACAGCTTCTTGTTGTAGAAGACGCCGTAGGTGTTGGCGAGCGTCGGGATGCCGTACAGCTTGCCCTTCGCGTACCAGGAGTCCAGCGAGCCCGGCGAGAACTTGCTCAGGTCGATGCCCTGATTCTTCTTGGCGTACGCCGTCCAGTCATAGAGCAGGCCCTGCGCGGCGAGCGTCTGTTCCTCGGTGTTGCTGCACCAGAAGAAGTCGGGGATCTTCTTCGACATGATCAGCGAGGCGAGCTTCTGCGCGTAGTCGGCGTTCGGCGCCTCCTGGCGCTTGAGGGCGATGCCGGTCGACTTGGTGAACGCGCCGAACGCGGCGTCCATCGCGTTGTTCGTCTGGATCGTCTCCCAGGACATCCACGTCACGGTCCTGGCTCCGTGCGAGCCGCCGCCGGAGCCGCATCCGGCCACGGCGAGGAGGGCCGTGGCGATCGCGGCGACGCCGAACCTGTGCATTCTCATGAGAACCTCCCGGGCCCGCCCGACGCGGGTCCGTGCGAAAGGTGAAAGGGGGTGGTGAGGGTGCTTACTTGGAATTCATGCCGAGGGCGCCGATGCCCTGCATGAAGTGCCGCTGCGCGAAGAAGAAGAGCAGCAGGGGAGGCAGCATGTACAGCAGATTGGTGGCCATGAAGAGGTTGTACTGAGACGTCGCCTGACCGGCGCTGTCACTGACGAAGCCGGCCATTCCCAGGGACAGGGTGAAACGGCTGGGACTCTGGATGTACACCAGCGGATTGAGGTAGTCGTTCCAGGACAGCTGGAAGGACAGGATCGCTATCGTGATCCACACGGGCCGGGTCAGCGGAACCATGATCGACCAGAAGATCCGAAAATGGCCGGCGCCGTCGATTTTGGCCGCCTCGTCCAGCGAGAAGGGAATGGACAGGAAGTACTGGCGGGCGAGAAAGACGAAGATCGGAGCGGCGAGGAACGACGGCAGGATCAGGGGGACCCAGGTGTCGATCAGGCCGAGGTCGATCCACAGCCGCTGCAGCGGGATCAGCCCGACGATCTGCGGCATGAAGATGCTCGCCGTGAAGGCGTAGAACCAGAACTTGCGGCCGCGGAACTTGATGCGGGCGAGCCCGTAGGCCACGATCATCGAGCTGAGCACCGAACCGGCCGTCGACAACACCGTGATCACGACCGTGTTGAGCAGCAGCCGGTAGAAGTGGACGACCTTGGGGCCCTCGACGAAATTGGACCACTGGAACTCATGCGGAAGGAACTGCGGCGGTATCCGGTTGACGTCCGGCCCGCTCTTCAGGGCGATCGCGAGCATCCACACCAGCGGCAGCAGCATCGAGACGCTGAGCACCGCGCACAGCAGGTACCAGGAGATCCGCGAGGCGCGCAGCGGCACCCGCATCGCCAGGCTCCCCGGTCCGGTTCGCGTCGTCATCGGTCGTCCTCCCCGGCGTAGACCCAGATCGAGGAGAACCGCAGGGTGACCACGGTGACCGCCATGACGATCAGGAACAGCACCCAGACCTCGGCGGTCGCGTACCCCAGCTGGGGCGTGTTCAGGTAGTTGTAGAACCCGTCGAAGTAGACCTTGTACATCAGCACGTCCGTGGTCGTTCCGGGCCCGCCCTTGGTGAGGATGGCGATCTGGTTGAAGGTCTGGAACGCCATGTTCATCTGCAGGACGACCTGGAGGAGCAGGATCGGTGTGATCATCGGCAGGGTGATGCGGAAGAAGCTGCGGATCGGCCCCGCGCCGTCGACCTGCGCCGCCTCGTACAGCTCCTTCGGCACGGCCTGAAGCCCGGCCAGGAAGATCATCATGGTGCTGCCGATGCCCCACAGCCCGACGATCACCACGGCCGGCATCGCCATGCGGGTGCTGCCCACCCACATGCTCGTCGGCAGATGCAGCGTCTTGAGCAGCTGGTTGGCCAGGCCGTACTGCGGGTCGTAGACGTACTTCCACAGCGCCACCACCGCGACCGAGGGCAGCACCACCGGCAGGTAGAAGATGGTCCGGAAGATCCGTACGCCGCGCAGGGCCCGGTTGACCAGCACCGCCAGCGCCAGCCCGGCCACCAGTGAGGCCGGCACGCTCATGACGACGAACAGCGCCGTCGCGCGTACCGACGGCCAGAACGTCGGGTCGTGGCCCAGCAGGTACCGGAAGTTCTTCCAGCCGGTCCACGTGGCCGGGGTCAGCCCGTTCCAGTCGGTGAACGCGTGGTAGGCCGAGGTGACCAGCGGATAGACCACCAGCAGGCCCAGCCCGAGGATGGCGGGCAGGATGAACAGGTGGCCGGTGAGGAACTCGCGTATCGACCCGCGCCGCCGGCGGGCCCGCGCGCGGTCACTCCGGTCCACCCGCGCGGTCGGGGCGATCTCGGTCGCCGTCATGGCCGCTCGCCCCCGGCCGGCCCGACGTGACCGGCCGACCGCACCATGCGCGCCGCCCCGATCCGGGCGTCGGCCATGCCGTAGAAGCACAGCAGCCCGGTCTCGTGCGGCACCAGCGTCGTCGGGAAGACGACGTCGTCCACGGTGCCGACCCGCTCGTGCTCCGACTCCGGCGACAGCAGCGGCTCCTTGCTGCGCGCGAGGACGTACCCGGGGTCCTCGGCGTCGAGCAGTGCCGCGCCGGCCTGGTAGACCTGACCGTCGCCGTCACCGTCGGCCGGGCCGACGCCGTGGTAGACGAGCAACCAGCCGTCCCGTACGCGGATCGGCGGCGGTCCCGCGCCGATCTTCGTCCGTTCCCACGGCTGTTCGGGCTTCATGATCTCCCGATGGCCGGACAGCACCGTCAGCATGCGCGGGTCGGCGCGCGCCGCCTCGAGGTCGATGTAGGACAGCCAGATCGACAGGCCCTCGCCGTCGTGGCCCGCCGGGGTGTACCGGCCGAGCCGGTCGCCGTCGAGCGCCTCGCCCCACATCGGCCGGTGCAGCACGGCGAGCGCGGGCCGCCCGTCCGGGCCGGGGACCGGCTCCGGCAGGATGACCACGTCCTTGTTGTAGACCAGGTTCAACTCGACGTCCGCGGCGTCGTCGTACACGTAGACCAGCGGGCCGAGCCGGCGCCAGGCGGTCAGGTCGGACGAGATCGCCATCGCGGTGCGCGGCCCGAGCGGGCCGTACGCCACGTAGGTCATGAGCCAGCGGTCCAGCGCGTCGATCCGGGACACTCTCGGGTCCTCGACGCCGGCGTGGTCGTCCGCCCGCTCCCAGCCGCGGTCCGGCTTGAGGACCAGCCCCTCCCGGCGTACGCCGGCCGGGACGCCGTCCGCGAAGGTCACCGTCGCGCGGGCGATCCGCGACACGTTGCCCTCGGCCACGATCCGGGGGAACAGCACGACCTCGCCGTCCGGGCTGACCGCCCCGCCGGGGTTGAGGGTGCCCTCGACCTCGTCCGGGTCGTCCGGGTCCGGGCTCATCACGACGCCCAGCCGCTCGAAGCGGTACGGGAAGCTCATGAATCCTCCTCCGTCGGAGGCGTGATCCTCAGGCGCGCGTTCTCGATTCGCTCGCTCTGCTCGCTCATCCCCCCACCACCGCCTCCGGCTTGGCCAGCGAGGCCGCGAACTCCAGGTGCAGTTCGCGCAGGTAGCCCATGCCGTTCTCATGTCCGTTGTACGGCCAGACCTGCATGCGCTTGGACCCGCCGTAGGCGTTGTGCGCCGCGAACACGCTCGACGGCGGGCAGACGGTGTCCATCAGGCCCACGGAGAAGAAGCCCGGCGCCGTGGCACGGCTCGCGAAGTGCACCCCGTCGTGGTAGGAGATGGTCCGCTCGGCCCGCTCCAGCTTGCCGCGCTGCACCCGCAGGTATTCGCGCAGCTCCGAGTAGGGCGCGTCGTCGGTGATGGTGGAGCACCGCATGATGTCGCACAGGAACGGCGCGTCGCTGATCATCCCGATGACGTCCGAGCGCAGCCCGGCCACCGCGAGCGCGATCCCGCCGCCCTGGCTGCCGCCGGCCACGATGACGCGGTCCGGGTCGACGCCGTCGAACCGCCGCACCGCGTCGACGGCGCGCACCGAGTCGGTGAAGACCCGCCGGTAGTAGTAGTCGCGTGGGTCCTCGATGCCCCGGGTCACCAGGCCGCTGGACTGCGGCGCGCCGATGCAGCCGAGGTCGGGAGTGTCGGCGCCGACCTGGCCCCGGCAGTCGACCAGCAGGTGGGCGTAGCCGGCCGCGCTCCACATCAGCGACTCGCTCGGGTGCCCGCGCCCGCCGGTGTAGCCCAGGTACTCCACGACGGCGGGCAGCGGCCGGACGCCGTTTCGCGGCACCATCAGCCAGGCGGCGATGCGCTGTCCCGCGTACCCGCCGAACGAGACGTCGTAGACGTCGATGGTGGACAACCGGGTGGACATCGGCTCGAACCGCGCGTCGAGCGGATGCGCCGCGGCCTCGGCGAGCGTCTCGGACCAGAACGCGTCGAAGTCGTCGGGCGCCACGGCGGCGGAACGGAATTCGTACAACTCCTGAAGTGGCAGGTCGAACTGCACGGAGACTCCCCTCTCTGGGACTGATCCAGATGACAGGGGCGGTGTCGCATGCGTCCCGTGAATCCCATGTGTCACTGATGTGTCCCGCGTGTTACACGCTCGCATACGACGACCGCCAATGTCAACGTTGACATTTTGGTTCGAGACCGAGGTTCCGCGACCGGGGTCAGGGACCGCTTTCCAAGCGCAGGCGGACCGTGACGATCTCGAACGGGCGCAGGGTGATCCGCACCCCGTCGCCGTCGGACTCCGCCGGGCCGGCGTCCCGTTCGAGCAGGTCCACCAGGCGTGCGTCACGCACCCTCTCGGTGGTCGACAGCAGCACCCGGGCGCGGTCGCCCAGCGGTTCGTACAGCCGGACGACGAGGTCGCCCGAGCGGTCGTCGGCCAGCTTCACCGCCTCCACCACCGCCGGGCCGTCCGCCGTCACCAGCGGCGCGACGTCATCGCCGCCGACGACCGTCCGGGGCGGCAGGTTGATCCGGTATCCCTCGCGTACCGCGGCGGAGACGTCGGCACCGCACACCAGGGCGTACCGGAAGACGTGCGTCCCCTGGTCGGCGTGGGGATCGGGGAACTGCTGCGTGCGCGCCAGCGACAGGGCCAGCACCGTCGTCGTGCCGCCGTCCGGGCGAACGTGCCGGGTCGCGTCGTAGCCGTACGTCGCGTCGTTGACCAGCGCCACGCCGTAGCTCGGCTCGCCGACGTGCACGAACCGGTGCGCGTACACCTCGAACTTCGCCGTCTCCCAGGACGTGTTGCGGTGCAGGGGTCTGCGCACGTGACCGAACTGGATCTCCGCGGCGACGTCGTCCGCGCGGACGTCCAGCGGGAACACGGCCTTGCACAGCCGTTGCGGCACGTGCCAGTCGACCGTGGTCTCGAACTCGACCCGGGGCGCGCCGGCCGGCAGCCGTACGCGCTGCGTGAAGCGGCAGCCGTCGTGGGTGCGGACCACGGTGACCGCCGGGACGCCGTCGGCGTCCGGCGCGAGATCGACGCTGTCGGCGTCGCGCAGGTCGAGCGCGGCGGCGCGGTAGTGCTCGTCGACGTCCCACGCGTCCGCGCCCACCGGGTGGTCGGCGTGCAGGCGCAGCAGGCCGGCCGCCGCACCGGCCGGCACCAGCTCCCGGCCCGCGACCAGGTCGTACACGGAGACGACGGTGCCGCGCGGGTCGATCTCCACGCGGACCAGGTCGTTGTTCAGCACGATCCGGCCGTCGTCGGCGCGCCGCGCGTGGGGGACCGCCGCCTCCACGGCCGCCGCCGCGCCCATCGCCGGCACGCCGTCGCGGGCGTGCGGCGCGGCGTTGAACACCAGCCCGCGCCGCCCCTCACCGGCCAGCGCGGCCATGGCCGTGCGCGCCAGCTCCTCGATCCGCCTCTCCAGCACCGCGTAGCGCTGCGTCGCCTCGCGGTAGACCCACGCGATCGACGAGCCGGGGAGGATGTCGTGGAACTGGTACAGCAGCACCTCTTTCCACAGGGCGTCCAGCTCGTCGTAGGGATAGCCGGCCAGGCCACGGACCGCCGCGGTGGCGCACCAGAGCTCCGCCTCGCGCAGCAGGTGCTCGCAGCGCCGGTTGCCCCGCTTGACGGCCGCCTGAGTCGTATAGGTGCCGCGATGCACCTCCAGGTACAGCTCGCCGGCCCAGACCGGCGCGTCGTCCGCCTCGGCCTCCGCCGCGGCGAAGAAGCCGGCCGGCGTGCCGATCCGCACGCGCGGCAGTCCTTCCAGGTCCTCCAGCCGCTCGGCGTGCTCCAGCATCTCCCGGGTCGGGCCGCCTCCGCCGTCGCCCCAGCCGAACGGGACCAGCGACCGGCTGGTGCGCCCGTCGTCGGCGCAGCGCTCCCGCGCTCCGGCGAGGTCCGTCGCCGACAGGTCGCTGTTGTAGGTGTCCACGGGCGGGAAGTGGGCCAGGACCCGGCTGCCGTCGAGGCCCTCCCACCAGAACGTGGTGTGCGGGAACCGGTTGGTCTGGTTCCACGACAACTTCTGGGACAGGAAACGGGTCGCCCCGGCGAGCCGGAAGATCTGCGGCAGCGCCGCCGAGTACCCGAACGAGTCGGGCAGCCAGATCTCGTCGGACTCGACGCCGTACTCGGCGAGGAAGAAGCGCTTGCCGTGCACCAGCTGGCGCACCATCGCCTCACCGCCGGGCAGGTTGGCGTCCGACTCGACCCACATGCCGCCCACCGGCAGGACCGCGCCGTCGGCCACCGCCGCCCGCAGCCGCTCGAACAGCGCCGGGTGGTGTTCCTTCAGCCAGGCGTGCTGCTGTGCCTGGGAGAAGGCGAAGACGAGCTCCGGGTGCGAGGCGCGCAGCGCGGTGACGTTCGCGACGGTACGGGCGACCTTGCGCACCGTCTCCCGGATCGGCCACAGCCAGGCCGAGTCGATGTGCGCGTGCCCGACCGCGGTCACCCGGTGCTCGGTCGGCGCCGCCGGGCTGCGCAGGACCTCGGCGAGCATTCCCCGGGCGGTGCGCGCCGACCAGGCGCCGGTCAGCTCGGACCGGTCCAGGCGGTCCATCATCGCGGTCAGCGCCCGCACCACCGCGTACCGGCGCGGCTCGGTCGGGCCCAGCACGTCCAGCAGGCCGTCGAGCACCTCGACGTCGGCGACCAGCGCGCGGACCTCCTCGTCGACCACGGCGACCTCCGCGCCGCCGAAGCGGTACAGCGGCTCGCGCCCGGCCGTGCGCACGTCACCCAGGTCGGTCGGCGCCCACGGGTACGGCTGGTGGATCGTCGGGTTCGCCGCCGCCTCGACGAGGAAGTCCACCCGTGTGCCGGCCGTCAGCGGCGCGGCGGCCACGCCGACGCCACCGGCCCCGCCCGGGTCGATCGGGACGTACCGGTTGAGCGGGTGGACGCCCTTGAGCGGCGTGCCGTCCGGGGAGTACACCAGGCCCTCGGCGGTGAACCCGGGGCCGACGCCGGTGAACCCCAGGTCCACGACCGCCTCGGCGCGCCGGCCGGCCCACGCGGCGGGCAGCGTCGCCGTGCAGCGCAGCCAGGTCGTCCCCCACGGCGGGCCCCATCGCTCGCCCGCGCCGAACGGCTCGTAGCCGGCGCCCAGCGCGGTCGCGACGTCGACCGGCTCGCCGGGCGCGTGCCAGGCGGTCACCGTCAGCGGCACGCGCTCGCCGTACCGGGCCGGCCGGAGCCGCCGCTCCAGCACCCGGTGCAGCCGTCCCCGGACGAGGTCCTCACTCATCGTCGCCTCCCGCGGCGAACCGCAGCGTCACGATCTCGAACGGCCGGAGCTCCAGCACGACCGGGTCGCCCGCCGCGAACGACCGGCCGCCCGGGCGCGGATCCTCCAGCAGGTCGGTCTCGACCGCCGCTCCGGGCGTCCGCACGGACACGGTGGCCCGCGCCCGCGCGCCGAGCGACTCGTACAGCCGGACGATCAGGTCGCCGGACCGGTCGTCGGCCAGCTTCACCGCCTCGGCCACGACCGCCGGATCGTCGACCACGACCTCGGGCTCGATCGGCCCCGCGCCGCGCAGGGTCCGCCGGGGCAGGTTCATCCGGTAGCCGGCCCGGACCGCCGCGCCGAGATCGGCGCCGCACACCAGCCCGTACCCGAAGCGGTGAACGCCCTGGTCGGTGTCCGGGTCCGGGTAGCGGGGGGCGCGCAGCAGGGACAGGCGGACCGTCGAGTACGTCCCGCCGCCGGGGTGGGCGGTGCGCGTGATGTCGTGACCGTAGACGGAGTCGTTGACCACCGCGGCGCCGTACCCCGGCTCTCCCACGTGGACGAACCGGTGGGCGCACACCTCGAAGCGGGCCGCGTCCCAGGTGGTGTTGGCGTGCGTGGGCCGGGTCAGGTGGCCGTACTGGATCTCCGCCGTGGCGCGGTCGGTGTGCACGTCGACCGGGACGGCGACCTTGAGGAACCGCTCCCGCTCGTGCCAGTCCACCTCCACGCCGAACTCGACCGTACGGCTGCCGGGCGCGAGCGCGATCGTCTGCACCGCCGACGATGAACCGAACGACCGGCGTACCCGTACCACCGCGCCCTCGACGTCCAGCGACTCCACGCCGGTCAGGTCCTCGACGCGGTTGCGGTAGAACTCGTCGACGTTCCAGGCGTCGAAGCTGTTGGGCCGGTCGGGGTGGAGCTGGAGCAGGTTCACCGCCGTACCCGCGGGCACGATCTCCCGTCCGGCGGTCAGGTCGAGCACGGACGTGACCAGCCCGCGCCCGTCGACGCTCACCCGCACCAGGCCGTTGTCGAGCACGATCCGGTCCGGCTCCCGTGTCACCGCGACCGGCGCGCCGTCGTCGCCGGCCTCGGCGGCGCCGAGCGCCGGGACTCCGGCCCAGGCGTGCGGCGTCGCGTTGAAGGCGAGCTCCCGGTCGCCGGTCCCGGCGAGCGCGCGCTGGGCCGCGTCGCGCAGGGACTCCAGCTCCCCGATCACGCGCCCGTAC
Organism: Actinoallomurus oryzae; assembly: GCF_039541955.1. Classification (NCBI taxonomy): domain Bacteria; kingdom Bacillati; phylum Actinomycetota; class Actinomycetes; order Streptosporangiales; family Thermomonosporaceae; genus Actinoallomurus; species Actinoallomurus oryzae. Next base: position 137,101 of record NZ_BAABHF010000015.1, on the reverse strand, counting down.
GTCTCGCGGGCCTCGCGGTGCACCCAGGCGATCGACGAGCCGGGGAGGATGTCGTGGAACTGATGGAGCAGCACCGTGCGCCAGAGCCGCTCCAGCTCCTCGTACGGGTACGCGGCCAGCCCCCGGCGGGCCGCCGTCGCCGCCCACAGCTCGACCTCGCGCAGCAGGTGCTCCGAGCGCCGGTTGCCCTGCTTCATCAGCGCCTGTGACGTGTAGGTGCCCCGGTGCGACTCCAGGTACAGCTCCCCCACCCAGACGGGCGCGTCGGGGTACTCGGCGTGCGCGGCGGTGAAGAACTCGGCCGGGGTCCGCACCTCCACCCTGGGCGAGCCGGCCAGGTCGGCCTGGCGCAGCGCGCGCTCCATCATCTCGGCGGTGGGGCCGCCCCCGCCGTCGCCGTGCCCGAACGCCACCAGGGAACGCTCGGCGGCGCCGGACTCGGTGAACCGGTCGGCCGCGAAGGCCAGGTCGGCCGGGGTCAGCTCGGCGTTGTAGTTCTCCACCGGCGGGTAGTGCGCGAAGATCCGGGTGCCGTCGATCCCCTCCCACCAGAAGGTGTTGTGCGGAAAGCGGTTGACCTCGTTGTAGGCCAGCTTCTGGGTCAGGAACCACTGCGTTCCGGCGAGCGCGGCGATCTGCGGCAGCGCGGCGGTGAAGCCGAACGAGTCCGGCAGCCACACCTCGCGGCACGTGACCCCGAACTCTTCCCGGAAGAACCGCTGTCCCTGCGTGAACTGGCGGGCGAGCGCCTCACCGCCGGGCATGTTGGTGTCCGACTCCACCCACATGCCACCGACGGGCACGAACGTGCCGGCCGCCACCGCCGCGCGGATCCGGGCGAACAGCTCGGGGTGGGCGTCCCGGATCCACGCGTACTGCTGCGCCTGTGAGCAGGCGAAACGCAGCTCGGGGTACCGCTCGGCGAGGGCCGTCACGTTGGCGAACGTCCGGGCGCACTTGCGGACGGTCTCCCGGATCGGCCACAGCCAGGCGGAGTCGATGTGCGCGTGGCCGACCGCCGAGATCCGGTGCGCACCGTGGTCGGCCGGGGCCGCGAGCAGCGGCTTGAGCGTCTCGCGGGCCCGCGCCGCGCCGTCGGCGACCTCGCCGGTGTCGAGTTCGTCGAGCATGTGGGCCAGCACCCGCAGGATCTCCCGGCCGCGCCCGGAGTTCTCCGGCAGGGCCCGCGCCAGCCCGAGCAGCACCTCGACGTCGTGGCCGAGCGCCCGTACGGTCTCGTCGGTACGGGCCAGCTCCAGCGCGGTCAGGACGTAGAGCGGCTCGCGCGGCGCCGTGCGCACGTCACCGAGGTCGGTGGGCCGGAACGCCTGCTCGATCACGGGCGGGTTCGCCGCCGCCTCCAGGTAGTAGTCGACGACCTCGCCCCCGGCGGCCCGCTCGGCGATGAGCAGTTCGGTGTTGTCCGGCTCGATGCCCTTCACCGGGACGCCGTCCGGACGGTAGATGAGCCCTTCGGCCTGGAAGCCCGGACCTCCGGAGAACCCGAGGTCGGCGCGCAGCACCACGTGGCCGCCGGCCCACTCGGCGGGCACCCGCCCGGTCACGTGGAACCAGCTGGTGCCCCAGGGTGGGCCCCACCGCTCGCCGGCACGGGCCGGGCGGAACTCCCCGGCGATCGCCTCCCGGGCCGGGACCGGCTCACCGGGCAGATGGTTGACGGTGACCTCCAGCGGCACGCCGGCGCACAGGACGGCCGGCCGGATCCGCTCGCGCAGCGCCCGCTCGACCCGCTCCTGAGTACGCATGCTGCTGTCGTGCACGCTCGCACTTCCCTTCGCTACACCACGGTCGACGAGCCGGACGGCACGGTGCGGCGGGCCTCTCGGCGAAGCACGACGACGTGGGATCGAGCGGCGTTACGGCAGAGCCGCAGCCGGTCCGGCAGGTCGAACGTGGCACAGCCAAGCCAGTAATGTCAACGTTGACATTTTCACGGGACCGCGACACCCGGCGGCGAAACAGGAGATCGACGGCCGCATGCCCGGCCGGCACGACCGGGCGGTACGGGCGGTGCGTGCGAGCCAGCGGCGTGCGTACGAGCGGCGTACGCGGGCGGCGCGTACGGGCTGTGAGAGCTCAGGCCCGGCGCGTACGGGCTGTGAGAGCTCAGGCCCGGCGCGTACGGGCTGTGGGCGCTCAGGCCCGGCGTGGACGGAGGGGGGCGAAGGCCGGCTGGTCGTGCACGATCAGTTTCGCCCGGACGGTGGTCTGCGTCGGTGGGCGGTCCCGGTCGGCCAGCCGGCGGAACAGCAGCTCCGCGCCGGCGCTGCCGACCCGGAACGGGTCGCTGTCGACCACGGAGATCCCGAGTTGCGGCGCGAGGTCGAAGTGGTCGAAGCCGACCACCTCCGGGTGGCACGCGGCGTAGCTCGGCGACTGGAGGATGCCCACGGTCATCCGGTTGTTGTCCGCGAACAACGCGGTGGGCGGGTCGGGGAGATCGAGGAGCTCGGTCACCGCGCGCGCGGCGTCGGCCTCGGTGGTCAGCCCCCGGCGGACCAGGGCAGCGTCGGCCTCGATGCCCGCGTTGCGCAGCGCCTGGCAGTAGCCGAGCCACCGTTTGGGGGCGCCGTAGCCCTGCGGCGGGTGGCCGATGTACCCGATGCGGCGGTGCCCGCGCCCGATCAGATGCGCGACGGCGTGCCGGGTGCTCGCCGTGTTGGTGGTGATGACGGCGTCGGCGGTGAGGCCGAGCGGCGCGGAGTCGATGAACACGATGGCCGACCCGAACTCCGCCTCCTGGGCGAGGAAGCTGAAATCGGTGCCCGTCGGAGCAATGATCAGACCGGCGACCCGCTGGGCCAGGATGGTCTGGATCGACTCGCGCTCCACCGTGCCGTCGCCCTCGGCGTCCGCGCTGATCACGAGGTGACCGTGCTGAGCGGCGACCGCATGGATGCCGCGCAACATGGGCGGGAAGAACGGGTTGCCGAGATCGCCGAGCACCACCCCGATGGTCTTCATCGTCTGCCCGGTGCTGCGCAGCCCGGCGGCGATGTCGTTACGGCGGAAGCCGAGCCGCGCGGCCTCGGCCAGCACGCGTTCACGGGTCGACTGGCGCACGTTCGGCGCACCGGACAGAGCACGCGAGACCGTCTTGATCGTGACGCCGGTCGCGGCCGCGATGTCCTGCATCCGCGGCCTCGGCGCGGGTCCCGACCTGGCCCCGCCCTCCGCGCCGTCCCCGCTGCTCACCCCTGCGACCCTCCCCCGCGGCAGGCCGGTGCTCGCGCACCCGGCGCCACGACTCGCCGGTACCGCTGTCGAGTCGCATCCTATGCCGGACCCCCCGAGCCCCCACGCACGGTCGAAAGTCGTCCCGGACGCCCCCGCGATCCGGGACCGCCGACGGTAACGGTCTCGTTCGGGACGGGTCCCGGAACCCGCGTGCCATCCTTTCCGCATTCTGTTCGCGGAGGTCGATGTGAGCGATGGACAGCCGATTCCGGGCGGCCGGAGGCTCTCGGCGGGGCACGCCAGCCTGGCCCTCGGCGTACCGCCGTCGGCACCGGGTCTGATCTATGCCCTCGCCGTCGGCGGAGGCATCGTGGTCCGGCCACAGGAGGGCCGCACCATCACCTTCGGGCGCAACCGTCCGAAGGTGCACCTTTGCATCGGTGAGAACGACCGGCGGATCAGCCGCCACCACGGCCTGCTGACCTGCCGCGACCACACCTGGTGGGTGCGGACCACGGGGCGGCTGCCCGTCCGGTTCCCCGACTCGCGGCTGCTGTTCGCCGGGGACGACTCCGTGCCGCTGGCCGAGGGGTACACGCCGTTGTTCGTGCGCGGTTCGAGCGGCCGGGAGCACCTGCTCGAGCTGTACGTGACGGGGCCGGACGAGCAGCGATCGACGTCCCGGCACTCCGACTCCACCCAGCCGCCGCGGACCTGGCGGCTCTCGGCCACCGAACGGCTCGTGCTCGTCACCCTCGCCCAGCGGTATCTGCTGCATGAGTCGCACCCCCAGCCGCTGACGTGGCAGCAGGCCGGCGAACACCTCGACGACCTCCAGCCCGACGCCGGCTGGACGGCCAAGAAGGTCGAACACAAGGTCGCGGCGGTCCGTGCCCGGCTGGCCAAGGGCGGAGTGCCCGGGCTCACCCGGGAGGAGGTCGGCGAGCCCGTCGGCAACGCGCTGAACCAGAACCTGATCCGTGAGCTGCTGGAGAGCACCACCCTCGTCCCTCCGGACCTCGCCCTGCTCGACGTGCCCGGCGACGGCTGACACGGACACGGCCGTACGACACGGATGGATTTCCCGGCACTGCCGGCGTCCGTCGACGCCTCGCGGCCTACGCCGGGCCGGGGTCGTCGAGCAGGGCCAGATGCGCCTTGACGAGCGTCGCCGTGACCAGCAGCTCGATGATGAGGTTGTGATTGACGGAGTTCGCCGCGCCCGGGCGGAGGTCGTCCTCGCGGATGCCGCACACTCCCCTGGCGCTCAGCCGCAGGCGTACCTTGCGGACCTCGTGGGCCGCCTGCCGCCAGGTCCAGCCCTTCTCCGGCTGCACGCGCCTCAGCTCGTCCTCGACCTCGGCCCAGGTCAGCGGCTGGGGCGCGCGATCCTGCCGCAGGTAGCGCTGGGCGAGACAGACGAGGACCAGGCGCTCACGATCGTTCAGGTTCCAGGCGGTCGGGAGCGTCTTGGCCTGGTAACTCGTCGCCGGGACCGGCGCCGTGCGGGCCGCGACGCGGACCTCCAGCAGATGCTCGTAGTCGGGCGCGACGATGAACAGCGGCGAGTATCCGGACGGCAGTTCCTCCCGCTGCCCGCTGACCACCAGCCGCGCCCCGGGGAACCGGATGGGCAGCTTGCCGACGTTGTGCAGGACCCAGCGCGAGTCCTCGCGCGTGATGCGTCCGTGCAGCCGGCTGACGCGCGTGTCGTCGGCGCCGACGCAGACGTGGACGTCCGGCTCGCAGCGCCCGAAGTGAAGCTCGAACCGGGCGTCCGGCTCGACGCTCATCCCGCCGTACAGCCCGCGGACGAACAGCGTGCCCGGCGGGGCGGGCGGAAGCCCGTGGGCGAGGCTGCCGAACTCCTCCGGCAGGATGTTGACCTTGTGCGACGGTCGCGGCATCGCCATCGGCATGGGTGCTCTCCTTCTCCCGCGCCAGGCTAACCTCCGGCCTTCGGGAGGGGTCCCGAACGCCCGGCGACGCAGGTCAGAGCGCTGGTTCCCGGCCTGGAGCCGAACCGGGGCCAGCCGGTGGCCGATGAGGGACACCGGTTTGACGGCGGTTCGACATCTTGGTAAAAGTCCGTTCAGTACCCGTCTGCCCTAAACGAGCTTTTCGGGCAGGCCAAGACGGCGAGGTCACCCCTCCTGCCTGACCAGACCGGAGGTTGGTACCGCACGATGCCCGAACTCGACCTTGTCATCGCCGGCGGAAGCGTGCTGGACGGCACCGGCACGGCGGCCACGGCGGCCGACATCGGCGTCGAAGGCGACCGGATCACCGCCGTCGCGCCTCCCGGAGCCCTGTCCGGCGCCGACACGCTGGACGCGACCGGCCACGTGGTGACGCCCGGCTTCATCGATCTCCACTCCCACGCCGACTTCTCCCTGCCGGCACACCCCGGTGCGGACACCTGCCTCTACCAGGGCGTCACGACGCTCGTCGGCGGCAACTGCGGCTTCTCCCCGTTCCCGGTCGTGGACCCGGAGAAGCTGCGCCGGGCGGCGGCGTTCATGGGCCGCGAGGAGCTGGCCTGGGACTGGACCGGCCTCCGCGGCTACGCCGACTCCGTCGACGGCACCGCCCCGGCCGTCAACCTCGTGGCCCAGGTCGGGCTGAACGCCCTGCGCATCGCCGCCATCGGCAACGACGAGCGGGCGGCGTCGCCGGACGAGCTCGCGACGATGCGCCGCCTGATCGAACAGGCCGCCGATGAGGGCGTGGCGGGCTTTTCCACCGGCCTCATCTACGCCCCCGGGAGCTACGCGCCGCCGCGGGAGGTGACCGAGCTGGCGCGCACCGCGGCACGGCTCGGCCTGCTGTACTCCACCCACATGCGCAACGAGGCCGACCGGCTGGTCGAGGCCGTCACCGAGGCGCTGACCACGGCGCGCGAGTCCGGCGTGCGCCTGGAGATCTCCCACCTCAAGGCGATGGGGCGCGAGAACCACGGGAAGGTGCACGAGGCGCTGCGGCTGATCGACGAGGCCCGCGCGGACGGTGTCGACGTCACCGCCGACGTCTACCCCTACACGGCCTCCTCCACGACCCTGACCTCACGCCTGCCGGGCTGGGCCCTGGACGGCGGCGTGGACCGGCTGCTGGACCGGCTCGCGGACACAGAGGTCCGGCGCCGGATCGCCGCCGAGGCGCGGATCGACCCGGACGCCATCGTCCTCGCGCAACTGCCGCCCGGCCCGTACGCGGCCTGGGTCGGACGGAGCCTGGCAGAGCTCGGCGCCGAACTCGGCCTGGGCGGAGCCGAGACCGCCCTGGAGGTGCTGGCCGCGCACAACGGCTCGGTCGGCATCGTCAACCACGCGATGGCCGAGGACGACGTGCGCGCGGTGCTGTCCCACCCGCACGTCAGCGTCGCCAGCGACGGATGGACCCTCCGCCCCTCCGGTACGGGCCGGCCGCACCCGCGCAGCTTCGGCACGTTCGCCCGCGTGCTCGGGCGGTACGCCGGCGACGGGCGGCCGCTCACGCTCGCCGACGCCGTACGGAAGATGACCTCGCTGCCCGCGTCGCGGGCCGGGCTGGCCGACCGCGGCCGGATCCGCGAGGGGATGGCCGCCGACCTGGTCGTCCTCGATCCCGGCACCGTACGGGACACCTCCACCTTCGACGACCCCTGGAACCTGGCGACGGGCGTACGCCACGTCGTCGTGAACGGCGCCCCGGCGCTGCGTGACGCGGCCCTGACCGGAAACCGTCCCGGACGCGTGCTCCGGCGACCCAGCCCCTGAGGAGCACCCCCGATGAGTACGACCACCTCCGCGGAGAACAAGGCGGCCCCCGTAAGCCGCTTCGGGCGCCTGCCGATGATCGCCACCGGCGGCTTCGCGGTCGCGCTGGTGATCGGCATCGTGACCGCCGTGTCCGGCGGCAAGGCCGGGCTGTGGGGGCTGATCCCGATCTTCCTCTACGCGATCCTCGCGCTCCTCGGCGTGGACGTGGTCATCGCGACCGCCGGCGCGCTCATCGTCGCCGCGGTGATGACCCGGACCGGCCCGATCCCGCTCGGCGCCCAGATGGCGACCTCGCTCGGGTCGCTGGTCGCGGTCATCGGCGTGATCATCCTGCTCGGCTCGGCGCTCGGGCAGGTGACGCAGGAGACGGGCGCGGCACAGGCGCTGATCAAATTCGTGATGGGCCGGATCGGGCTGAACACGCGCACGCGCGTCCAGATCGGCATCATGGTCTCCTCGCTCATCATCGTGGGCGCGCTGGGCACGCTGGCCGGCGGCAACGCGATCCTGGCGCCGATCATCATCCCGATCGCGGCGCGAACCGGCTGGCGTCCGCCGGCGGTGGCGGCGATGCTGCACGCGGCCGGCGCGGCGGGCCTGATGACCGGCCCGTTCACCCCGCCCGTGGTGACGATCATGGCGGCGACGCGGCTCAGTTACAGCGGCTACCTGCTCCACGCGGGCCTGCCGGTCGCGGCCGTGACGATCGTGACGGGCTTCTTCATGGCGCACTGGATCCAGCGCCACACCGACCAGGAGTACACCGCCGCCGACGCGGCCGACACCTCGGCCGAGGAGACCGACCGCCCGGGCGCCCGCCGGGCCGCCGTGGCCCTGGCGGTCGTGCTGCTCGCGCTGGCGATCTACGGCATCGCCGAGAAGGCCACATACTCCTACGCCCTGGTCGTCATGGTCGTCACGGCCATCGCGACCGGGCTGGCCGGCGGGCTGGCGCCCAAGAGGATCCTGGACGCGATGTACACCGGCGCGGCGCGGCTGATCTGGCTGTTCCTGCTGTTCTGGATGCTCGACCCGATGCTCACGCTGATCGGGAAGACCGGCGCCTTCGACGCGGTCTTCGCCGACCTGAAGCCGGTGCTGTCCCATGCCGGGCCATGGGTGTTCCTGATGCTGATCGTGTTCCTCGGCTACCTCCACGCGGTACCGGGCGCCGCCGTGGCCCAGGTGGTGCTGGTCAACAAGCTGTTCGGTCCGATAGCCGCCGCGCTCGGCATCGCGCCCGGCGTGTGGGCGGTGGCGATGCTCGGCGTCTCACAGATCGACCAGCTGGGACCGCTACCCGGCGCCGATATGATCGGGCAGATGGGACTGGCACGCTCGTCCAGCCTTCGCATGATGCTGTTCAACGGCTGGGCCATCATCGTCACCAACACGGCGCTCTTCGCCGTACTCTTCCTGGTTCTGACATGAGTCTGCGCGAGGCGCTGGGCGCACTGGTCGAGCGGGCCGAGGCGGCGGGCGGCCGGGCCGCCGTCGTCGTACGCCCGCTCCACGGCGACGACGACGAGGCGATCGCGGTCGCGGCGGACCACCGGTTCACCGCGGCGTCGTTGATCAAGCTGCCGATCCTGGCCACCGCGCTCGACTCGGGCCTGCCGTTCGACGAGCGGCTCCCCGTACGGCCCGCGGTGCCGGGTTCGGGCGTGCTGGCCCACCTGGCCGACGTCGGCGACATGAGCGTCCGCGACCTGCTCACCCTGATGGTCGCCGTCAGCGACAACACGGCGACGAACGTGCTCATCGACCGGATCGGCCGAGAGCGGGTCAACGACTGGTGCGCGCGCCACGGCCTGACCGCCACCGTGCTGGCCCGGCCCCTGATGGACCTGGAGGCGCACGCCCGTGGCCTGGACAACCTGACGAGCGCCGCCGACGTCGCGTCGGTGCTGTCCCGGCTGGCGGACTCGCCGTTCGCGGTACGGGCGCTGGAGGCGCAGCAGTTCAACGACCGGCTGCCGCGCCACCTGCCGCCCGGGTTCCGCCTCGCGCACAAGACGGGCGAGCTGACCGGCGTCCGCCACGACGCCGGTATCGTCTACCCGCCCGCCGGCCCACCGGTGGTCGTCGCGATGCTGACCGACGGAACCACCGACGGCGCCGGCCACATCGCCGAGTGCGGCCGCCTGGTCTTCTCCGCCCTCGCCGGGTCGTGAGGTGCGAGGCGGCCGCGAAGGTAAAGGCGGCCTAACCCCGCGCTGAGGAGGCTCTGACCCACGCTCTCCTACTGTGGCGGCACTGACTCGCCAGGGGGGAGCCGAGCATGTCCACCCGTGCCTTCTCGTCCGGCAGGGCCGACCGCGCGGAGCATGATCCGCGGGTGCGCCGATGGGGCTGACCGGCGCCGGTTTCGTCGCGTCGCTGACGGTCGTCGCGCTGGCCGCGGTGGCCGCCTGCGTACGGCTTCTGCCGAGATACTCCGGCCCGGGCCGCCGGCAGGTGGCGGCGCGCACGGGGCTGGTGGCAGGCGGCCAGGCCGCGCTGCTGCTGGCGTTGCTCGTCCTGATCAACTCCGGCATGCAGTTCTACTCGTCCTGGCGTGACCTGTTCGGGATGTCGGCGGGCACGGTGCGGATCGCCGACCGGAACCCCGGGCCCGCGCCCGTGGCGGTGCCCTCGGCGAGGCCGTCGCACAACGCCCTCACCCGCCGGCTGCCGGCCGGTGACGGGCGGCTGGACGTTCTCGACGTGCACGGCCCGCGGTCCGGAATCTCCGCCCACGTGTACGTGTACGTACCGCCGCAGTATGCGCGTGACGGTCGCCGGCCGCTCCCCGCCGCGCTGCTCCTCGCCCCCGCGCGCGACGCGATCGTGGGGCAACGCGTGCCGGAACTGGCCGCGCGGGAGATCGCCGCCGGGCGGCTGCGGCCGATGCTGCTCGTCATCGCGCCGGTCGGTCCCGGGTGCGTGGACGCGCCCGGCCACGCGCAGGGCGAGACGTTCTTCAGCCAGGATCTGCTCGCCGCGGTCGGGGCGGCGTACCACGTGAGCGGTGAGCCGAGCGGCTGGTCGGTGGCCGGGGCGCGGGGATCGGCGGCCTACTGCGCGGCGCTTCTCGCGATGCGGCACTCCGACCGGTTCGGTTCGGCCGTCTTCACCGCCACCGCGCTCGCCCCTCCGGCGGGCGACCTGTACGGCGGCAGCCGGGCCATCCGCGACGAGTACGACCCGCGCTGGCGGCTCCGGCACCGGCCGCCCCCGCCGATCAGCGTCGGCGTCGTCGCCGACGACGGGTTCGCCTCCGCGGCCCGGCCGCCGATGCACGCCGAACCGCTGCCCCCGGCCGCCTGGCAGAACCCGCCCACCGTGCTGCGCTGGCTGGGCGCCCACCTCGCCTCCGGGAGCCAGGCATGAGGCTCACGGGTGTTCCCCTGCAGATCACGGTCGTCGCCGTCGCGCTGATCGCGATCGTCGCGACGGTACGGCTCGCGCCGCGGGTGGCGGGTGGACGGCTCGCCGACGTGCTCGCCCGGCTCGGCCTCGTCCTCGGCTGCCAGCTCTTCGTGGTCCTGGCGGTACTGGACCTGGTGAACGCCTCCTTCGACTTCTACGGCTCATGGGGCGACCTCGTGGGCGTGCGCGCCAGGACCCAGAACCCCGGCGTGCCCTCGGCGCGCACCCCGGCCGCGAACCGGAGCGCGCTGGTCACCCCCGACCCGGCCGCTCCCCGGTACCGGCTGCCCGCCGGGCAGGGACGCATCGACTCCGTCGTCATCCACGGAGCGCGCACGCTGATCAGCGAGCCGGCGTTCGTCTACCTGCCACCGCAGTACCTCACGCCGGCGGACCGGACGCGCTTCCCGGTCATCGTGGCCTTCACCGGCTACCCGGGCGACGCCCAGAACCTGATCACCCACCTGCGCCTGCCGACGACGGTCGCGCAGGAGATCGCCGCGGGCCGGATGCCGCCGGCGATCGTCGTCATGCTCCGCCCGACGGTCGCGCCGCCCCGCGACACCGAGTGCACCGACGTGCCGCACGGCCCCCAGGCCGAGACGTTCTTCGCCCAGGACGTGCCGGCCGCGCTCGCCTCGGCGTACCGGACCGCCGACCGCGCGACCGGCTGGGGCGCGATGGGCGACTCCACCGGGGGCTACTGCGCGGCCAAGCTCGCGATGCGGCACTCCGACCGGTACGCGGCCGGCGTCTCCCTCGCGGGCTACTACCACGCGCTCCAGGACTTCACCACCGGGGACCTCTACGGCCGCAGCCGGGCGTACCGCGACGAGAACGACCTGCTCTGGCGGCTCCGGCACCTGCCCTCTCCCCCGGTCAGCCTGCTGCTGACCACCAGCCGCGTGGGCGAGAAGGACTACGCGCAGACCCGGCGGTTCCTCGCGCTGGCTCGCCCGCCGATGCGCGTCGCCTCCATCACTCTTCCGTTCGGCGGCCACCACTTCAGCACGTGGCGGCGCGAGCTGCCGCCGGCGCTGCGGTGGCTCGGCGCCCGGCTGGCGAGCGGAACGAAGACCGGTTCCTTCACCGGAAGGCCGCCGGGCCCGGGGAGAAGTACCGTCCCCGGGCCCGGCGGCCGATCTCTCAGCGCCGGGAGACGCTGACCGTGAATCATGAATCCGGTCCGGATGCCGCCCGCGGACCCGCCGCGCTCGGCGCCGCGCTCAGATCCAGCCGCGCCGGGCGGCCTGGGCGCCGGCCTGGAAACGGTTGTCGGCGCCGAGCAGCTCCATCAGGTGCTTCATCCGCCGGCGCATCGTGCGGGTGCTCAGGCCGAGCTGGCGGGCGATCGCGTCGTCCTTGAGACCGGCCAGCAGCAGAGTGAGCAGCCGGCGGTCCTCCTCGGCGAGCGGTGACCGCGAGTCCGTGCCGAGGGGAGCGGCGTGTTCCCACGTGAACTCGAAGAGCTGAATGAGGGCGTCCAGCAGCGCCGAGGAGTGCACGAGCGCGGCCTCTGCGGTGGCCTGGTCCATCTGCAGGGACACCAGGGCGGCGTCGCTGTCCGCGATGGCCAGCTTCACCGGGATGCCGCCCGCCACCCGTGCCTGCTCCCCCAGCGACGCGAGCTTGTGGAGGTCCTCCAACGCACCGGGCTGTTCGAGCGCCTCCGGCGTGTACACCGCCCGCCAGCGCACGCCGCGCCGAAGCGCGCCGGGCTCGACCGGGTTCGTCGCGGCCAGGACATAGGGCGGCCGGTCCAGCATCCGCATCTCCTCGCGGACCCCGTGTTGTAGCCGCAGGAACCGGCGCGCCACCTCGTCGCGCCCGGTGACGATCTCCACCGCACCCGCCTGACCCGCGCGTTCCCTGCGGAACAGCACCATCATCTCCGCCGCTGCCGTACGCAGCCGGGCCAGCGCCTGCTCCCGGTCCCGGATCAGGGTCTCCAGCGCGACGTCCGGCTCCGCGGCGGCATAGCGCCGCGGCCGGCCGGAGAGCCGGCTCACCAGACCGCGGGCGCGCAGCCGGTCCAGCGCCCGCACCAGCCGATCCGGGCCGTACCCCAGGCGCGAGGCCAGCTCTCGCGCGGTGGCCTCGCGCCCGGAGAGCAGCTCCCGGTACACCATCTCGTCGAAGGCCGTCACGTCGAGCGGTGCCAGAATCCGGCCGTCCTGCAGCATGCCCGCATCGTGTCCGGAATGTGCCAACGTCCGCAATGAGCCACGAATAACGATTGTTGGCCTTTGTCGCAGAAGGTCATTCTGAGCCGGTGATCAAGAACCGAAGGCTGTGGCCCGTCCTGGCCGCGGTGGCGCTGGCCGCCGCGGTCGTCCCAGCCGCCGGCGGAACCGCCGGCGCCGAGACCCGCGCGGGCGAGCGGGTCATCATCGAACTCGACACCGCGGCCGGAGCGCGTGCGGGTGCCCAGCAACAGACTCTGCGGGCCCAGGCCGACAAGGCCGGTGTGGCCCTGCGTCCCTCGCGGCGGTTCTCCCGGCTCGTCAACGCGGTCGCCGCCACGGTGCCCGCCGACCGGCTCGCCGCCGTACGGACCCTGCCCGGCGTCAGGGCGGTCTATCCGGACCTGCCGATGAAGGCCACCGCCGAGGCGAACATCGACCTGATCGGCGCACCCGGCGTCTGGAAGCGCAAGGACCGGGCGGGCCGTCCCGTCACCGGTTCCGGCGTCACCGTGGCGATCATCGACACCGGCGTCGACGCCACCCATCCCGACCTGGCCGGGAAGGTCGTCGGAGGACACGACTTCGTCAACGATGACGACGATCCCGCCGACGACAACGCGCACGGCACGCACGTGGCCGGCATCGTGGCGCAGACCGCGCCGGGGGCCTCCCTCACCGCCTACAAGGTGCTCGACGCCGACGGGGCCGGCTACGAGTCCGACATCATCGCCGGCCTGGAGGCCGCGGTCGATCCGGCCAACCCGCACCGTGCTCAGGTCGTCAACATGAGCCTCGGCGGGGCGGGCGACGGCACCGACCCGCTCGGGCAGGCCGCCGCCCACGCCGCGCAGTCCGGCGTGGTCGTCGTCACGGCGGCCGGCAACGCGGGTCCGGGCGCCTCGACGGTCGGCACGCCGGCCGCGGCGGACGGAGTCGTGGCCGTCGGGGCGTCGTTCAGCGGAGTACGCATCCCGGCCGCCCGGCTGACCCGCACCGGCGAGGAACTGCAGACCACTCGGGCCGACTATTCGGCCAACCCACCGGCGAAACCGGTCACCGGCACGCTCGTCGACCTCGGCCAGGGCCGGCCCGCCGACTTCGACGCGGCCGGTGACCTGCACGGCAAGGTCGTCGCGTACTCCGCGCTCGCCGGCAGCCCGGCGCTGGCCCGCGAGGCCGAGGACCGGGGCGCGATCGCCGCTCTCATGTACGCGGACGGGTCGGCCGGCCCGCAGTTCACCGGCGGGGTGCAGCCGGCCACGCCCAAGACGCTCGACTCGGGCGACGACATGCGCATGGACAAGATCGTCGTGATGAGCGTGGACGAGACCCAGTGGGCCGAACTCGGCCGGCTGAGCGCCCAGGGCAAGGTCCAGATCACGATCAGCGGCAAGGACGTCACCGACCAGGTCGCCGGCTTCAGCTCCCGCGGCCCGACCACCCGGTACACGCTCAAACCGGACCTGGTCGCACCGGGCGTCGAGATCCGGTCGAGCGTGCCGAAGAGCCTGTGGCCCTCCGGTGAGTACCGGATGTCCGGCACGAGCATGGCCTCGCCGCACGTGGCGGGTGCCGCCGCGCTGCTGTCCCAGCTCGGCACGCGGCACATCGCGGCAACGCTCATCGGTGCCGCGAAGCCGCTGACGGGCACCGACCCGATGACCCAGGGCAACGGCCGGCTCGACGTGGCCGCCGCGGCGGACGCGACCGTCACCGCCCAGCCGCCGACCATCTCGTTCGGCCTGGCCGACCTGCGCGACCGCACCACGAAGGCGAAGACCACGGTGACGCTCACCAATGACGGGCACGCCCCGGTACGGGCGCGGCTCGGCACCTCCGCGGCCCCGGGCAGCCCGGGCCGGGTCCGGGTCACCCCGGCGAGTGTGGCGATCCCGGCCGGCGGCAGCGTGCAGGTCACCGTCACCGCCACCGCCGACCGCGCCGCCACCGACACCGACGTGAGCGGCTGGGTGACGGTCGGGAACCGGCTCCGCGTGCCGTACCTGCTGGCCCTGCGGCCACTGCTGCTGACCACCACTCCCGATCCGAGCGACGGTCACTCGGAGGTGTTCGCCTATGCCCCGGCGGACCTGGCCGCGCCCCCGGTCGTCACGGTGACGGCTCCGGGCGGGAAGCGTACCCGGGTGACCGCCACCCTCGACCACGACCGCTGGTACCGCGCTCCGGTGACCGGCGCGAAGGCCGGCGCCTACACGGTGGAGGCACGGGCGACGACGACCGGCGGACGGGCGCTGTGGGGCACGGGCACCTTCGAGGTGACCGCGACATCGAGCGGCGCCTGGGAGCCGATCGGACCGAACGGCCAGGCCGGGCTGCTCGCGAGTTCCCCGGCAGCTCCCGACCAGCTCGTCCTCGCCCAGCCGGGCAAGGCGGGGCTGTGGCTCACCACCGATCAGGGCCGGAAGTGGCGGCAGCTCGACCGGCTGCCGGTGGCCGGCGGCACCGGCACCGTCGTCGTGGACCCGAAGAGCCCCGAGCGGATGTGGTACGCGGTGAACGGCCGGCCCTTCGCCGACTCGCCCTCCGCCTTCGACCCGACGTACGAGGGCAAGGTGCTGGCCACCGGCGACGCGGGGCGGACCTGGCGCACCCTCCCGTTCCCCAACACTCACATCGACGCGTTGCTGTCGGACGGTCACGCGCTCGTCGCGGTGACGGCCGGCGGCGTCGTGAGCAGCGATGACGGAGGAGCGCACTGGACCACGCACGCCGTGACGCTCCCCACGGGAGTGACGGGTGCGGCGCTGACCGGCGGCGACCTGTACGTGAGCGCGTACGGCGGCGTCTGGGTCGTACGGGAGGCGACCGGCGACGACCTCGCCCCCGCACAGCAGGTGCTCAAGACCACCGGCTGGGCCTCTCCGGTCGGCGTCGCGGCGGACCCACGGCTCGTCGTCACGGCGACCACCGACGGCACGGTCCGCGGCTCGCGCGACGGCGGCCGTACGTGGAACGTCCTGCACGAGAACGGATCGGACGGCGGCTACGCCGTCTCGGTGCGGATGGTCGGCGGGACCGTGTACGTGGGCGGCACCGGGCAGGATCTGGCCGGCCGGGACCACGGCACCGCCTGGAGTCCGCTGCCCAAGCCGGCACGGGGCCCGGTCGATGACGACTTCGGCGCGCTCGGGGACAGCACACTGGTGTCGGCCGAGAACGGCGGCCTCTACGCGACGGGCGACAACGGCGGCCACTACACCCGGATCGGCGTCCAGGGCACGTCGGTGCACGCGCTGGCACTCGGCGAGCGGAAGGACGGCACGACGGCGCTCGTGGCCGGCACCGACACCGGGATCACCGCGACCCCGCTGCCGACCGGCCAGAGTGTGAACCCCGAGTGGGGCGGCAACGGCCAGGAGGGGACCGTCGGCACGGCGATCGGCCAGCTGGCGGCCTCACCGTCCGACCCGCGCGTGCTGTGGAGGGTGCGCACCGACGCGTTCCGCGGACTCTCGTTGTCGCGATCCTCCGACGGCGGCGCGACCTGGTCCGACGTCGCCCGCCAGGCCGAGACGCCGACCGCCCTGCTGGTCCACCCGGCCGATCCACAGGAGATCTCGATCGGCTTCACGAGCCTGACCGGCGACGGTCTGTACGTCACCCGGGACGGCGGCACGACCTGGCGCAAGTATGTCCTGGGCCACAGGGTCGACGCGATCGCGGGCGCCCCGGACGACGCGCGCCGCGTGTGGATCGGCACGCCCGACGGCCTGTACCGATCCGATGACGGCGGCGCGCACATCACCAAGGTGAGCGACGGCGCGGTGTCGGCGATCGCCATCGACCGCCGCGACCCCCGGCGGATCGTCACCGGTGGCGCCGCACTGCG
This sequence comes from Actinoallomurus oryzae, assembly GCF_039541955.1. Lineage (NCBI taxonomy): Bacteria > Bacillati > Actinomycetota > Actinomycetes > Streptosporangiales > Thermomonosporaceae > Actinoallomurus > Actinoallomurus oryzae. Next base: position 120,698 of record NZ_BAABHF010000015.1, on the reverse strand, counting down.
GGTGAGCGACGACGGCGGCCGCACGTTCCGCACCGGCGACGCCGGTCCGCTGACGATGCGTGTCTCGTCCCTGCTCGTGTCACCGCGCGACCCGAACGTGCTGTACGCGGGAACCACCTCGTTCCGGCCGAACGGCCTGCTCGTGGGCGGCCGGGGCGTACTGCGCTCGGCGGACGGCGGGCGTACGTGGCAGAACGTGTCCTCGGGCCTGCAGAACACGGCCGTGCTGAGCCTGGCCATCAGCCCGGACGGCGGGTGGCTGTACGCCGGTACCGACCAGGGCGGGATCCACCGGCTGCGGCTTCGGGACAAGTAGGCGACCTGGGGACAAGTAGGCGCCCCGTTGCCGTCACCGGCGATGATGCCGGTGACGGCAACGGCTGCCGAGGCCGTGCCGGACGGACCGTCGGCTCAGGCGGCGATGCGTACGGGCAGCGCGGTCAGGGCGCGGAAGGTGGTCGAGTCGCGCCACCGCGGGGTTCCGGTCTCCGGGGTCATCGCCGGGAAGCGGGCGAACAGGCGGGTGAGGGTCTCCTGGGCCTCCAGGCGCGCGAGCGCGGCGCCGAGGCAGAAGTGGGCTCCCCCGCCGAACGCCAGGTGGGACGGGCCGGAGCGGGTCAAGTCGAGGCGGTCCGGGTCGAGGAAACGGCGCGGGTCGCGGTCGGCGGCGTCGATGCGGACGAGGACCTGCTCGCCCGCGCGGACGGGGTGGCCGCCGAGGAGATGGCCGGTGAGCGCCACGCGGCCGACGAGCCGTACCGGCCCCATGTGGCGCAGCAGTTCCTCCACCGAACGCGCCGGGTCGGTGAACAGGTGCGGCAGCTGCCGCGGGTGACGCATGAGGGCGAGGGCGCCGTTGCCGATCAGGTTGGCGGTCGTCTCGTGCCCGGCCGCGAGCAGGAGCACCGTGGTGGCCAGCACCTCGTCGACGGTGAGTTCGCCGACCGCGAGCAGCGCGCTGATGAAGTCGTCTCCCGGATGACGACGCCGCTCGTCGATGAGCGGCACGAGGAACAGGGTCACGGCGGCGAAGGCGTCGATGGCCTCGGCGAAGTCGTCGGCGCCGGCGCCGACCTCCAGCATGCGGGCGAGGCGGGGCGTCTCCGCGCGGAACAGCTCGGCGCCGTCCGTGCCCGCGTCGAGGAGTTCGGCGATGACCGCGAGCGGGACGAGGTGACCGAGGTCGGCGACCAGGTCCGCGGCCTCCTCCAGGGTGTCCAGCGCGGCGTCGACGATGGACGCCACGCGCGGGCGGATCCGCTCGACGGCGCGCGGGGTGAAGGCCGGGGCGATGAGGCGGCGCAGCCGGGTGTGGTCGGGCGGGTCCATGAACAGCAGCGCCGCGAGGGGAAGGTCGCGCGCCGCGGGCGGGGCCAGCGGGCTGCGCCGCGGGTCGCTGCTCCACCCCGGCTCGCGCAGCACCGCGGACGCCTCGTCGAAACCGGTGACGATGTGGGCGCCGAGGCCGGCGTTCCAGGTGACGGTCACGTCCTCGCCGCCCAGAACGCGGCGTCCAGCTCGCCGAGCGGAGTGCCGGGAGGAGCGTCGCAGTCCCATTCGTCCCGGATGGCCGCCCAGGCGCCGGTCGCGCGCAGGCCGGCGAGGACGGCGGTGACGCCGAGGTCGATCCGCGTGATCATCAGGTACTCGGGCTGCAGGGACAGCTTCCGGGTCACCTGGCTGTAGCGGCCGAGGGGCGAGTACTCCGACCGGATGAGCGCCTCGGCGTACTCCGGCGTGTAGGTGAACGGCTGTGGCGCGAGCAGCGGTTCGAACTGCTCGCGGAACCAGGCGAGCAGGTCGGCGGGGTCGGGCGCGTCGGCGGGGTCGACAAGACCCGCCCCGCTCGCCGCGCGGAACAGCGCTTCGGCGTCGCCGTCGACGGCGGCCCGCACGATCGCCAGCATGGTCGCCACATGCCGGGGTTCGAACCGCTTGACGCAGCCGAAGTCGAGGAAGGTCACGCCGCCGTCCTCGTGGAACAGGTAGTTGCCCGGGTGCGGGTCGGCGTTGAACATCCGCTGCCTGCGCAGGCCGCCGAGCGCGAAGCGGAAGATCGCCTCACCCCAGCGGTCGCGCAGCCCGGCGTCCGCGGTGAGCGCCTGCGGCCAGCGCAGCCCGTCCGCGCGTTCCATGGTGAACACCCGCCGGGTCGACAGCTCGGGGATCACCTCGGGCACGTGGATGAACGGATGGCCACGGTACGCGTCGGCGAAATGCGCCTGGTTGCGCGCCTCGGCCCGATAGTCGATCTCCTCCCCGATGCGGTCGGCCACCTCGCGCGCCAGCGCGCGCACGTCCGCTCGGGCCAGGTCGGGGGCGAGCGAACGGACCAGGGAGAAGAACGTCGCCAGCAGCTCGGTGTTGCGCAGGTCGTCCCGGATCGCCTCTTCGACGCCCGGATACTGGATCTTGACGGCCACCCGGCGGCCGTCGTGCAGCCGCGCGCCGTGCACCTGCCCGATCGAGGCGGCGGCCAGCGGCTCGGAGTCGAACTCGGCGAACACCCGCGCCGGCGCGGCGCCCAGCTCCTCTTCCACGACCGAGGCGGCCAGGTCGGCGGGCATCGGCGGTGCGCCGTCCTGCAACCGCGCCAGCGTCGTCTGGTAGATCGTGCGGTATTCCGCGGGCACCGCCGGGCCCACCGCGGCGAACGACAGGATCTGCCCCGCCTTCATCAGCACGCCCTTGGACCGGCCGAGCGTCCGGGCGTAGCGCTCGGCCGCCCGGACGTGGAAGTCCTCGTCCTGCCCTGCCCCCATGCGCCGGCGCAGTGATGCCACGACGGCCTCGCCCGCCGTCCGGCCCGCCAGCCCGACGAGCGGAGCCGCCCGGCGCACCCGCCCGTGAGGAACGACGTGCGATCGCCCGCGCCCCTGCCGCTCCGGCATCGCGACACTCTCCTGTGGAATGGACACTTGGTTTTCCTCAGTGTTTACTTAGGGACGTGGCGACGTCAACCTCAACCCGTGAACGGATCGTCGACGCGGCGATGACGCTGTTCGCCGAGAAGGGCTACCGCGGCACGAGCGTGGCGCACATCGAGGCGGCGGCCGGGCTCACGCCGGGCGCCGGCGGCCTCTACCACCACTTCCGCACGAAGGAGGAGGTGCTGGCCGCCGGCATCGAGCGGCACCTGGCCCGGCTGAGCGCCCTGCGCGACATCCGGGGCGTGTTCGGCGGCCTGGGCGACCTGCGCGCCGAGCTGATCGTCACCGCCCGCTACACGCTCGCCGAGCTCGACAACGAGACCGAGCTGCTCCGCATCCTCGCCTCGGAGGCACGGTCCCATCCGGACCTGGTCGAGGGCGCCGTGCACCGGCTGATCGACGCGACCTACGCGGAGTTCGCCACCTGGCTGGCCGAGCGCACCGGCCTGCCCGCCGAGCGGGCCGAGGCCGTGGCCGCGATCGGGCTCGGCGCCCTGGTGTCGGCCCGCTTGCTGACCGGCGTCCTCGGCGCCGCGCCCACCGGCGTGGACGACGAGACCTTCGTCACCACCTGGGTCGACATGATGACCAACGCGATCGGCCCGTGAGCGGCGAGCGCGCCGGCCTCATCGCGACGGCGGGGCCGGGTAGTCCGCGAGGTCGATGTCGGATGCGAACCTGTCGGCCGTCCACAGCATCGACTTGAGCAGGAGCCTGCGTTTGAACATCTGGTTCCGCATGGCGATCCGCGCCTGGGTCGGCGGGGCGAGGAACGGCCCGGCGTTGCCCTTCCTGGCTACCTTGGCGTAACCGCGGAGCTGCTCCTCGTACCGCCGGAACGCCGTCCGGTGGTCGCCGCCGGCCGCCGCGAGCTCCCCGGCCAGCACGTACGCGCCGACGACGGCCAGGCCGGTGCCGAAGCCGCCCAGCGTGTTGCCGTACGCGGCGTCGCCGAGTAGCACGACCCGTCCCCTGGCGTAGTGGTCGATCTCGACCCTGCTGATCGAGTCGAGATAGAACTCCGACGCTCCGGAGAGCGCGGCGACGATCTCGGGGACCTTCCACCTCGCACCCTCGTAGGCTCGGGTGAGAAGCCGTTTCTGCTGGTCGGGGTTCCAGCGGTCGTACTCGAGCCGCTCGGAGGCGAAGACGAAGAACGCCGACGCCTTGTTTCCCCAGAGCGACACCATGCGGCCCGGCTCGTTGTACATCACGCTTCGCACGGCGGGGCCCTCGGCGGCGATGTCGGCGAGCGCGTAGTAGTGGCCGAGGAAACGGACGTAGTCCGCTTCGGGGCCGAAGGCGAGGCGACGAACGTTGGAGTGGATGCCGTCCGCGCCGACAACGAGGTCGAACGTCCGGGGCGCGCCGCGCTCGAAGGTGACGTGGACGCCGCCCGCCGTCTCGGTCAGCGAGGTGATCGAGTCGCCGAAGACGTACTCGCAGCGCCCCGCCGTCCGCTCGTACAGGAGGGCGGCCAGGTCACCGCGGCTGATCTCGATCTCGCCGCCGGTGAACGCGCCGGGTATGACCGCCCGCGTCCGGCCGTCCGCGTCGATGAGGTCGGTGTCGTGCCCCCCGGTCTGCCGGCGGCGCACCTCGTCGAGGATGCCCATCCGCGCCAGCACCGTCATGTGGGCCGGGCCCTTGAAGTCGACGGCCTGGCCGCCGGGGCGCAGCGCGGGCGCCTTCTCGACGACCGTGACCGTGCAGCCGTGGCGCTCCAGCCAGTAGGCGAGGGCCGGACCGGCGATGCTCGCGCCGGAGATGAGGACTGTCGTGTTCTTCATGTCCCCGAGCGTCGCCGGGGGCGCTGACGGTCCGTGCGCTATCCGCTGACAGTCTCGTCGATGACTGTCAGCGCCTGCGCGCGGGACATCCGGGCACCGCGCGCGAACGCCGTCGCGAACGCGTCGGCGCCGATGAGGTCGCGGGCGCGTGCCGCGGCGAGGTCGGCGTCGCGATCGCGGGCCACGGCCGTCCCGCGCAGCGCGACCGCCGCGCCGAGCAGGACCGCGGCGCGCTCGCCCGCCCCGTCCCGCACGGTGAGCCCGGCCAGGCCCGACACGGCCTCCGCCAGGTCGACGGCCATCGGCGACTCGCGTGCGGCGGCGACGGCGCGCCGGTGCCAGGTCCGCGCCGCGTCGTCGTCGTTCTCCGCCTCGGCGAGCCGGCCCAGCGCGGTGTACGCCCACGGCTGCGTCGTCTCCAGCCCGAAGCCGGCGCTCCCGGCGACGCGCAGCGCCTCGTCGAGCCGGCGGCGGGCCTCGGCGAGGTCGCCCCGGAACCGGGCGATCTCCGCCAGACCGTGGTGCACCGACGCGGGGGCGTCGGCCCGGCCCGCCCGCCGGGACAGCTCCTCCGCGCGGTGGAGGTCGGCGAGGGCGGCGTCGAGGTCGCCCTCCCGGATCAGCGTCTCGGCGCGGCGCACGAGAACGTCGACCGCCTCCTCGTCCGCGCCCAGTTCGCCGAACAGCGCGAACGCCTCCCGCCAGAGGTCCCGGGCGCGGGCCCACTCGCCCCGGCGGCCCGCGGCCACGGCGAGCCAGTCGAGTGCCTGCGCGGTCCCCCACCGCTCGCCGAGCGCGCGGAAGCGGGTGAGCGTGTCCTCGAGCCGGCGTTCCCCCTCCGCGGGATCGCCGCCGAGCAGGGTCGTCAGCGCGAGGCCGAGCAGGCCCACCGCCTGGCTCCAGGGATCACCGCCGAGCACGCGTTCGTTCGGCGCCCCGGACGCCCCCGGCGGCCCGGACGGCCCGACCGTCATGCCCCGCAGCACCACGGTGAACGGATACCGCAGCGGCCCGTCCAGCGACCGCAGGATCGACTCGGCGCGTCGCCAGTGGTCCGGATCGGGGTGCGGCAGGGCCTGCACGACGCACGCGACGTACTCCTCCCCGTCCAGCCCCTCGGTGGGCGCACGGAGGATTTCGGCCGCGGCCGCGCGGATCTCGGCGCGCCGTCCGCTCAGCCAGCCGTACGCGCCGAGCGCGGCGACCAGCCGGGCCGCGGTCCCCGGATCGTGGCGTACGGACCAGCGCAGGGCCGCCATCAGGTTCTCGTGGTCGGCGGAGATCCGGGCCAGCCATTCGAGCTGTTCCGAGCGCCGCAGGTGGGGGTCGGCGCGCTGGGCGAAGTCGAGGAAGTAGCGGGCGTGGGCGGCGCGCACGTGCCCCTGCTCATCGGCCTCGGCCAGGCGTTCGGCGCAGAACAGGCCGATCGTCTCGGACATCCGGTAGCGGACGCCGTCCGTTTCGGCGAACGACTTGTCCACCAGGTCGGCCAGCAGGTCCCCGGCGTCGTCGCCGCAGACCGCCTCGACGGCGTCCGGCGACGCGCCGCCCGCGAAGACGGAGAAACGCCGGGCCGCCGCCCGCTCGTCCGGCGTGAGCAGGTCCCAGCTCCACTCGACGACGGCGCGCAGGGTCTGGTGCCGGGCGGCGGCGGTACGGTCGCCGCGCGACAGCAGCCGGAACCGGTCGTGTTCGGCGAGCCGGCGGGCGACCTCCGCCACGGGAAAGGAGCGCGACCGCGCCGCGGCCAGCTCGATCGCGAGCGGCAGGCCGTCGAGCGCGGTACAGATCCGGGCGACCGCCTCCGCGTTGTCCGCTCCGATCGCGAAGCCGGGCCGTACGGCCGCCGCCCGGTCGGCGAACAGCCGCGCGGCCGGGTAGTCCGGAACGTCGGCGGGCGCGGAGGCCGTCGGCGGGACGTCCAGGGGGCCGAGCGGCACGAGGGTCTCACCGGTGATGCCCAGGGGCTCCCGGCTCGTGGCCAGGATCCGCAGCCCAGGGCAGTCGCCCAGCAGCCGGCGGGCCAGGGCCGCCGCTCCGGCGACGACGTGCTCGCAGTTGTCGAACACGAGCAGCAGGTCGCGGTCGGCGATCGCCGTGGTCAGGCGCCCGGCCGGGTCCGGCGGCTCCAGTGCCCGCAGCCCCGTCTCGCGCAGGCCCAGCGCGCCGAAGACCGCCCGGGGAACCTGGTCGTCGTCCTCCAGCGGGGACAGATCGGCGAAGACGACCTCGCACCCGTCGCGGGCCGTCGCCTCGATCGCCAGCCGGGTCTTGCCCGCGCCGCCGGGGCCGGTGATCGTGACCAGCCGCGCGTCGCCCAGCGCCTCGAGGCGCGCGAGCTCGCGTTCGCGGCCGACGAAGCTGGTCAGCCGTGCCGTCGGCCGCCGGCGGGGCACCGGGTCCGGCCGGTGGTCGCGAAGGACGGCCAGCTGGATCGCGGCCAGCTCCTGAGAGGGCCCGGTGCCGAGCTCCTCGGCCAGCAGGTGCCGCGTCTCCTCGAAGACCGTCAGTGCCTCGGCCGGCCGCCCCGCCGCGTGCAGGGCGCGCATGAGCTGCCCGCGGAGCCGCTCGCGCAGCGGGTGCTCGGCGACGAGCCGGCGCAGCTCCGCGATCGGCGGGCCCTCGGGCAGGGCCAGCTGGGCCTCGATGAGGTCCTCGGCCGCGGCGAGCCGCATCTCCTCCAGGCGGGCCCGGTCGGCGTCCGCGTGGGGCAGGTCGGCCAGCGCCGGTCCGCGCCACAGGTCGAGCGCCCGCCGGAGGACCGTGGCGGCGTCCGCGTGGGCACCCGCGTCCAGGAGCCCGCGTCCATCCCGGGCCAGCCGCGCGAAACGGTGCGCGTCGACGTCGTCGGGGTCGACCGCCAGCCGGTATCCGGCTCCGTCGAACTCGAGCGTCCCCGCCGGCAGGTGACGCCGCAGCCGGGACACCTGTGCCTGCACGGCGTTGACGGCGCCGGCCGGCGGCTCGTCGCCGTACTGGCCGTCGATCAGCCGGTCGAGGGTGACCACGCGGCCGGCGTTCAGGAGCAGCATGACCAGCAGCGCACGCGGCCGAGGCCCGCCGACGGAGATCACCTCGTCGCCGGCCGACCGTACGCGCAAGGGCCCCAGGATGCCGAACCGCATGCCGCGATTATCCCGGTGGTCCCGAAGCCCGTGCGTCCGCGGACTTCGCGCCGAACCGGCCGAGGTCAGTGACCGAGGCGGGCGGACAGTTCGCGGGCGGAGGAGGTGACGGCCTCGATGATCTCCAGCAGGCGGCTGCCGCGGAAGCCGTCGTTCACGCCGCCGAGGCTGAGCGTCGCGGCGATCTCGTCCTGCGCGTCGAACACCGGGGCGGCCACGGCGCCGACGCCGTACAGGTAGTCCTCCTCGCTGATCGCGTAGCCGTCGCGGACCACCTTGTCGAGGTGATCCGTGAGGGTCTGCGCGTCGACCAGGGTGTTCGAGGTGTACTGGTCCAGCGTCCGGGCGAGCCAGCGTTCGCGCAGCTCGGCCGAGAAGGCCAGCATCACGACCGGCCCGGCGGCCGTGTGGTAGGGCAGCACGGTGCCGACGCCGACCGTGTTGACCCGCACCGGGTTGTTGCCCTGGACCATGTCGACGCAGACGGCGCCCTCCTGGCCGGGGATCATGAGGTACGCCGTGTCGCCGAAGCGGTCGGCGAGGCCGCGCAGGAAGGGCACCGCCTCCCCGCGCAGGCTCAGCTCGGCGAGCGCCACCGCGCCGACGCGGAACGGCCGCATGGTGAGCCGGTACGTCGCGCCGTCGCCTCGCGTCAGCCAGCCGGCCCGGATGAGCGTCGAGGCCAGCCGGTGGACCGTGGTCTTGTTCATGCCGGTGGCCGCGGTGAGGTCGGTCAGCGTGAGGTTCGGCTTCTCCCGGGTGAAGCACTCCATGAGCTGACACGCCTTCAGCACCGAGACCACCAGGTTCTTGGGGTCGACGGCCGCCGCCCCCTGGTCGTCGGCGGTCATCGCCCCTCCCCGAGTGTTCCGTAATCCGGTCCATATTCCGAATACTATCGGCGGCCCTCGACCGCCACGGCCAGCGCGTGCGATGCCGCCGCATAGGCATAGGTGTAGTTGCGCGCGTTGGCGAGACCGGTGACATAGCCTCTGAGTTCCTTGGTGGCGGCGGCGTTGCCCGTGGCGTACAGGCCGGTCACCGCGCTGCCGTCGCGGCGACGTACCCGTGCGTGACCGTCGATCCACAGCCCGAGGGTGCCCATCCCGAAACCGACGATCGACAGCGGCAGAGCATAGTACGGCGGGGTGGCCAGCGGGCCGAGGTTCGGATTGGGGCCGTGCCGCGGATCGCCGTAGGCACGGCGGATGAACGGCAGGGCGCCACGGCCGAACTCCGGGTCCTCGCCGCGCGCCGCGCCGTCGTTGTAGGCGGCGACGGTGGCGGCCAGGCCGTCGGAGTCGATCCCGGCGATCTCGGCGAGCTCGCGCACCGAAAGGGCCCGCGCGATCGCGTCCGGCCACGGGTCTCCGGGCCCGTACGGACCCAGCCGGTAGCGGCGGCGGAACTCGTCGTCGGCCAGGAACCAGCAGGGGAAGTTGGCCCACCGCTTCTTCCGCCCGTCGTAGCGGCGCAGGGCGCCGATCAGCGCGCCGTAGTAGCTCTCGTCGCCGAACCGCCGTCCGTCGCGGTTGACGATCACCGAGTGCGGCAGCCCGAGGTGTTCCAGCAGCGGCCGGCACAGGGGCACGTCGCCGCCCGGGTGGGTCTCGCCGGGGAAGTGGAAGCCGACGCTGAAGAACGGGTCCGCGCCACGGACGGTGGCCGCGCCCGCCCGCTGCGCCAGCAGCAGGTTGTCGCCCTCCACCACGGGCGGCGCCGACTCGACGAGCGCGGGCACGTCCTCCAGCTCGCAGGCGTCCGGCGCGCAGCCGTACCCGCCGGTGGCGAGCAGCACGCCGCGCCGCGCGCGGACCGTCGTACGGCCGTCCGGGCCGTCCAGGACCGCGCCCGCGACCGTGTCGCCGTCCATCACCAGCGCGGTCACGCGGTGGTGCAGCAGGCAGTCGACGCCGCGCTCGGTGAGCGCGGCCCGTACGAAGGCGGCCGACAGCCCGGAGCCGTGGGTCAGCAGGTCCGTCTCGGCGCCGTGCCGCCGCAGCCGCTCCAGCTCGGCGGCGTCGAGCGCGCGCTCGGCGTACAGGTCGTCGCGGCTGACCCCGGTCTGGTAGTACGGGCTCGGCCGCAGCCGGTCCCGCCAGGCGCCGAGCGTCGCGCCGGGCACGGCGCACTCCAGCAGTCGTCCCTCGGCGGTCGAGCCGGGCGCCGGGTGGTAGAGGTCGGGGCAGTTCCGGATCACCTGGAAGGGCACGCCGGCCTCGCGGTACCAGCGCGTCGCCTCGATCGCCAGCTCCAGGTAGACACGGCGCGCGGGGCGGTCGATTGGGCGGCCCTCGCCCTGGACGTGGTCCAGGTAGGCCTCTGTCGCGGGCAGTGAGTCCTCCAGCCCGGCCTCGGCGGCGAGGTCGGTCGCCCCGGCCCAGACGAAGCCGCCGCTGTAGGCGGCCACCCCGCCGACCAGGCCGGATCGCTCCACCACCAGCACGTCGGCACCGAGGGCGTGCGCGCGCACGGCGCCGGCCAGGCCGCCGAGGCCCGCCCCGACGCAGAGGAAATCGACGACGCGGTCCATGGCTCAGCTCTCGATCCGCACGTCCACCGGGATGTTCCCGCGCACCGCGGCGGCGTACGGGCAGACCTTCTCGGCCTCGGCCACGGCGTCGCGCAACGACGCGGGGTCAGCGTCCGGCGCGGCGACCGTCAGCCGTACGGCCAGGCGGAACCCTCCCCCGTCAGCCCGGTGAAGGTCGACCTCACCGCGCGCCGACAGCTCGCCGAGCTCCAGCCGGCGCCGCCGGCCCACCGCCGCGACGCTGCTGAGGAAGCAGGCGGCGAAACCCGCCGCGAACAGCTGCTCGGGGTTGGTGCCCGCCCGGTCGCCGCCCAGTTCCTTCGGCGCGGCCAGAGTGAGGTCCAGGGCCCCGTCCGTGCTGCGGGCCGAGCCGGCCCGGCCGTGGGCGACGTCGACGAGGGCGGTGTAGACGGGTGCGTCGGACATGGTCCTCCTTGCGGGCCGTTGGTGACTCTTCGAAAGGGCAGGGAGCAAGATCTGAACGGCACCCCGCCGCGCTCCGGATGCCGGTCAGATGACGGCGACGGGGGTGATGGGTGAACCGGTCCCGCCGGGCACGGCCAGCGGGGCGAGGATGAGCATGAAGTCGTCGCGCCCCTCGGCGGCCAGCGCCTCGGCGAGCTCGTCGAGGGCCATGCTGTGGACGAGGTGCACACCGAGGTAGACCAGGGCCAGGACGTGCACCGGGAGCCGGCAGTCGTCGACCGGCACCGGGAAGGCGTCGCCGGGCCCGTCGGTCCCGACCACCGCGGCGTCCCGTTCACGAACGAACCGCAGAGCGTCCGGATGCAGGCCCGACAGGCGCCCATAGCGATCCCCGGAGCCCGACCCGGACCCGGACGCTGAGCCGCCCACGCTCGGTGTGCCGGGCCTGGACGCCACGTCGCTTCCGGATGCCGGACCGTCCCCGGACGCTGAGCCGGATCGGAACGCCGCATCGCCTTCGGATGCCGGGCCGCCCCCGGGCGCCGGGCGGGGACTGGGCGCCGACCAGCGGCCGGTGCGGACGATCAGCGCGTCGCCCGGGGCGAGGCCGGGGGCCGCCGCGGCGAGTTCGTCATAGCCGACCGCCGTGCCGGCCGGCAGGTGGCCGACCCCGCGCAGCCGCGGGATGTCGGCGAGGACGCCCCGGGTCACGACCGGGACGGCGGTCGTGATGTCGCAGGCGCTGACGCCGCCGGGCCCGGCCATCTCGGTGAAGTCGCGGTCGCCGTAGCCGCGGCCACGGTGCGCGACGTGGCTCAGCGCGTCCATGTGGGTGATCTCCAGGCCGTGGCACTCCGAGCGCACCTGGTCGCTCGCCGCCTGGACGTCGCCGCCCGCGTTGGAGCCCCACCAGGTGATCATCCGGTGGTCGAAGGCGGTCTCTCCGGCCCGCGGATAGTACGGCGGGAGGCCGTTCCGCAGGGGGCGCGTGAGGGAGAACGCCCGGCCGCCGCGTACGAGCGCCGCCGCGGCGCGGATCCGTTCGGCGTCGATGAGGTTGAGCGCGCCCCGCTCGTCGGCCTCGCCCCACCGGCCCCAGTTGCCGTCGACTCCGGGCCAGAACGTGTCCATCGGGTCCTCCAGCCGGGCTCGACAGGGCAAGCCGGTGAAAGTGATTCCGGATGACGGACTATCACACGAGATCGCCGCACCGGTCAAGACCGTCGCTTCAGACCCGTTTGACCAGCAATGCGGGCCAAATGTTTCAGGACCGCGAACCTATTGACAGCCCCTAGGGCGAAACCTAGTGTCTGCTCCGAAATTTATTCCGTATTCCGGAAAGGTGAAGCATGACAGCGACGCGCCTCCGTGAACTGATGGCCGACGACGTGGTCTTCGCCCCGGGCGTGTGGGACGGCCTGACCGCACGCCTCGCCGCACAGGCCGGCTTCCCCGCCCTGTGCGCCTCGGGATTCGCGATCTCCGCCGCGCTCGGCCTCCCCGACGCGGAGCTGTACACGATGTCGGAGAACCTCGACGCGGTCCGCCGGATCATCGAGGCCGGCGACCTCCCGGTGATCGCCGACATCGACACCGGCTACGGGAACGCCGTCAACGCCGCGCGCACCGCACGCCGGTTCGCCGACGCGGGCGTCGCCGCGGTCTTCATGGAGGACCAGGAGTCGCCCAAACGCTGCCCGATCTGCGTTGGCGACCCGGTCCCGGTGATCAGTCTGGGGGAGGCCACCGGGAAGATCCGCGCGGTGCGCGACGCCGTCGGCGACCGCCTCGTCGTGATCGCCAGAACCGACGCCGCCGGCGAGGAGGCGCTGGCCCGGGCGGAGGCGTACGTCGCCGCGGGCGCCGAGATGATCATGCCGGTCACCAAGACCTTCTCCACCGTCGAGGAGTGGGCCGGATGCCACAAGCGCGTCGGCGTCCGGCTGATGGCCACGCTCACGGCCTCGACGTGGGTCGAACGCGACTTCACGCCCGAGGTGCTGCGCGAGGTCGGCGTACGGCTCGCGCTGCTGCCCACCCAGATCCTGCTCTCCGCCACCGGCGCCATGCGCGAGACCCTGCGCCGGCTGCGGTCGGGCGAGCCGCCCGCCCAGGTCAGCGCCGACGCGTTGCCACACCACGACTTCGTCGACCTGATCGGCTTCGCCGACATCGAGAAGGCGCAGGAGAAGTACCTGCCGGCGGCCGGGGCGTGAGCGACGTGACCCAGGCGACGGCCACGACCGGCACGGCACTGACCGTCACCGAGAAGATCCTCGCCCGCGCGGCGAGTCTCGGCGAGGTGCGCCCCGGGCAGAACCACCCGTTCCGGCCGGACTACATGGTGGCCTACGACTTCCCCGGCTACACCGACCTGATGTTCAAGCAGATGCACGACGACTTCGGGATCACCGAGGTCGACGACCCGGAGCGGTACCTGGTCTTCATCGACCACATGCTGTCCAACCGGAACGAGCGCGAGGAGGAGGTGCACGACGTCACCCGGCGCTGGGGCGAGTTCTACGGCATCACGGTGCACGAGGGACGCGGGATCGGGCACCAGGTGGCGGCGGAGCTGGGCTACGCGCTCCCCGGCAAGTTCCTCATCCACTTCGACGGCCACATCAGCGGTCTCGGAGCGTTCGGCGCACTGGGCTGGGGCGTGCGCCGCGACCTGCTCGAGGCGTGGGTGAGCGGGCGGATCTTCCTCGACGTGCCCGCCTCGATGCGCTTCCACCTGACCGGGTCGTTCGCGCCGGGCGTGGACAACCGCGACCTCATCCACGAGATCATCTCCCGGGTCGGCGCGGACGGCTGCGCGCACCAGGTCATGGAGTTCACCGGGCCGGGCGCGGAGAACATGAGCATCGGCCGCCGCCAGGGGCTGTGCGGGATGGCCATGTTCACCGGCGCCGTCTCCGCGATCTTCAACCCCGACGAGACGGCGCTGGAGTACGCCCGTCGCGTCGCCCGTACCGAGTTCGAGCCGCTGACCAGCGACCCCGGCGCGGCCTACACGGCGACGCACGAGATCGACCTCGACGCGCTGCGCCCGCGCGTCGTGCTGCCCGGCTCGGCCCGCTCCGCGAACACCCTCGGCGTGGACGAGGCGGCCGGCACCCCCATCACCCGGGCGTTCATCGGCTCCTGCGCCAGCGGCCGGATCGAGGACATCCGCGCCGCCGCCGAGGTGCTGCGAGGCCGCAGGGTCGCGCCCGGCGTACAGCTCAACGTCGTGCCGACCTCGCAGCTCATCCACCGGCAGGCCGAGGAGGAGGGCCTGCTGGACGTGCTCCGCGAGGCCGGGGCGAACGTGGCCATCTCCAGCTGCGACTTCTGCTTCGGCTACGCCCGTCCCCTCCAGCCGGGCGAGAAGTGCATCTCCACCGGCGTGCTGAACATCTCCGGCCGGATGGGCAGCACCGACGCCGACATCTACATGGGCTCGGCCTACACCGTCGCGGCCAGCGCCGTGTCGGGACGGATCACCGACCCGCGGGAGGTGGTGAAGTGATGAAGCCGGCCACGTCGGCCCTGCCCGACGTCCTGCGCGGGCGCGTCGCCTGGATCTTCGGCGACGACTTCGACGTCGACCTGATCATCGGCGTGGAGAACATCAAGTACTACGACGCGGACAAGCTGCGCGCCGTGTGCATGAAGGCCTTCGACCCGGAGTTCGTGGAGAAGGTCGAGCCGGGCGACGTCGTCGTCGGCGGGCGCAACTTCGGCTATGGGCACCCGCACTACCCGCCCCTCGTCGCCCTGCGCAACCTGGGGATCAGCGCGGTCCTCGCCGAGTCGTTCTCGCCCGGGTTCTGGCGCGGCGAGACCTACAACGGCATGCCGCTGGTGACCGTCCCGGGCATCGCGACGGCGGTACGGCGGTTCGACCCCGTCGAGGTCGACTGGCGGCGAGCCGTCGTACGGCTGCCGGACGGCACGGAGCTGACCGGCAACCCGCCCAGCGAGCGGGTGATCAAGGTGCTGGAGTCCGGCGGCAGCCTGAACCTGCTGCTGCGGGAGCATGGCCGCCACCGGACCCCGGCGGAGAGCTGACATGCGCGGCCGCTACGTCGACACCGGCCACGGGCAGATCCGGGTCTGGCTCACCGCGGACCGTCCGGGCGTCCTGGTGCTGCCCGGGATCCGCTGGTCCGGCCGGCCGCTCGCGGAGGAGCTCACGCTCTGCGCACCGGACCGGCCGGTCGCCGTCGCCGACCTGCCGGGCGTCGGCGGATCGGCGCCGGGCGCGGCGGCCCGCGTGGGCACGGCGGCCGACGCGCTCGCCCAGGTCGCGACCGCGCTGGGCGCGCACACCGTCGTCGGGCTGGACATGAGCTGCGACCTGGCCGCCGCCGTGGCGGGCCGGGTGCCGGGCTGCCGCGAGGTGCTCCTGGTGGACCCCGGCTACCTCGCCGCCGCGCGGGAGATACCGCCGCCCGACCTCACGCCGCGCGCCGACGGCACCCACCTGCCGCGGCTGTGGCAGCTCGTACGGGACGCGCACCTCTTCCCGCCCGGAGCACCACGCGCCGCAGTGCCCGGGAGAGCCGAACTGCCCGGACCGGGCTCACTCGACCGTACGGTCGTCGCGTTCGCCGAGCACCCCGAGGACTTCGCGGCACTCTGGCAGACCTGGTGCCGCGCGGCCGAGGACCCGTTCATCGCCGCCGGTCCCGCGCCGTCGGCCGTGAATCCGGACGGCACCGGGCCGACGCCGGTCGACCGCTGGCCGGTCCGGCTCTCCCGCGCGCACGGCGACCCGCCGCCGCAGGCTCCGCCCGCAGCGCGACCCGCCCGGCGGGCGCTGCCGCTCGCCGACGCGCCCGGCGATGTGCGCGACACCGGCGTACGGCGGGCGTTCGCCGACACCTCGGCCGGGCAGGTGCACCTGCGGCTCGCGGGCGACGCCACGGCGCCACCGCTGCTGGCGCTGCACTCGGCGCCCGGGTCCGCGCAGCTCCTCGAACCCCTCATGCGGGGACTGGGCGCGGACTTCCACGTGATCGCCCCCGACTACCCGGGCAACGGCGAGTCGGACAAGCCGTGGCGCGACGGGGTGGGCGCCGGGCGGCTGGCCGACGCGATGGCCGAGGTCGTCGAGCGGCAGGCCGGCGGGCCGGTGCACCTGTGGGGCACCCACACCGGTGCCGTGATCGCGCTGGAGCTGTGCGTACGCCGCCCGGACCTCGTGCGCCGGGCCGTGCTGGAGGCGCCGCCGCTGCTGCCGCCCGAGCTCACCGACGACATCCTGGAGCACTACCTGCCGCCGCTGCGGCCGGACCGGTTCGGCGCCCACCTCGTACGGGCCTGGGGGATGCGCCGCGACATGTTCCTGTTCTGGCCGTGGTACCGCGACCGGACCGCCGCGGGGCGCCCGCTGCGCGTGCCGCGCGCGCGGGAACTGCACGACTGGACCGTAGGCCTGCTGCAGAGCGGGCCGACCTACCACCTCAGCTACGCGGCGGCCTTCCGGTACCCGACGCGGGACCGGCTGCCCAAGCTCACGACGCCGGCGCTCATCTGCGCCGGCCCCGACGACATGCTGGCCGACAACCTCCCGGCCCTGCGCTCCGCGGCCCCGGACGGCGTCACCCTCGCCCCGACGCCCGCGACCTGCTGGTACCCCGACCAAGATCCCGCCGCGGTCGGCGAGACCGTGCGGCGGTACCGGGATTTCCTCACCGCCGCCGGCTGAAGACGCGGGCCGAACGCACAGTCCCGGGATCCCTTCTTTCGAGGAGACGCAATGGCACCATCACTTCGCCGCCGCGGTCCGCTCGGCGTGCTGATCGCCGTCACCGCCCTGCTGGCCGCGGCGTGCAACGGCAACACGCAGAGCGGCGACGTCAAGCTCGGCTTCATCACCGCGCTGACCGGGCCCGTCGCCTTCGCCGGGCAGACGTTCGCGCACGGCACCGAACTCGCCGTCGACCAACTCAACCAGGAGGGCTACCTGGGCGGCGGCCGGAAGATCGAGCTGGTGAAGAAGGAGGGCGCCGAGACGCCGGCCCGCGCCGTGGAGCAGGCCAAGCAGCTCGCCGGCGACCAGAGCGTCGTGGGCACCATCTGCTGCATCCTGTCGCCGACGGCCGGGGCGGTGAAGCCCATCACCACGGCGGCCAAGATGCCGCTGGACATCTACGGCGCCACCGACCTCGGCCTGGAGAAGCCGCCGTACGTCGTGCGGACCACGACGATGCCGCAGGACGCCAACAAGAGCCTCGCGCGGAAGGTCGCCCAGCAGGCCCACCCGGCCTCGGTGGCGTACGCGGTGACGCAGGACAACTCCGGCTGGGTCTCCCAGCTCAAGAGCTTCCAGGAGGGCTTCGCCGGCACCGGCGTACGCGACCTCGGCACGGTCAACACGCTCGCCGCGCAGACCGACTTCAGCGGGGCGGCCGGCCAGCTCATGGCCAAGAACCCGGCGGCCGTCGTCGTCGCCTGCCTCCAGCAGTCGTCGATCTCGCTGATCAAGGCGCTGCGCAGCCGCGGGTACAACGGGCTCATCGTGGCCAGCGAGGCGATCGGCAGCCCCGGCGCCTACAAGGCCGCGGGGGGCGCGCTGGCCGACATCCCCTTCCCGGTGTACTTCTTCGCCGGCAAGGCCGACGCCCAGGGGCAGAAGTTCGCGCAGGCGTACAAGGCCAAGTACGGCACCGACCCGGACGACTACGCGGCCCAGGGCTACATCGCCGCGTACACGATGGCCACCGCGATCAAGAACGCCGGCAAGGACGTCACCCGCGCGAGCGTCACCAAGGCACTGTCGTCGCTGAAGCAGATGGACGGCACCATCTACGGCACGGTCGGCTTCCAGAACGGGCAGCTGCACGCCCCCGAGAGCATCGTGCACATCACGTGGACCAGGGACGGGCGGCAGACCGAGTGGACGCCGTCGGGCGCGGGCAAGTCGTGAACGGGCCGGTGACCTGACCATGTTGCTCGTCCAGCAGCTCATCAACGGCCTCGCCCTCGGCGCCGTGTACGCCCTGTTCGCGGTCGGGTTCGGCGTGGTCTTCTCCACGATGCGGATCCTGAACCTGGCCCAGGGCATGTACGCCACCTGGGGAGCGATCTTCGCCTACTGGGCGGTCGCGCACGCCGGCCTGCCGTTCCCGGTCGCCTGCCTCGTCGGCACCGCGATCGGCGCGATGGCGGCGGTGGCGGTCGACCAGGTGGCCTTCCAGCCGCTGCGGTCCCGCGGCGGCGAGCAGCTCCTCGGCACGATCATCACGAGCGTGGCGCTGTGGATCTCACTGCGCGAGGCGGCCAGCCTCGCCACCGGCGCGGCTCCGCTCGGCTTCCCGCCGGGCACGGTGCCGGGCGGGCTGATCCGGTTCGCCGGTCTGCGGGTGCTGGCCACCCAGGTCATCGCGATCGTCTGCGCGATCGTCGTGACCGCCGCCATCCACGTGATCCTCCGGCACACCCGGCTGGGCGCGGCGATCCGCGCCGTGGGCCACGACCGCGGCGCGGCCATGCTCGGCGGAGTGAACCCGCGCGTGGCGATCCTGACCGCGGCGGCCCTGGCCGGCGCCGCGACGGGACTGGCCGGGGTGTTCTACGCCGACGGACAGACCTTCACCTTCAGCCTCGGCGACGGCCTGCTGCTCCAGG
Source organism: Actinoallomurus oryzae (assembly GCF_039541955.1). Classification (NCBI taxonomy): domain Bacteria; kingdom Bacillati; phylum Actinomycetota; class Actinomycetes; order Streptosporangiales; family Thermomonosporaceae; genus Actinoallomurus; species Actinoallomurus oryzae. Next base: position 102,274 of record NZ_BAABHF010000015.1, on the reverse strand, counting down.
GCTTCGCGGCGGTCGTCATCGGCGGCATGGGCGACGTGCGCGGCGCGGCGTTCGGCGGATTCGCGATCGGCGTCGTCCAGGTGCTGTCGGCCCAGTACATCTCCAACTCCTTCCAGGACGCGATCACCTTCGGCCTCCTGCTGGTCGTCCTGGTCGTCCGGCCGCGCGGCCTGCTCAAGACGGTCGAGCTGGGGAGGGCCTAGATGGGACAGCAACTGACGCTCCTGGTCAGCGCCGCCGAGTTCGCGCTCGCGGGCGCCGTCCTCGCGCTGAGCACGTACATGACGCTGTGGGCCGGGCTGCTCAGCTTCGCCACGGTGAGCTTCGCCGCGGTCGGCGCGTTCACCGCGACCCACCTGATGACCTCCGCGGGCCTGGGGCTGTGGGCCGCGCTGCTCGTCGGCGGGCTCGGCGGCGGGGTGGTCGCCGCGGTCGCCGGGCTGCTGCTGATCCGGCTGGCCGGCCACTGGCTGGCGCTGGCCACGGTCGCGCTCATCCTGGTCACCCGGGTCGTCGTGGTGAACCTCGGCGGCCTGACCGGGGGTTCGCAGGGCGAGGTGGTGCCGGTCGAGGTCCACCTGTGGCAGCTCATCGTGGTGTTGGCGGTGGCCTGCCTGGTCCTGGCCCGGCTCGCCCGGTCGAGGTTCGGCACGGCGGCGGTGGCGACCCGGGAGGACCCCACGGTCGCCGCGACGATGGGCATCCCGGTACGCCGCGTGCAGGCTGCCGCCTTCGTGATCAGCGGCGTGCTCGGCGGGGTCGGGGGCGTGCTGCAGGCGGGGCTGCTGCGCTACATCGACCCGGACAGCTTCTACATCGACCTGGCCGTGACGGTCATCGCCTGCGTCGTGCTCGGCGGCGCGTACCACTGGTTCGGGTCGGTCATCGGCGCGGTCGTCTTCACCGGGCTGCCGGTGTACGTGAACCAGTTCATCGGCCAGGGGCAGGCCATCATCGACGGGGCACTGCTGCTGATCATCATGATCTGGATGCCCGGCGGCCTCGTCGACCCGCTGCGCTGGCGGCGGCTGCGGGACGGACGCCGTACCGCGCCGGCGCCGGAGACGGCGCGCGAACCCGCGGAGGTGCGGTCATGACCGATGCGGACGCGCTGGTCGTCGACGGCCTGGCCAAGCGGTTCGGCGGGCTGAGCGTACTGCGCTCGGTCGACCTCACCGTCCCCCGCGACACCGTCTTCGGGATCGCCGGGCCCAACGGGGCCGGCAAGACCACATTGCTCAACATCATCAGCGGCCTGCTGCCCTCCGACGGCGGCTCGATCCGGCTGTACGGCGACGCGTGCCACCGGCTGCCGGCGCAGGCCCTGGCCCGGCTGGGCGTCGCCCGTACGTTCCAGAACATCCGGCTGCTGCGCGGCCTCACCGTCGCCGAGCAGGTGCTCGCCGGTGCGTACCGGCGCCGCCGGGTCGGTGGCTTCCGCGGCTCGGCCGGCACGCCACGGGCCCGCGCGGAAGTGCGCGAGCTGCGGGATCAGGCGCTGGAGACCCTGGAGGCGGTCGGCCTGCGCGACGCCGCCGACCGGCTGGCCGAGACCCTGCCGTACGGCGACCAGCGGCGGCTGGAGATCGCCCGTGCGCTGGTGTCGCGACCCCGGCTGCTGCTCCTGGACGAACCGACCGCCGGCATGAACGCGGCCGACTGGACCGGGATCGGCGAGCTGGTGACCGGCCTGCGCGAGAGCGGCACGACGATCGTCGTGGTCGAGCACAACATGCGCCTCATCCAGGCGATCTGCGACCGGGTCGCCGTGCTGGCCTCCGGCGAGGTCATCGCCTGCGACGAGCCGGATCTCTGCCTGCGCCGCCCCGAGGTGCGCAAGGCGTACTTCGGCAAGTGATAGAGAAGGGGACGAGAGACCATGTTGACCGTCGAGTCGCTCGAGGTGACCTATGGTTCCATCCGCGCCGTGTCACGTCTCGACATCTCCCTCGGCAAGGGGCGGGTCGCCGCTCTGCTGGGCGCCAACGGCGCGGGCAAGTCGAGCACGATGCGCGCGATCGGCGGGCTGCTGCGCCCGAGCGGCGGGCGCGTCGTCTTCGACGGCACCGACATCACCGGGATGCCCGCCCACCGGGTCGCCCGGCTCGGGCTGGCGCTGGTGCCGGAGGGCCGGATGGTCGTCGGCTGCCTGACCGTCGAGGAGAACCTCGGCCTCTCCGCGTACGCCCGTGGCCGGCGCCGTACGGCCCTGGTCGACGAGGTGTACGACCTGTTCCCCCGGCTGGCCGAACGCCGTCACCAGACCGCCGCGCTGATGTCGGGCGGCGAGCAGCAGATGCTGGCGATCGGCCGCGCGCTGATGACGGCGCCGTCCCTGCTGCTGCTCGACGAGCCGTCGATGGGCCTGTCCCCCGCGCTGGTCGACACCGTCTTCGCGGCGATCTCCGCGATCCGCGCCACCGGCATGACCATGCTGCTGGTCGAGCAGAACGCCGCCCTCGCGTTCCCGCTGGCCGACCACGCGTGCCTCATCCAGCGGGGCGAGATCGTCGCCGAGGGCACCCCGGAGGAGCTGGAGAAGGATCCCGCGACCATCGCCCGCCACCTGGGCATCGAGGACGAGCCGCGACCGACGGCCCCGCACGCGTGAAGGAGGACTCATGACTCCCTACTGGCAGGCGCTGTACGCGCCGGGTGTGCCCGGTGAGATCGAGCTCGAGGCGGACAGCGTCGTGGAGCTGTTCCGCCGCCGCGTCGCCGAGCGGCCGGACGCGCCGCAGCTCCACTACTTCGGCACCACCCTCGACCGCGCCGAGGTCGACCGGCTGAGCGACGCCTTCGCGGCGGGGCTCGAACGGCGCGGCGTCGGCGCGGGCGACCGGGTCGCGATCGCGCTGCAGAACACCCCGGTCTGCGTGCTGGCCGTGCTCGCTGTCTGGAAGCTCGGCGGCACGGTCGTCCCGGTCAACCCGATGTACAAGGAACGGGAGCTCGCCCACCTGCTCACCGACTCCGGCGCCCGGGTCCTGGTCGCGCACCCCGCCGCCCGCGGGGTGGTCGCCGCGCTGCCCGCCGGGAGCACGCCCGGGCACGTCCTCTACTCCCGCGACGGTGCCCTCGCCGCCGACCTCACCGGTCCCTGGCCGGACGACGCGGACGACGACGTTCTGGCGATCTTCAAGGAGGGCGGCGCGCCGCGGGCCCCGGCGAGCCCGGGACCGGACGACGCGGCGCTGCTCAGCTACACCTCCGGCACCACCGGCCCGGCCAAGGGCGCGATCAACCTGCACCGCAACCTCGCCTACCAGGTCGGCGCCTGCCGGACCTGGATCGGCCTGGGCGACGGCGACTCGATCCTCACCGTCGCACCGCTGTTCCACATCACCGGGCTGGCCATGCACCTGGCCCTCGGTCTCGGCGGCGGCCTGCCGCTGGTGCTGACCTACCGGTTCGACGCCCGTACGGCGGCGGCGCTGGTCGAGCGCTACCGGCCGACGTTCACCATCGGGTCGATCACCGCGTTCATCGCCCTGCTGGCCGAGCCCGCGACCCGCGACCATGACCTGAGCTCGCTGACGAAGGTGCTCAGCGGCGGCGCACCGGTGCCGGCCGCCACCGTACGCCGGTTCGCCGACGAGTTCGGCGTCTACATCCACAACGCCTACGGCCTGACCGAAACGACCTCGGCCGCGGTCGCCGTGCCGCTCGGCACCCGCGCGCCGGTCGACGAGACGTCCGGAGCCCTGGCGATCGGCGTGCCCCTGCCGAGCGTCCACGTGGAGATCCGCGGTGACGACGGCCGGCCGCTACCCCCCGGAGAGGTCGGCGAACTGGCCATCGGCGGCCCGCAGGTCGCCGCGGGCTACTGGAACAAACCGGAGCAGACCCGCGCCGCGTTCCCGGAGGGCACGCTGCTCAGCGGGGACGTCGGCTTCATGGACACCGCGGGCTGGGTCTACCTCGTCGACCGGAAGAAGGACATGATCGTGGCGGCCGGCTACAAGATCTGGCCGCGCGAGGTGGAGGACGTGCTGTACGAGCATCCGGCCGTACGCGAGGCGGCCGTCGTCGGCGTGCCCGACCCGTACCGGGGCGAGACGGTGCGTGCCTTCGTCAGCCTCCGCCCCGGCGCCACCGCGACCGAGACCGAACTCCGGGACTTCTGCCGCGCCCGGCTGGCCGTCTACAAGGCCCCTGCCCAAGTGCTGATCGAGGACGACCTGCCGAAGAGCGTCACCGGCAAGATCCTCCGCCGCGAACTCCGCGACGCACCGGTGGAACCGTGAGCGCCTGATCGACGGTCCGCTGCGGCGGGGCTGTGACCTGCGGGCGCGGATCGGCCTTGCCACCGTGAAGGGTGCGCGCCAAGGCCAACGGCGCACGCTATTGGGTTCGGGGCACAAGCTCGATCGGGCCGTCGGGAATGACGATGCCGACCGCGACGGTCCGGCCGGCGTTGTCGGTGTCATCACCGAAGTACTGGTTCTTGAAGGTCGGCTTGAAATAGCAGCGCTGCTTGAGCTTGGTGCCCGGCCTCACGCGCTGCTGCGTCGGCAGCGAGGCGTCGCAGCGGATGGCCGTCGCCTGCGAGGAGTACTTGCGCCACAGCGCGGCCTCGATGCCCGCCTTCGTGGTGACCAGCACGTCCGGGGTGGCTCGCCAGTTGTAGTTCGTGCTCGTCGTCTGCCGCGTTGTCACGGTGTAGGTGATGACCTGCCCCATGTAGGTGATCCGGCAGGTGAACGACGGTGCGATGTCGACCGTGTCGCATCGGGTCGCGATGGGGCGGACCAGGCCGCCGGCGGCCATGACCCGGCCCTCCAACGCCTGCTCCAGCCCGCCGAGGCCCGTGACGAACATATCCGCGGGCTGCGAGGGGGACGGCTCGTTCGGGACCGGTATCGGCCGGCCTCGCCCATCCCATTCGTCCTTCTTGTCGCTCGTGCATCCGGCCAGCGCCAGAAGACATCCGCAGGCGGCGGCGAGATACCCGGGCCGCACGTTCATATCTCCCTCAAAACGATACGCGCGATCTTGATTAGTCCGTCCTTTGAGTGGCCATTGAAGAATGCGTTGATCGCGACGGTGCGCATCTCGGTCCCCTCGAGACGGGCGACCGCAAGAATTTCGTCCTTGTTCACGTCGCTGCCGCTGGTGTACAGTGCCGCGTCGCCCAATCCGGTCACCTTCTCGAGTGATCCGGTGTATTTTCCGATGCTGAGCTGAACCGTCTGTTCGGCGGTGGTACTCGCCTTGCTCGTGCCCACGTCCACCTGGACCCACTGCCCGCTGCCGATCTGGTAACGGCAGGTATGGAAATTCGGACTGTGGCTGAGTTTCATCTCCATGGACTTGGGCTTGCGCGTACCCATGGCCGAGGCGATCGCCGAGGGGCTCACCAACGGGCAGGCCGACCGCACCCAAGGCCGCGGCGACCGGCTACTGGACGGCGTTGGCGTCGGGCTGGCCACCGAGAGCGGGGGCGGCTGGGTCTTGGTGTCGGTCGAGGAGGACGAGCCGCCGCCGCAGCCCCCCGTCACCGACGCGACTCCGAGCAGCACGAGGACCGGCACGAGCAAGGCGCGCATCAAGGGCTCCAGTTCCAGATTCAGGGCGAACGCATGAATGTTCGCCGCCGCGCCGTTTCACCGAGGCCGATGAGGACAGCCAGGGTGCTCTCCCGCAGTCGCGTGTCCTCGTCGACGGTGATGGCCGCGCGGCAACGCTAACAGCACACCGGCGGGCACATTCGCCACAATGCGCACCCGTTCTCGCCATATCGCGCACGCGTACGCCGCCGGCTAAGTGGAGTTCCCGGGAGGCGACGCGGCCTTCTGCTCAGGTTCGGCGCAGGAGGCCGTTGACCAGATCATCGAAGAGCGCGGCGAGCTCGTCGTCGATGATGGCGTCGGGGCGGGTCAGCACCAGGTGTCCGAAGTGCTCGGCGGCGGCGACTACGGCGTGAGCCGCCCGGAGGCGGTGTCGTGCGGTGGCGGCCTCCACGTCCACTTCAGCCGCTGCCGGTCAGCGGCTGTCCTGCTGCGCGGCGCGTACGCCGGGCGATCACCCGGCTCCGGTGACCATTTGGGAAAATTAGGGAAAATCCTTGATCGATCGAATGAATCGGTCTTACTCTCGCGATAACGGAAAGCGCTTTCCCTATCTAAGGCGCAGGAGCCCGCCGCAGCGTTGACCATGCCCACCAAGTGCGCATTTTCCATCAGAAGGGAAGATCGGTCGCGACGTCGGCGACACGCAGGCAAAGGTTTGCCGACGATGTAGAGGAAAGCGCTTGCCACCTGCTGCGGCAGGTTCGAGAAAGGCGAGGCGAGGATGAGACGAGCAGGCACATGGCCGGCGACGAGACGGCGGGCGACACGGTTAGCGGTCGCGGTCGCCGGCGCCGTGGTGCTCACGGCCGGCCCGGCGGCGGCCCACGCGCGCGATCACCGCGGTCCCCGCCCGGCGGCGCCGACGCACGTCACGGTGCCGCGCCTCGCCTACGACGACTCGAGCGTCACGCTCACCTGGCGCGGGCCGTCGTCCGGGCCAGCGCCCGTCGACTACCACATCTACGCCGACGGCCGGTTCGTCGGCGACGCCCAGCGCGGCAACGACACCGACGCCAAGCGGTTCATCGACCGGTTCTACGCGGACCCGGGCAACGCCGACCAGGTGAAGGTCGTGGAGCAGAACTTCACCGTCACCGGCCTCGAGCCGCACCACCGGTACCGCTTCACCGTACGATCGGTCGCCGCCGACGGCACCGAGTCCCGCGCCGGCAGGGCGGTCGCACAGACGACCGCGGCACCGTCGCACGTGTTCGACGTGACGCGGTACGGCGCCGAGGGCGACGGCACCACCGATGACACCGTCGCCATCCAGAAGGCCATCGACGCCTGCGACAAGGGTGGCACGGTGCTCCTGCCCGCAGGGACGTTCGTGTCGGGCGCGTTGTGGCTGAAGAGCGACATGACCTTCAAGGTCGACGCGGGCGCCAAGCTGCTCGGCAGCACGAACCCGGACGAGTACCCCTACCACTTCCGCCTGTACGACTACTCCACCGACGAGCGCTACTACTCCCTGCTGAACGCGCACACCTACGACTACGGCAGCCTGCACGACATCCGGATCGTCGGCCCCGGCACCATCGACGGCAACGGCTGGAAGCAGAACGGGCTGGACGAGGGCTACTTCCCGGTCTCGGCGAAGAGCAGTTCGAGCACGTGGCAGCAGAACGGGATACTCGCCAAGGCGCAGGTCGAGCAGGCGGGCCAGAAGTACGGCAACCCCGCGCCGTACCCGACCCGGTCCAGCCTGATCACGATGCGCGGCGTGGACGGCGTGTACTACGGCGGCTTCAAGGCGGAGAACCCGTCGGCCCACACCCTGGTCAACCTGCACAGCGATGACGTCACCGTGAACGACGTCAAGCTGCTGACCTACGACGTCAACAACGCGGACGGCATCGAGTTCAGCCACGGCGACGGGCTCACCGTCATCAACGACGTCTTCGACACCGGTGACGACGCGATGAACTTCGCCGCCGGACTCGGCGCCGCCAGCGAGGATCAGCGGCCGACCCGCAACGCGTGGATCGCCGACAACTACTTCCGGCACGGGCACGGCGCGGTCGTCGTGGGCAGCCACACCGGCTCCTGGATCGAGAACGTGCTCGCCGAGCAGAACGTCGTCGACGGCACCGACGTCGGGCTGCGGATGAAGACCGTGCCCACGAACGGCGGCGGTGGCCGCGACGTCGTCTTCCGCGACACGGCCATGAAGAACATCGCCGCGCAGGGGTTCATCTTCACCTCCGCCTACAGCGACCCGAACGCGGCCATCGTCGTCGAGCCCGCCCGTCAGCGGGCGCGGTTCCAGGACGTCACCGTCTCGAACGTGACGGTCGACGGCACCGGAAGCGCCGCGATCGACGTCGTGGGCGTCGCCGACCGGCCACACACCCGGCTGAGCTTCGACCACGTCACCTTCACCGGTGCCGGGCAGGCACAGCTGTCCTACCTGACCGACAGCACGTTCAAGGACGTTCGCCTGAGCGGCCTGGACGCCCCATGGGAGATCAAGCACTCCTCGGGCCTGGCGTTCACCGGTGACACCACCATGAGCGGTGGCACCGCCGACGCCGGGCACGCACCGTCCTGGCCGCCCGGGGCGGCGCTGACCGCCGCGGCGACGGACACGGCGCTCACCGTTTCCTGGCCGGCCGCGACGGACGACACGGGTGTCGCCGCCTACGACGTCCTCCTCGACGGCCACATCGTGACGAGCGTCGGCGGCGACGCGACCGGGACGACGCTCGACGGGCTCGGTCCCGCTCTGACGTACCACGTCTCGGTGGCGGCCCGCGACGCCACGGGCAACTCCACGCCCGGCCCGGACGCCGACGCCCGGACCACCGGATCACCCGACCGCACGCCGCCGCGGGTCCCGACCGCGTCGGACGCCCTGAAGGTCGACGCCGCGAGCGTGGGTACCACCTGGGGACGGGTCGATTGGACACCTGCGGACGACGACCACGGAGTCGGCCACTACGTGGTGCTCCTCAACGGCGACGCGGCCGGCACGGTCGCCGGCACCGACACCTCTTACACCCTCACCGGCCTGAAGCCCGGCACGACCTACCAGGTCGGCCTGCGGGCCGTGGACGCCGGCGGGAACGCCGCCACCTACCCGGCGACGGCGGAACTGACGACCGGCCCGGCCTACGACCGGGCCGTACCCACATGGCCGGCCCACAGCCGGGTCCGGGTCGCGAGGATCAGCGCCACCGGCGCCGTCCTCTCGTGGCCGCAGGCGACCGACGACCAGCAGGTCGCCGGATACCGGGTGCTCGTGAACGGCCACCCGGTCGGTACCGGGCCGTTCACGCCGATCAACACGGCGGTCACCACCCGGGACACCGCGTACACGCTGACGGGGCTCACGCCGGGACGGCGCTACGTCATCACCGTCGAGGCGGGTGACACCGCCGGCAAGTGGACCGGCGGCGGGCCCGGCCGCGTGATCAGGGGCAGGTGACCGGGGCGGAGGACGTCTTCTCCCCGGACGACCACGTGTCTCCGCCCCTGATCGGCTGAGCCCCCGCCGGTGACCGGACCGGCGGGCGCCGGCGCGTCACGCGAGGTGACCGCCGCGCGCCGGCGCCCGCCCGTCCCCCTCGACGTCAGTTCAGCAGCAGGGCGGTGTCCCAGCCGGTCCTCGCGGGTTCGTCGTTCGCGTAGGCGTGCAGCGCCAGCGCGATTCCGGCCGCGCCCTCCAGGAAGCCCGCCCGGTCCGGTGCGACCATCGCGCCGGCTCCCGCGGCGTACCGGAAGCCGAACGGGGCTTCGGGATCGAAACAGCCGACGACCCGGCGGGCGAGCCCGTCGGCCGCCTCGCGCAGGTCGGCGGCGCCCTCGTCGGCCGCCATCAGGCGCGTCATGTGCAGCATGCCCGCCCAGCCGTGGCACAGGCCGGCGTCGATCATCTCCCACTCGTCCCAGGGACGGGCGAGCGCGCGGCGCAGCACCGACACGGCCGTCTCCCGCCAGGACGGCCGGTTCAGCGCGAGGCCGGCGAGCTGGAGCGCGCGGGCGATGCCCGGCGCGCCGTAACACCAGCCGGGCCGGTCGGGCCGCGCCGATCCGTCCGGGCCGCGGAGCTGCCGGTGGAGGGTGACGACCGGCGGCCACGAGCCCTCGTGAAGCCACTCCAGCAGCCACGCGACGATCCGCTCGATCGCCGCCTCCTGCCCCGGCAGGCGCAGGCCGTCCCGGTGGGCGATGGCCAGCAGGGACAGCGGGCCCGCGATTCCGTGCGCCAGGCCGAAGTTGAAGTGGCCGTCGCGGTCGGGTGTGTTCTTCAGCGGAGCGTGGGCCACCCACCACCCGGGCACGCGTACGCCGTCGATCTCGACCGGCTCGGTGAGGGCGATGAGGGAGCGCACCGCCGGCTCGGCGTGTCCGGTGCCGAGCAGCAGCCGGCCCAGGCCGGTGAGACCCTGCACGACGTCGTACGCGGCGAAGGCGGTCCCGGGCCGTCCGGCGGCGATGCGGTCCAGCTCCTCGCGGGCCCGTTCGCTCGCGGCCGCGCGGACCGCCGGCTCGGCGCGGGCGAGCAGGCTCGCGTAGTCGCCGGGCCGTGTCACCGCCGCCCGTGTGGCGAACACGACGGCGGGCAGTCCCGCGAACAGGCCGCCCCGGCCGGGCAGCGCGGCCCCCGCTCCCCGGGCCAGGTACGCGTGCGCGCTCGGCCGGTCGCCCAGTTCGGCGTGGAGCAGCGCGATCCCCGGGCATCCCTCGTTCAGCGCGGCCGGATGCCAGGTGGCGGGCGTACTGCCGTCCGGGAATTGGTCGACCGCCGCCCCGGTGATCCGCGTGACCGCGACCGGGTCGGCCAGCCGCCGCGCCACCTCCGCGACGACGGCCGCCGCCTCCGTCCGCACGGCGCCGGTGGCCGTCGCTCCGCCCGGCGTCACTTCGCGTGCCTGTCGCGGTCCGCCAGGGCCTGGAGCGCGCCACGCGCGATCGCGTACGAGGCGCCCTCCGCCTCCGGGGCCGCCCCGACGAGCCGGTTGTGGTGCATGTGCAGCAGCGCCGGAAGCGGTGGCCGGCGGTTCAGCGAACGGATCACCTTGCCGTACGCCGCCACGGCGGTCCGGCGGCGCTCCCAGATCGCGGTCAGGCGCGGGTCGAGGTCCAGCCCGTCGATGACCTCGATCGCGGTGCGGCGTATCGCCTGGAAGGCGGCGTGGTGCTCGCCCTTCGGATAGGCGTGCAGGAACCAGTCGCGCCAGTCGGGGGCGCCGAAGGCGCGCACCAGGTCCACGTAGTTCGCCGCCGCGAGCAGCTCGGGCCGCAGGGGCAGGCGCAGGCCGAGCTGCTCGATCACCGCCTCGCTGTCCGCCTGGAAGACCCGCTCGGCCGCCTCCAGGGCCTCGGGCCCGCCATAGCGTTCGACCTCCGGTTCGTACGTGTCGAGCACCAGCGTCCGGGCGAGCCCGGCCTGGCACAGCCCGTCCGCCCAGTCGTGCACCAGCGGCAGGACCTCGGCGTTCAGGCGGTCCGGGCTGCCGTGGAACCGGAGCCGAAGGTGCGGCTCGGGGTCGAAGTAGCGGATGAAGAACCACCGGTCCACCGATGACGGCAACGCCGCCCGCAGCGCCGGCAGCCGCCGGCCGATCAGCTCGGCGTGCCGGTCGGCGGAGGCGTACAGCTTGGCGAACAGCCACTCCCCGCCCGGCCGGTGCGCCGACGGACGGCTCCGCACCGTCGCCGGCGTACGGACGGGGGGCTCCGAGGAGCCCGTGCTCAGCGTGACGACGAGCTCGGTGGCACGCCCGTTCGACCAGCCGGTGCCGAAGCCCTCCCCGCCGGGCGACTCGACCAGCAGCGTGCTCGGGCGGCGGCCGAGCTCGTGGCGCAGGATCCGGCGGTGCAGCGGCGCCTCCAGGTCGAGCCCGATGCGGTTGTCGCCGTTCGTCATGAACACCTCGGACGGCACGCGCCAGCGCTCGCGCCAGGCGTCGAGGCGGCGCAGCCATTCGCTCTCGGTCAGGCCGGCGTCGATGAGGCCGACGTCGGGCCGCCAGGTCGCGGAGGCCAGGATCGTACGGCCGTGGCGGACCCGGGGCAGGAACGGCAGCATCGCGTCGAGCTCACCCCAGGTCCACGCGTTGCACGCCCGGTGGCGGGCCTCGGTGACGTCGTAGAGGAAGCGGGCGATCTCCGGGCCGACCCGGCTCACCACCAGCATGTGCAGGGTCGTCGGGGCGATCTCGGTGTCGCGGCTCAGCGAGTGCACGAACAGCCGTCCGTTCGCCGCGCCGACGACCAGGTCGTCCAGGTCGATCACCGAGCGGTCGCCCGGGTCCGCGAACGTCCCGACCGGCAGGCCGTGGTCGGTCAGCTGCGGCACGCGGGCCACGTTGGAGACCCGCGTCCAGTTCGCCTGGAAGGTGAGCTGCGGCCGGACGGTGCGGTCCTCGTGCAGGATCCGGGCGGTCTGGTCACGGAGACCGTCGAGCAGGTAGGCGAAGCGGCCGCTCAGCGCGCCCGCCCGGCGCGACAGCGGCATCGTCGCCAGAGCGAGGCGAAAGTCGCCGTTCTCCAGCGCGGTCACCGACTCGGCCAGGAGGTGGGCGCCGATCTCCAGCGTCGGCGGCAGGCGTCCGTCGTCCGCGCCGGAGAGGCGGTCGATCATCGCCGCGTCGAGCTCGACCTCGTGCGCTCCGTCGAGCAGCGCGCGCTGGGCGAGCTCGCCGAAGACGCGCTCGCGGTACCGGTTCGGCTCCGGCCGGCCGACGTCGCGGGTCGACGTACGGTAGCCGGCCGGGGTGCCGAGTCCCTTCTCCGGATCCAGGAGCTCCTTGACCGGAACCAGCCGGCCGGTTCCGTACCGGTCCACGAAGTCGTCGTGATAGGCGCGCATGTGGGGTGCAGCGCGGTCGGGCGGGGTGACGCGGGTCAGCACCGCGGCGACGGACTCCAGCTCCTCGGCCACCGCCCAGGGAAGCGTCACGTCGGCGTCGAGTCTCACGTCCACGTGGGGCGCGTGCTGCTTCTCGCCCAGCCGCCGGGTGGTGCGGATGACCTCGTTCCACGCCGTCAGTCCCGCGGCCATCGGCGTGGCCGCGTAGGCGTCCAGCGCGGCGGCCGCCTCGTCCAGCCCGGTCCCCTCCCCCGGAGGGAGCCGGTCCAGGACGTGCCGGACGGGGTCGGCGTCGTCGGGGGGCATCAGCTCGGTCAGCAGCAGGTACCGCTCGATGAGCTGCAGCAGCACCCGCTCCACGGCCTCCGGCGAGCCCTGCGGGAAGGCGTCGCGCAGGTGCTCGGTCAGCTCGGTGAACGGCACCGGGCGGCGGGCCCGCTCGATCACCGCCGAGACCACGGGGGTGCGGCGCACGGACACCTCGAGCGCGGGCCCGTCGTCGCCCACGGGCAGGTGCGGCAGGACGAGCCGGTCACCGCGGATGAAGCTGAGGTTGTTGCGGACCACGCGCAGCCGCCGGACGACCTCGGGCCGGCGTTCCCAGTCGCGCACCAGCGCGTGCAGCCAGCCGACGTCCGGGCGGGCGCTCTTGCGGTGCTCGTCGCCGAACTCCACCTTGGCGGCGTGGTCGAAGCGCGCCTCGGACACCCCCGCCATGACGCCGAAGGGCGTGGCCCGGGTCGCCATGCGAAGGGCGTAACGGGAGACCGAGATCACGGCGCGCCGCAGTTTCTTGGGGTCGACCGGGCGCCCGGCCTCCAGCGCGTCGAGCGTGTGCGTCAGCGACGGGCTCGACACCGCGATCGCCTCCCGCACCAGCGGGTCGGCGATCATCGAGCGGAGGTAACCGACCGGGTCGTCGCCGTCACTCCGGGTCCGCGCCGCCGAGCCGGCCGGCAGCACGCTCATGCGCACCAGCACGCGTTCGGCGGCCCTGAGTCTCGGCATATCTGTCATGCAGCATCTCTCCGTGCACGCTGATTGAACTCGAAAATCTGACCAGATCAGTTAAGCGAGTAGTCGCGATACCCGACCCAGAACGTACCAGCGAATTAACCCGGAATGGCAACCATTCGCGACGTCAGCGATCGGTAAGCGCGGCATGGCAGACTTTCGGCGCGCCGCAGGCCCTGCGGCGTTCTTCAATGAACAGGAAGGAAAAATATGCCGCCGGTCGCATCTCCCGATGTGGATGAGAGCATCTTCGACCTGGACATCGAATTGCTGATGGAATCGGATTCCGTCACTCCGATTCAGTCCTGCAGCGGTAGCGACAGCACCTGCGGGACGCAGGTGTCCTGGAGCGGTACCTGCGGCGCGACGCAGGACTGCGGGACCTGCAGCCCGACGTACGGCGCCATGGCTCCCGGTATGTGCATTTGATCGATGCCGCACGGCGAGCCGCCGCCCGCCGAATCGCAGGCGACGTGGCGGCTCGCCTTGCTTCCGGCGGGACACCCGATGGCACGGCGGCGGGGCCAGGGCGTCGGCCGGACCACGTCGGCCGCGCGCATCTCTACGCGGCGCTGCACCGGCTCGAACCCGAGGCGGGGTGGGACAGGATCGGCCACCGGTTCCTGGAAGGCGGGCTCACGACGGCCGGACCGGCCGGGCTGTTCAACGGCGGCCTCGCCGGCCTCGGCGTCGCGGCCGCGCTGTTGAAGGGACCGACCGGCCGCTACGGGAACCTCTTGGCGAAGGTGGACGGAGCGATCGATCGCGTGGAGAACCACGTGGAGAACCACGACCTCATGGAGGGGACCACGGGCGTCGGCGTCTACCTGCTGATGCGGCCACTGCCGGAGCGACGGCGGGCCGTGGTCGGCGCGCTGGCGAAGGCCGCCGCCGGCGACCCGCCGTTCCACGTGCCGCCGCACCGGGTCCCCCCGGCCTGGGCCCTGCCCCAGGGCTACGCCGACTGCGGCCTGGCCCACGGCGCCGCGGGCCCGCTGGCGCTCCTCGCCCTGCTCAGCGAGGAGCACACCGAGGTCCCCGCCGGTACGCTCGCGCGGATCGCGGACTGGCTGCTGGACGTGGCGCACACCGACGAGTGGGGCATCGCCTGGCCCGCCGGAGTCGCGGGGCGGGACCGGCTGCCCTCGCCGCGCCGGGCGTCGTGGTGCTACGGCGTCCCCGGGATCGCCCGTGCCCTCTGGCTGGCCGGACGGGCCCTGAACGAACCGGGCTACCAGAGCGTCGCCCGCGAGGCCATGACCGCGTTGCTCGACCATCCGGAGGCATGGGGCATCGGCGCTTCGCCGGACCTCTGCCACGGGCTCGGCGGGCTGCTGCTGGTCACGGGGGCCTTCGCGGCCGACGACGAGCGGTTCGGGACGGCCGTGGGCGATCTGCTCGACCGGGTCCTCGGCGCCTTCGACCCGGACCTGCCGCTCGGCTTCGCCACCGGTGGCGAGGGCCTGCTGACCGGCGCGGCGGGTGTCGCGCTGGCCCTGCTGACGGTGACCGGGGACGCGCCGGGTCCAGCCGCTCGCCCGTTCCTGGTGGCCTGATGGGACGGCATCGCGCAGGCGCGGCGGCCGAAGCGGCCCGCGACGAACTCTTCGGCTCCGGCATCCGGCTGTCCCTCGGCCAGCTCCGTCACGAGGGCGCCGGTTCGCGGGTCGGCTTCTTCACGATGGCCCGCGAGCTTCCGCGGCTGATGGCCGTCACGGTCCGGCTGGGGCGGGCGGCGGCCCCCGGGGCGCTCGCCGCGATCGTGATCGCCGAACTCATCGGGGGCGTCGCGACCGTGGTGACGCTGATGTCGACGTACCGCGTCCTCGTGCCGTTGATGGCCGGCGGGCCGTCCCGGGACCGGCTGCTCGCCGCCGGGCCCGCGCTGGCCGCGATCGCCCTGGCCGCCGGGACGGCCAGCGTGATGCGGGCGGCCAGCAAGGCCGCGGCGAGCCGGCTCGGCCCGCGGGCCGAGCGCCTGGCGTACACGCGGCTGCTGGAGAGGGCCGCGAAGGTGGAACTCGCCGCCCTGGAGGACGCCGGCTTCCACAACCTGCTGGGAGCGGCCCGCCAGGGCACCCGGGCGACCCGCGTCGTGATCACGAACGCGGTCGCGCTCCTCACGGGCCTGACGAACCTGGTGGCCTCCGCCGGGGTTCTCACGGTGCTGCACCCGCTCCTCCTACCGTTGCTCCTGGCGACGATCGCGCCGAAGGGCTGGAGCGCCGTACGGGCCGCGCGGGCGCGCTTCGCCTCGGCCAAGCGCTACATGGACCTGACGCGTCAGCTCGAAGTCCTCGGCGACCTGCTCAGCAGCCCGAACACCGGCCCGGAGATCCGGGCGCACGGCGCCGCGCCGTACCTGCTCGCGCACTACGACCGGCTGTCGTCGGTGGCCGAGGAGGAGCAGGAACGGCTGGGCCGCGCCGAGGCGCGCGGCGTGCTGGCCGGCGACGCGTTGTCGGGCCTGGCGAGCGTGGCGACCTACGCCGCCCTCGGCGCGCTGCTCCTCGTGGGCACCGTCCCGCTCGCGGTGGCCGGGGCGGCGGTGATGGCCATCAGGACCGGCCGGACCAGCCTGATCGGCCTGATCATGTCGACCAACCAGATCTACGAGCAGGGACTGTTCGTCCTCGAGTGGGAGCGGGCCTGTGCCGAGGCGGAGCAGCGCGCCCTGCACACCGGCGACCTGGCGCTGCCGCCCCACCCGGTCGAGATCCGCACCAGGGATCTCCGCTTCACCTATCCGCACAAGACGCGGCCCGCGCTGGACGGGGTCGACGTCGTGATCCGGCCGGGCGAGATCGTGGCGCTCGTCGGGGAGAACGGCTCGGGCAAGAGCACCCTGGCCAAGCTGCTGTGCGGTCTCTATCTGCCCGGCGGCGGGCAGGTGACCTGGGGCGGGGTGCCCATCGAGTTGCTGGACCGGCGAGGCGTCTTCGAGCGGGTCGCCCTGGCCGCCCAGGACTTCCCCCGCTGGCCGTTCACCGCGCGGGTCAACCTGGCCATCGGCCGCACCGACCACGCCGGCGACCGCGAACGCCTGTGGTGGGCCGGGCTGGCCAGCGGCGCCGACACGGTGGCCGCGTCGCTGCCCGACGGCTGGGACACCCTGCTGGCCCGGGAGTTCATGGGCGGCACGGAGCTGTCCGGTGGCCAGTGGCAGCGCATCGGCCTCGGCCGCGCGTGGTTCCGCGACGCGCCCGTTCTCGTCTTCGACGAGCCGACCTCCGCCCTCGATCCCCGGGCGGAGACGGAGATCTTCGACAAGGTCGGGACCCTGGCCGCGGACGGCCGGACGGTCATCCTCATCACTCACCGGCTGGCCTCCGTACGCCGCGTGGACCGGATCTACGTGCTGCGGCGGGGAAAGGTCATCGAGCACGGCACGCACGAAGGCCTGATGGCCGCCGACGGCGCCTACGCCGAGATGTACCGGCTGCAGGCCGAACAGTACGTCGACTCTCCGGTCCCCACGGCCGACGACAAGAACAAAAAGGAGTTCTCGCAGTGACGGCACTCTCCACACTCATCGGAGACGTCGACGAATTCTTTTCCCGGCATCTCGGAAAGGCGGCGCTCCACCGACCCGGTGCCGCGTCGAATCTGAAGAACCTCATCTCGGTCGAGGACATCGACCGGGTTCTCACCGGAAGCGCGCTCCGAACGCCCGGCGTACGGATCGCCAAGGACGGGACGGTCATCCCGGCTGACCGTTATGTGGCGAAATCGACGCTCGGTTACGCGGACCTCGGCGATGTCGTCGACCCGGTCAAGGCCGTGCGGTTCTTTCGTGGCGGCGCGACCATCGTGCTGGGCACGGTCAACCTGCTGCTGCCGCACCTGCACGCGCTCTGCAAGGACATCGAGACGGACCTCGGGCACCCGGTGGACGCGAACGTCTACGTCGCGCCGCCGCACGCGCGGGCCTTCGAGGTCCACTGCGACGCCCAGGACATCATCATCGTCCAGATCCACGGAAGTAAGCGGTGGGAGCTGTTCGACGCGATCGTGCCGAACCCCGGCGGCGGGAAGGTCGTCTCCGACCTGGACGCCTCGTCGTCAACGTACGAGCTCCGGGAGGGCGACGTGCTCTACGTGCCCCGGGGCATGCCCCACCTGGTGCGCACGGCCGACGCGTCCTCGATCCACCTCACCCTCAGCATCAACACCCTGACCTGGGCCGATCTCCTGCGCGGCCTGGTGCTGGAGATCCTGCGCTCCGACGACTTCGCCGGCGCGCTGCCGCTGGGCCACGACGTCGCCGGACAGGCCGCGCCGATGATGAGGAAGTACGCGGACCTGCTCTCGGCGGCGCTGGCCGACCGCGCCGACGCGGACGCCGTCGACCGGATCGTCTACGGCAGGACCGCGTTCGGCGACGGGCTCAAGACCGGCCTTTTCCGGCAGGCGCTGCTCGACACGCCGATCGACCTCGCGGACCGGATCGCGCTGCGCCCCGGCACCTGGCCCGTGACCACGGACGACGGGCGGGTGACGGTGGGAGACACCGGATTCCGCCTCCCCCGGGAAGCCGTCGAGACGTGCCGCCGCCTGCGGAAGGGGCCGATGAAGGTCGCCGAGATCTCCCCCGCGCCGGACGAGGCACTCAAGATCGCGAGCGCACTCGTCACCCTGGGCCTCTGTACGACGGGATCATGATCCTCGGCGGCCGCTCAGCCGGTGGCCGCGAGTCGCGCGGTGGAGCCGATCTCCGCGGAGAAGTGGTCGACCAGGCGGCCGAGGGCCTCATCGGTGCCGGTCTCGACGGCCGTCGATCCGTCCTCGAGCGCCGTGATGTGGCGGTCGAGGACGAACCATCCCTGAACGATGTGCCGGGCGCCCATCGACGACAGCACGGGCCGCAACGCGTAGTCGATGGCCAGGACATGTGCCGTGCTCCCGCCCGTGGCCAGCGGCAGGATCGTCTTGCCCGTCAGCGCGTACTGCGGGAGCAGGTCGAGCAGCGACTTCAGCAGCCCCGAGTACGCCGCCTTGTAGACGGGAGTGCCGATGACGACGCCGTCGGCCCGGTCGAACGACTCGGTGGCCGCGACGATGGCGGGGTGCCCGGAGTCCGCGCCGAGCAGCGCCTCGCTCGGCAGCGTACGGACCTCCAGCGACGTCACCTCGTGGCCCTGGGCCGCGAGCCGTACCGCCACGTGGTCGAGGAGCCGCGCGGTACGGGAGGTGGCGGACGGGCTTCCGGAGACGGTCAGGATGCTGGCCATGGTGACCTCACCTCACGGTGGAGAGGGTGAACGGGACGCGTACTCAGCTGAGGGTCTCGACGACCACGACGGGGCCGCGGTCCGGTCCGGAACGCAGGCGTTCGAGCCACTGCACGACGTGGGCGGCGACGCTGCGGTGGTCGATGTCGTTGAGGACGTCGTGCCGTCCTCTCCGGACGATCCCCAGCTCGGCCGCTGGCAGCCGGGCGGCGATCGAGCGTGCGGTCGCCGGTGGGGTGACCGGGTCGGCGTCGCCGTGCAGGAGGAGCACGGGCAGGCCGATCCGGTCCAGCGGGAGTTCCGCGGACAGCAGCGCCGCCGGGGGCGGTGCGGCCAGCGAGCCGCGGACGAACCGGATGTCGTCGGTGAGCCGCCGCCGGTGCGCGGGGCAGGCGGTGCGCGCCTCGAGCTCGTCCGCCCACGACGACTGGGGCGTCGTCCCGAAGGCGGCGAGGCCGGCGACGATGACACCGTCCGGCGGACGGTCCTGCGCGGCGGCCAGGGCGAGGGCCTGGAGGGCACCGGTGTCCGACCCGGCCAGCACGATCGGCCCGGTCGCGGTCGCGCCGATCTCGTCCACCAGCCGGGCGAGGGTTTCCAGGTCGTCGCCGGGCGTGCTGTCGGCGGCGTGGACGGCGTAGGCGTCGGCCGAGAGCCGGCGGCCCAGCCGCTCGTAGACGCCCCCGTGCTCGCCGCGCCCGGGAAACAACACGACGGTGCCGCGCGGGTGGAGATCGCCGGCGGGGGGCCAGGAGTGGATGGTCGGCAGGGTGGCGGGTTCGGTCATGTCGGTGCCTCAGCTGTTCCGGGTGACACGGGCGAGCGCGCCGCGGCCGGCCGCGGCGATGATGACGTCGTCACTGCGGCCGGCGCGCAACCCCAGGTGGTGCGCGTTGCCGGGGCCATCGGATCAGACCAGCGCCGCGGCGTTCGCGCGCAGCAGCGGGACCAGGCGCCGTCCCCAGTCGACGACGTCCTCGAGCGGGTCGAACCCGCGGATCAGGATGGTGTCGACGCCCACCCGCCGGTAACCGTCGAGTGCCTCCGCGACCTGCTCCGCCGTGCCGACCAGCGCGGTGGAGTTGCCGCCCGGCCCGGTGAGCGCGGTGATGCCGTACCAGAGCCGCTCGTCGTGGCGTTCGTTCTCGGCCGCCTGCTGCTGCAGTCGCGCGGAGCCCACCGAGGTGGACATGCGGTACGGGTGCGAGGCGCCGGCCCGCTCGGCGGTGAGCGCGCGGATGCGTTCGGCCCGTTCCCAGGCCGCGTCCTCGGTGTCGGCGATGATCGGCCGGATCGACAGGCTGAACCGCAGGGTGCGGCCGTGCGCGGCGGCGGCCTCGCGCAGCGCGGCGATCCGCTCGGCGATCCGCCGCCTCGGCTCGCCCCACAGCATGTAGACGTCCGCGTGCCGGGCGCCGACCTCGATCGCCGCGGGCGAGGCGCCGCCGAAGTACAGCGGGATGCCCTCGGGCGTGGCGGGCTTGACCGTGCTGAAGGCGCCCTCCACCCGGTAGAACTCGCCGCTGTGGTCGAACGGCCGGTCCGCCTCCCACACCCGCCGCAGCAGCGACATGAACTCGGCCGTCCGCGCGTACCGCCGGTCGTGGTCGGCGAAGTCGCCGTCGCGTTTCTGGTCCGCCTCGTCGCCGCCGCTGATGTGGTGGATGGCGACCCGGCCGCCGCCGGTGAGGTGGTCCAGGGTGGCGAGCTTGCGGGCGACCAGGGTCGGGGCGACGAAGCCGGGCCGGTGCGCGATCAGCACCTTGAGCCGGGTCGTGGCGTTCAGCACGTGCGCGGCGACGGCGAACCCGTCCGCGCCGGTCGCGCCGTACCCGATGAGGACCCGGTCGAAGCCGGCGGTCTCGTGCGCCCGGGCGAACCTCGTCAGGTAGTCGGCGTCGATGGTGCCGTAGTGGTCGCCGTGGGTCTCGGACGCGTCGCGCGTCCCGACCATGCCGAGGAGTTCGAAGGTCATGTTCGCTCTCTTTCTAGGCGAGGATGCCGGTCAGGGCCTGGGCGCGGACCAGGCGGATGAGGTTTCCGTAGTCGGTGGCGGCCACGCCTCGGTCTCGGTCGCGGCCGGGATGGGCCGCAGGCTGACGCTGAACCGGGGGTCGCGGCCGTACGGGGCGGCGGCGGCGCGTACCTCGGCGATCCGTTCGGCGATCCGTTCGGCGATGCCGGCCAGCGGCTCGCCCCAGAACGCGTACACGTCGGCGTGCTCGCCCCCGACCCGTATCGCGTCCGCGGAGGCGCCGCCGAAGTAGACCGGGACCCGGCCGTCCGGGCGTACCGGCGTGAAGGCCGCCGCGTACCTGGTAGAACTCCCCGTCGTAGTCGAACGGCGCGGTGGACTCCCACTCCAGGCGCAGCACGTCGAGGAACTCATCCGTACGCCGGTAGCGCGTCGATTTGTCGGTGATGTCGCCGTCCCTGGCCTGGTCCGCGTCGTCGCCGCCGGTGATGACGTGCAGCGCGACCCGGCCGGGGTGGAAGGCGTCCAGGGTGGCGAACGTGCGCGCCGCGAGCGTCGGTGCCACGAAGCCGGGCCGGTGCGCGAGCAGGACGCCGAGCCGGTCGGTGCCGGTGAGCACCTGGTCGGCGACGATGGACCCGTCCGGGCCGCCCGAGGAGTGGGCGACCAGCACCCGGTCGAACCCCGCGTCCTCGTGCGCCCTGGCGAGTGCCCGCAGGTAGTCCGCGTTCACCGGCGGACCGCCGGACGCCTTCTCGATCTCGGTCTCGGTGTGCGCCCGGGTCGCGGCGATGCCGATGAACTCGATGCTCACGTCAGCGCTCCTCTCGTCTGCCCGACCAGGTCGGACCAGGTTTCGGCGTGGTGGCAGGCCACCGTCCGGCCGTCCGCCCGTTCCTCGCGCGGCGGTTCGACGGCGCAGTCGGCGGTGGCGAACGGGCACAGCGGGGCGTAGCGGCACCCGCCGCCGTGCGGCCACGACTCCCGGTCGCGGGCCGGGCGCAGGCTCGCGGCGGACCGGCCGAGCGGACGGGCGCCGATGCTCGGGGCGGAGGCGACCAGCAGCGCGGTGTACGGGTGGGCGGGGTCGCCGAACACCTCGCCGACCGGGCCCTGCTCCACCAGCCGGCCGCCGAACAGCACCGCGACCCGGTCCACCAACCCGGCCAGCGAGGTCAGGTCGTGGGAGATCATCACGATCGCGACGCCGAGCTCACGGCGCAGCCGGTCCAGCAACAGCAGGACCTGGTTGCGGCTGGAGGCGTCCAGGGCGCTGGCCGGTTCGTCGCACAGCAGCACCTTCGGGCGCACCGCGATGGCCCGGGCCAGGGCGACCCGCTGCCGTTGCCCGCCGGAGACCTGGCCGGGCCGCCGCGTGCCGAGCGCCGGGTCGAGGCCGACGCGGATCAACGCCTCGTCCACGCGTTCGGCCTGTTCGGAGCGGGTGAGGCCGCCCGCGACGGTCAGCCCCTCGGCGACGATCGCCGCCACGGTCAGGTCCGGGTCGAGGGAGCGCAGCGAGTCCTGGAAGACCAGCTGCATCCCGCCGGTCCGGCGGAACGCGCGCAACCGCCGGCCGCGCAGCGCCGTCACCTCCGTACCGTCGAAGGTGACCCGTCCCTCGTCCGCCGGGACGAGGCCGACCACGGCGCGGACCAGCGTCGTCTTGCCCGAGCCGGTCTCCCCCACCACCCCGACGACCTCGCCGGGCCGGACGCTCAGGCTCACGCCGGACAGCACCCGGCCGGACCGCCGGCCGTACGACACCCCGAGCCCGTCCACCTCCAGCAGACTCATGACGCCTCCTCGAAGCGTACGCAGCGGGCCGCGCGGTTCTCAGCCGGCGAGCGCAGCGTCACCGGGCCGGCCGTGCACCGGTCCTCGGCGTACGGGCAGCGGTCGGCGAAGCGGCAGCCGGGCAGTGCGGCGCCGGTCGGCGGCGGCTGCCCCGGCAGCACCTCCACCGAGCCGGGCTCGGCGATCCGCAGCAGCGCCTCGGTGTACGGGTGGGCCGGCGAGCGCAGCACCTGCTCGGTCGGGCCGGACTCCACCAGCTCCCCGGCGTAGAACACCAGCACCCGGTCGCAGGTCTCGGCGACCACGGCGAGGTCGTGGGTGACCAGCAGCAGCGACAGGCCGCGCTCGGCCCGCAGCTGGGCGAGCAGTTCCAGCACCTCGGCCTGGATCACCACGTCCAGCGCGGTGGTGGCCTCGTCGGCGATCAGCAGGTCCGGCTCGCCGCCGATCGCGATGGCGATCAGGACCCGCTGGAGCATGCCGCCGGACAGCTCGTCGGGGTACCGGTGATAGACCGTGCCCGGGTCGCGCAGGCCCACCGCGTCGAGCAGCTCGACCGCCCGGGTCCGGGCCCGTTCCCTGGGCAGCCCGGCCGCCACCTGGAGCGACTCGGCGAGCTGGCGGCCCACCGTGATCGAGGGGTTGAGGTAGGACGCGGGGTCCTGGAAGACCGCGCCGAGGGTACGGCCGCGCACGCCGTCCCACTCCCGGCGCGTCAGCCCGGTCAGCTCCACGCCGGCCAGGTCGATCGTCCCGGCGCCGACCGCGCAGCCCTTCGGCAGGACGCCCAGGATCGACCGGCAGGTCAGCGTCTTGCCGCTCCCGGACTCGCCGACCAGGCCCACGGCCTCGCCGCGCCGGACGGTGAAGGAGACGTCGCGTACGGCCTCGGCGGTGCCGTCGCCGACCGTGACGTGCAGGCCGTCGACGCGCAACAGGGTTCCGGCCGGAACGGCGGCGGGCCGGAGGTCGGTCCGGGTCTCAGCGGACGGCGAAGGCATCGGGCACCTCCTGAGGGGAGCCGGACTCGGCCGGCGAGGCGTCCACGGGCAGGTCGGCGCTGTCGCCGATCGCGTCGGCGATGGCGTTCAGCGCGCCCACCGTGATCATGATCGTGAGGGCGGGGATGAGCGGCGCCCACGGCTGCTGGGAGAGAAAGCCCAGGTCGTCGGCCAGCATGCCGCCCCAGGTGGGCGCGGGCGGCTGGACTCCGATGCCGAGGAAGCTCAGCGACTGCACGGCGAGCAGGCACTCGGCCCCGGCCTGCGCGGCGGTGACCGCGATGGTCGGCAGGATCTTGCTCCACAGGTGGGTGCGCAGGATCCACAGCCGGCCGGCGCCGAACAACTCGGCCGCCTCGACGTACTGGGCCCGCAGCAGGGTGAGCGAGGCGGCCCGGCCGACCCGGAAGAAGATCGGGGAGTACAGCAGCCCGATCGCGAGCATGGCCTGGGTGAGCCCGTTGCCGAGCACACCGACCACGGCGACCACGAACACGACGTACGGCAGGGTCTGCAGGGCGTCGACGAAACGTAGCGACGTCCACTCGTACCCCCGGCCCAGCCACAGGGAGCCGATGCCCAGGGCGACACCGACGGCCAGCGCCGTACCGACGGCCTCCATCGTCGCGACGATGGAGGAGGAGGTTCCCGCGATGAGCCGGCTCAGCACGTCGCGGCCGAGGCCGTCGGTGCCGAGCAGGTGATGGAGGCCGGGTCCGGACAGCGTGCGGGCCGGGTCCTGGGCCAGCGGGTCGAGCGGCGCGAGCCAGTGGCCGGACACCGCGGCCACCGCCACGACGGTCAGGACGACGGCCGACAACCGGGCCGACGGCAACCGCAGCGCGCGACGGAGAGTATGCACGGCTACCTCCTCGCCTGCGGGGTGAACCGGGCGAGCAGGGCGCCGAGGACCAGGTTGCACACCAGTACGGTGGCCACGGTCACCAGCAGGGTCCCCTGGATCACCGGGACGTCGTGCCGCTCGGACGACTGGAGCGTCAGCAGCGCGACGCCCGGCAGGTTGAAGATCCGCTCGGTGGGCACCGAGCCGCTGAGCAGCGCGGGTACGCCGACCGCCAGGATGCCCAGCGTGGGTCCGAGGGCGTTGCGCAGCGCGTGCCGCAGCAGCACCCGCCGCCGCGACAGGCCGCGCACGGTCGCCCCGACGATGTAGTTCTCCCGCAGCGTGGCCACCAGGGAGGTCCGCAGCTGCCGCGCGATGTGGGCGGCCAGGGTCAGGCTCAGCGCGAAGGACGGCATGAGCATGCAGCGGAACCACTGAACCGGGTCCGTGGTGAGGCTCACGTACCCGCCGGCCGGCAGGATCCGCAGGGTCGCGGAGAACATCACGATCAAGACGATGCCGACGACGAACCCCGGGATCGTGCTGAGGACGGAGCAGACGGCGGTGACCGAGCGGTCCAGCCGCCCGCCGCCGTTCAGCGCCGCGGCGATCCCGGCCGTACCGCCGATCAGCACGGCGAACAGGGCGGCCAGCCCGGTGATGGCCAGGTCCACCGGCAGCGCCTGGCGGATGCTGGCGGAGACCGGGATGGAGGTGAAGTAGGAGGTACCGAGGTCGCCGGTGAAGGCATGGCCCAGCCAGCTCGCGTACTGCGTCAGCAGCGGCCGGTCCAGCCCGAACTGGTGGTTCATCCGGGCGATGTCGGCCGGGGTGGCGGTCTCGCCGAGCACGGCCGCGGCCGGGTTGGTCTTGGACAGCGCGCCGAGCGCGTACGTGCCGAACGAGGTGATGAGGAAGACCGTGGCCGTGGTGACCACCACCCGCAGCACCCTGCGCGCCCACGCGGACACCCGCCGGGAGACGGCGGCCGGGCCGGCGGGGGCCGGCCGCGCCGGCGCGACGACGGCGCTCATCGGGCACTCCGATCCGGGGCGTTCACGCGACCGTGACCCCCTCGAACCGCTGCACGACGGTGTCCTTGGGCAGCGCCGACACCGACTTGGTGTGGGCCAGGATCCGCGGCGTGGTGAAGAGGAACACGTTGGGCATCGTGCGTACGGCGGCGGCGGTCGCGGCCTGCACGACCTGCGGGTACTTCGGGTCCTCCAGCGGGGTCCGGGTGACCGTCCGCACCGCCGCGGCCAGCTCCGGCGACGTCCTGCGGCCCGGGTTCATCAGGCCCTCGGTGCCGAACAGCACCTGGAACGCCTGCGCGGTCGAGTCGCGGCCGGCGAACGCGTCCACGAACAGCGCCTTCGAGTGCTGGATGTAGATGATCTGGGTGGCCTCGGCCTCGGGAATCGTCTCGATGGTCGGCTTGAACCCGACCGCCTGGAGCTGCGCCTGGAGCTGCTGGGCGAGGGTGCCGGAGGACGAGGCGGTGATGGTGACCGGCGCCCCCGTGCCGTACCTGGAGGCGGCCAGCAGCTCCCGGGCCTTGGCGGGGTCGTGGGCGTAGACGCCCTCCAGCTGCGGGTCGTAGCCGACGTAGCCCTTCGGGAAGGGCTGGTAGGAGACCTCGCCGATGCCGAACTGCTGTGTCTTCAGCAGCGCGGCCCGGTCCACCGCGAACTTCAGCGCGAGCACCGCGTTGGGGTCGTCGAACGGCGGCTTGGTGACGTTCACGTCCAGCACCGCGACCACCAGTGAGGGGATCACCTGCACCTCGAGCCCGGCGGCCTTGGCGGCGGCGACCTGGCTGCCCGGGATCTGGGCGACGTTGTAGCGGCCGGACTGCAGACCGGCGATCACCGTGGCGGCGTCCGGCAGCGGGAAGAGCTGGAAGTTCGCCGCCTTGACGTTCGCGGCGTCCCAGTAGGCGGGGTTGCGTTCGAGGGTCGCCTGCGAGTTCTCCACGTACGAGGTCAGCGTGTACGGGCCGGCGCCGGCCGGCTTGGTGGCCAGGCCCGCGGGGTCGCGCTCGAACGCGGCGGGGTTGACCACCATTCCGGTCTTTCCGGCGAACAGGCTGGGGATCTGGTAGTTCGGCGCCCTGAGGTCGAGGACGACGGTCGTGGCGTCCGGCGCGCTGACGCTCTTGATGTCGACGAGTTGCGCGGCGATGAGCGACTTGGGCGCGTCGCGCCCGCGCTCGATGCTCTTCTTCACCGCAGTCGCGTCCAGCGGCGTACCGTCGCTGAACTTCAGGCCGGACCGGAGCCTGAACGTGACGCGGCTGCCCTCGTCGCTGTACTTCCACGACTCGGCGACGGCCGGGACCGGGTTGCCCTGCCCGTCGTGCTTGGTGAGGCCGGCGTACACGAGCGAGAGAGCGTGCACGTCCCAGCCGGCCGAAGACGTCACCGGGTCCCACGACGTGGGCAGGTCCCAGCCCCACTTGAGCGTGTCGGGCGTCGTTCCGCCGGATCCGGCCATGCCGCCGGAACCGCAGGCGGCGGCGAGCAGCAGGGACGAACCGGTGGCGAGGCCGAGCCCCAGGAAGGAACGTCTGCTGGGTTCGGAGAGAGCGGTGCTCATGGCAGGTTCGAGTCCACCTTTCGTGAACGGTCGTGATCACCCGAGAGGTGGCAGGCTCGAGGGCGTCGGGCGTGGCGATTCACCGGAGCGGCGCATGGCGCGTCTCCGTGAGTTCGGTGAGATCGGAAGACGGTGACCGGCTCGGCGCTGGGACGGTCACGCGGAAGAAGGTCGCGGCGGCGGTCCTGGGAAGACGGTCGTACGGCGACGGTCGCGCGGGCGGGGCTCAGGCGACGGTGGCGGCCCCGATGCCGGCGCCTACCGACACAGGGCGCTGCACGTCCGCCGGTAGTCGACGAAGCGGCAGACCACACCCGGATGCGTCGAAGTCATGTCCCTATCGTCGTCGCGAGCGCGATTCCTGTCAATAGACACCTAAATATGTCTTATTACCTTCGCAAGGGGGCGGTCCGCCGGCGGCGCGCCGGTCAGCCGCGGAGCACGGGGTGGGTGGCCGCCTCGGACGGGTGCAGCCAGACCGGGCCGCCCGCCCCGTCGACCCGTACGGCCCCGGGCGGAGGGCCGGCCGAACCGGCGAGCAGGGCCAGGTCCGGCTCCGTGACACTGCGGTGGCGTTCGAGAAGCTCCGCGGCGGTGAGGCGCGGCGCCGCGAGGCGCACACCGGGCGCCACGCGCTCGGCCGCCTCCACGTACTCGCCGAGCTCCCGCCAGCCGGGGACGACCGCGCGGCCGGCGGGGCCGGTGAACACCAGGGTCGGCAGCGCGAACCGGTGTCGCTCGCCGACCTCCTTGGCCCGCCCCGGATGGGGTCCCGGCCCCGTCACGGCGAGGACCTCGGGGAACGGCTCCCGCGTCTCCGCCCAGTCCCGGCGGACCGCGGCGCGCACCTCGCCGGAGACGAGATCGCGAGAGAGCCGGGCGTGGTTCAGCCCCGGAACGCCGGTGACGGCGTCGAGCACGGTCTCGGCGCGGTCCGCGGGCGCGCCCAGCAGGAAGGTGGTCTCCCGCAGCCGGCGCAGGACCGGGACGGCCACCTCGGCGCCCTGCGCCTCGGCGGCCTTGGCCGCGAGCGAGGACGGCCAGCTGCTCCGTGCGACCCACCGCAACCGCGGCGCGTACGGGGCCGCCGTGTGCCGGGCGATGTCCGCGATGTACCGGTGATACCAGGCGGCCTCCGCGTCGGGGTCCGGCGGCGGGTCGTCGTCCTCGTCGAACAGGATGCCGAAGACCCGGCGCCACCCGACCCGATCGCCGTCCAGACCGGCCAGCGCGGTGCGGAGCCATCGGAACTTCGGCTCCGAACCCCAGGCCCACGGGCACGCCGGGTCGGTGAACTCCACGACGGTCAGCGGACCGCCGGCCGTCATGGCCGTTCGACCGGCGCCCACAGACTGGGCAGGTTCACCACCACGCCCTCCTGGCTGGTGCGCGAGATCACCACGACCGCCTCCGTGTCGCCGGGGTTCTCCTCGCGATGCGGGGCGTACGGCGGAACGAAGATGAAGTCGCCGGGCTCGGTCTCCAGCCGTACCTCGTCCTCACCGTCCGCGAAGACGAACACCGGATTGCCCGACACGACGTAGATCGAGGTCTCCGTCTCACCGTGGTGGTGGTCGCCGGAGTTCGTGGCTGGCGCCACCAGGGTCTTTCCGGTCCAGAGCTTCGACGAGCCCACCGTCTTGCCGGAGATCGCCTCCAGCCGGGTCATGCCGGAGGTCTGACTCGTCTCGCCGGTCAGCTCCGCGCCGCGAACGTGCCGCAGCTCGCCGTGCCAGTCGTCTGCCATCAGGGGCCTCCCATTCTGTTCCGCCGTCACACGCTGAGAGCCGCGTCGCGCAGCAACGACGCGGCGGGCTCGGGTGGGTCGTCCGCCAGCAGGTCGGCCAGGGTCACGCTGTCCAGGATGTCCTCGAACCGTTTCTGCAGTCCGGCCCACAGCTCCGACAGCCGGGCGGCCGGGCCCGGATAGCGCTGGTCGCCGAGGCTCTCCCCGTGCACGGTCATCAGCTGGCCGTCGACCGCGGCGACGACGGCCGCCAGCGAGATCGAGGCCGCGTCCCGGCTCAGCCAGTAGCCGCCCTCGCAGCCCCGCTGGCTGCGCACCAGCTCGGCCCGCCGAAGGTCGCGGAAGACCGCCTTGAGGAACCGGTGCGGGATCTCCTGGGACAGGGCGATGCCCTCACAGGTGAGCGGCCGGCCGGTGTCGGCGGCGAGTTCCAGGAGCGCCCGGATCGCGTAGTCCGCCCGTGCCGAGATTCGCATGGCGACCTCCCCCTTTGAGCGCTCCCCTGAGATGACCTGCCGCCGGGCCCGGCGATGCAGGCTCACGCCATCAAAATAGCCCCTTTCAGGTATCTATTGCATGAGCCACCCACCGGGATGGCGGTGGTCGCGCGGCCGGACGGCGCAGCGCGGCTCAGATCCGGCCGGACTCCAGCACGCGCTGGAGGAACTCGCGGGTCCGCGGCTCCCGCGGCTCGGTGAAGATCTGTTCGGCCGGGCCCGTTTCGAGCAGCACCCCGTTGTCGAGGAAACAGACCGTGTCGGCGATGTCGCGGGCGAAGCCCATCTCATGGGTGGCCAGCACCATCGTCATGCCCGACTCCTTGAGCTCGCGGATGATGCCCAGCACCTCGGTCACCAGCTCGGGGTCGAGCGCGGAGGTGACCTCGTCCAGCAGCATCAGGCTCGGGCGGGTGGCCAGGGCCCGGACGATGGCGACGCGCTGCTGCTGGCCGCCGGAGAGCCGGTCCGGGTACTCCTTCGCCTTGTCGGCCAGGCCGAACCGCTCCAGCAGCTCCCGCGCCTGTGCCACCGCCGCGGCCCGAGGCGTCTTGTGCACGCGTACGGGCGCCAGAGTGATGTTGTCCAGCACCGACATGTGCGGGAACAGGTTGTAGGACTGGAAGACCATGCCGATGCGTTTGCGCGCCCGGTCGGCGTCCGCACGCACGTCGGTGATCTCGGTGCCGTCCAGGTAGATGGCGCCGTCGTCGACGGTCTCGAGCAGGTTGACGCAGCGCAGCAGGGTGGACTTGCCCGACCCGGAGGCGCCGATGAGGCAGACCACCTCATGGGCCGCGACGTCCAGGTCGACGCCGCGCAGCACGGGCTGGGAGTGATAGGTCTTCCAGACGTTCTCGATGCGCAGCAGGGCGGCGTCCGGAGACCGCGGAGTCGCGCCGTCGATGCCGTCACTCCGCGCGGTCATGTGCCGCCTCCCGGTGCGCGTCGCCGCTCGGCTCGGGCGGCCAGGTGATCGGTGAACCGGGCCAGCGGCACGGTCAACGCGATGAACAGCAACGCCGCGGCCAGAAAAGGGGTGTAGTTGAACGTGTCGGCCGAGTGGATCTGGGCCTGCCGGAGCGCCTCCAGCGGGCCGAGCACGGCCACCAGGGCGGTGTCCTTCTGCAGCGAGGAGAAGTCGTTGAGGAGCGGCGGCACGACCCGTCGCACCGCCTGGGGAAGGACCACGAAGCGCAGGCTCTGCACGTGACTCAGCCCGAGTGAGCGCGCCGCCGCCCGCTGGCTGGGATGGATCGAGTCGATGCCGGCCCGGAACACCTCCGCCACGTACGCGCCGTAGGACAGGACGAGCGCCGCACCGCCCAGCACGGCCGGATCGCTGGGAACGCCTCGCAGGTTGAGCGCGGGAACACCGAAGCCGATGAGGTAGACGAGCAGGATCGTCGGGACGCCGCGGAAGACGTCGGTGTAGCCGACGGCCAGGGCTCGGATCGGGAAGAAGACCGGGCCGGTCAGGCTACGGGCGAGCGCGACCAGCAGGCCGAGGCCCAGGATGAGCGGCTCGGCGATCAGGAAGATCTCGACGTTGAGCCAGAATCCGCGGAGCACGTCGGGGAACGCGTCGCCGAGCTGGCCGACGGAGAAGAAGGTCTGCCGGACCCGGGGCCAGCCCGGCGAGGAGACGAGCAGCCCGATCACGAGGGCCAGGAAGACGACCGTCGAGACGGCCGCCACGGAGGCGGACCGGCGGCCGGTCCGCCTCCGTTGCCGCTCGCGTTCGAGCTGGCGTGCGCTCTTCACCCAGGCGGGTGGGTTCGCATCGGACGTGGTCACGTCAGATCCGCGTCACTTGAGTACCGCGGCGCCCGCGGACGAGGTCAGCCACTGGTCCTGGATCCGCGCGAGCTCGCCGGAGGACTTCAGCTGCCCGATGGCCACGTTGAGGCAGCCGGCCAACGGGTTGCCCCGTTGCAGCAGCAGGCCGAACTGCTCCGTGCCGTCGGCGCTGCGCGGGAGCTGGCCGACGATCTTGGAGTTCTTCACCTGGGCGGCGGTGACGTAGAAGGCGGTCGGCAGGTCCAGCACCACCACGTCGACCTGCTTGTTCTTCAGGGCGTTGATGGTGTCGATCTGGTTGTTGAAGACCTGCGGCTGGGTGGCGGGCTGGATCTGCTTCCGGACCGCCTGCAGCGCGGTCGTACCGACCTGTACCGCGATGCGCGCGTTCTTGAGCTCGTTCACGCTGGTGACGCCCGCGTACTTGCCACCGTCGGCGGCGACCACGGCCTGTGCGACGTCGTAGTAGCCGTCGCTGAAGGTCACGGCCTTCCGGCGCTCGGGGGTGATCGAGATCTGGTTGATGTCGAAGTCGAACTTCTTCGGGCCCGGCGCGTAGGAGGAGTCGAACGACTCGGTCGTCCAGGTCACCTCGTTCTTGGCGAAGCCGAGCCTGTTCGCCACGGCATAGGCGACCGCGCTCTCGAAGCCCTGACCGTTGCTCGGATCGTCGTTCTTGAACCACGGTTCGAACGCCGGCTTGTCGGTGGCGACCGTCAGCCGCCCGGGCTTGGTCAGCTTGAGCTTGTCCTTGGCGCAGGCCGCGGTGCCCGTCGCCGACGTGCTCGCCTTGGCGTCACCCGTGCTGTCGGCCGGGGCGCAGGCAGCGGTGACGAAGGTGAGCGCGGCGAGCCCCACGACGGCCGACGTCAGCGAAGATCGGGGCAAGGACGCCTCCCGGAATGTCCCGAATAATGCAGATCGATTTAGCGTGGATCCTACGGGAGGCTACCCCCCTTACGCTGCGCCGTCGCCCGTCCGTGCCGGACGACGGCGTCATGCGTCGGGAGCCGGGAGTCGAGGTGTCAGGCGAACGACTCGATGACGGCGGCGGCCAGGGCGGCGCGCTCGATCATCCCCGACACCGTGGCGTGCTCGGTGCGCGCGTGGGCGCCGGCGCCCACCGCGCCGAACCCGTCGAGGACCGGGACGCCGAGGGCCGCCGCGAAGTTGCCGTCGCTGGCCCCGCCGACCGCCGTCTCCCGCAGGTCGAACCCGAGGTCCTTCGCGAGGGTCCGGGCCCGCTCGTACAGGTCCGCCACGGCCGGGGTGCGGGCCATGACCGGGCGGTTCCAGCCCCCGTCGATCCGCACGCCCACCCGCGGATCCGCCGGCCGCCACTCCGTCAGCGCCCGTTCCACCCGCTGCGCTTCGGCCTCGTCGGCGACGCGAACGTCGATGCCGGCGTGGGCCGACCCGGCGGTCACGTTGCGGCGGGTGCCACCGCCGGCCACGCCGACGTTGACCGTCGTGCCCGCCGCCAGGTCGGTCAGGGCGGTCGCCGCGAGGACGAACTCCGCGAGCGCGGTGATCGCACTGGCGCCCGCGGTGGGGTCGAGACCCGCGTGCGCCTCGACGCCGGTCAGCGTCACGTCGAACAGGCCGACGCCCTTGCGGGCGGTCTTCACCGCGCCGTCGGCGCTCGCCTCGAAGACCAGCACGGCGGCGGCGTCCCGGCAGGCCTCCTCGATGACCGGGCGGGACGCCGGGCTGCCGATCTCCTCGTCGCCGTTCAGCACCAGGCGTACGGGCGGGCGGCCCAGCCCGGCCGTGTCGAGGCCGCGCAGGGCCCAGACCGCCTGCACGAGACCGGCCTTCATGTCGAACACGCCCGGTCCGCGGATCACGTCGCCGTCGACGGAGAACGGCAGCTCGGCGAGCGTGCCGACCGGCCAGACGGTGTCGTAGTGCGCCAGGATCACCACGGTGCCGGCACCGCTTCCCGGGTACTCGACGACGACCGTGTCGCCGTGCGGCGCCCCGGAGTGCGTGCGCACGGACGCCGGCGCGCCCAGGCGGCGGGTGATCCACGAGACGACCCACTCACGGCCGGCCGCGAGCCGGTCCCGGTCGTCGCTGGGCGTCTCCAGGCGGACGTACTCGCCCAGGTCGTCGAGCATCTCCCCGACACCGGCGCGCATCCACTCCAGCAGGTCGCTCATCGCACCGGTCCCTTCGCCGCGGCCGCGTCGAGCAGCGCGATACGCGACTCGCCCATCGAGGACGCGTCCGCCTCGACCTCGGCGAGCTGGCCGAGCAGGAGGCGAAGGACGGGGACCTCGATGCCGTGCCGTTCGGCGGTGGCGACCACGGGCCCGTACTGCGTCGGCACCTCGGTAGGGCGGCGGCGCACCGCGATGTCGCGCCAGATGCCGCTGCGGGTCTTGGTCTGGGTCCGCAGCCACGCGACCAGCCGGTCGGTCGCGGAGGCGGACTTGCCGGGGTCGGCGCCGTCGATGTACGCCGAGGGCTCGAACGCGTCGAACGGCTCCAGGGTGACACCCTCCGCGGCGGCCACGGCGAACACCTCCCGGGCGAGCGCGTGCGCGGCCGGGCGGTGCCGGTCGAGAAGGTCTCCCATCGCGTCGTCGGCCAGCGCCGTCGCGGTCAGCATCGCCCCGAAGCCCAGCTTGGCCCACAGGTACCCGGGGACGTTGCCGGTGACCTCGACGGGCCCCCACGCACCCAGGTCGGCGGCCAGCTCGCGCACCCGTGCGGAGACCGAGCCGTCCATCTCCCCGATCGCGATGGCGCCCGCGCCCCCGTCGCCGATCACGCCCGGGGCCAGGACGTCGGCGAACAGGTCGACGAACGCGCCCACCGTACGCTCGGCGCCCACGTGGGAGGCGATGAGTTCCTCGTTCAGCCCGTTCTGGAGGCTGACGACGTAGCCGTCCGCGGCGAGGTGACCGGCGATCCAGCCGGCGGCGGTCCCGGTGGCCTGCGCCTTCACCGCGAGC
Source organism: Actinoallomurus oryzae (assembly GCF_039541955.1). NCBI lineage: Bacteria > Bacillati > Actinomycetota > Actinomycetes > Streptosporangiales > Thermomonosporaceae > Actinoallomurus > Actinoallomurus oryzae. The sequence goes on along the minus strand of NZ_BAABHF010000015.1, from coordinate 68,420 downwards.
AGCACGCGGCCGAGCGGTGCGCTCACCTGGTCGAGCGTGAGGGCCGCGGCGACCGGCTGCGGGGTCCGTACACCGCCGCGTTCGAGGATGACGCCGTCGCGGGCGATCGCCGCGACGTGGGCGGAGTCGGCGTCCACGACGGTCACCGGATGGCCCGCGCGGGCGAGGTGCCAGGCGAGGGTGCCGCCGATCGCGCCCGCGCCGACGACGGTGTACTCACGAGAGCTCACAGGTGTGCTCCTTCGGGGTCGAGACCGGGGGTCTGTACGTCGGTGAGCCCGGGCCAGTGGACGGGAAGGGCGGTCGTCCCGGCGGAGGCGCCGCCGTCGACCCGCAGGATCGCGCCGGTCACCCACTCGGCGGCCGGGGAGACGAGCCAGCGGACCGCCGCGGCGATGTCGTCCGGCCGCCCGCGCCGCCCCAGCGGGTTGACCGACACGGCGGCGGCGTACTCCTCGGTCACCGGGTTCGCGGCGCTGTCGACCGTGACGAAACCGGGGCTGACCGCGTTGACACGGATGCCGGCTCCGCCGAGCTCCACGGCCGCGGCCCTGGTGAGCATCTCCAGCGCCGCCTTCGACGTGCTGTAGTGCGCCGCGCCGGGCCGGGCGCGCAGCGCCGCTCCGGAGCTGATGTTGACGACGCTGCCGGGCCGGCCCGCCGCGACGGCCAGCGCGGCGTACGCCCGGACGGCCAGCATCGGCGCCCGTACGTTGACCGCCTGGACGCGGTCCCACAGGGCCGCGTCGAGGTCGAGGAAGGGACGGGCGGGGTAGATGCCGGCGGCGTTGACGAGCGCGTCGAGGGGACCGCCGGACTCCCACGCCCGGCGTACGACCCGCTCGGGCGCGTCGGGTTCGGCCAGGTCGGCGACGACCGGCGTCGCCGTAAGACCCTCCAGGGACGCGCGGAGCGGAGGCTCCCGGAGGTCCACCCTGGTCACCGTCCAGCCGTCCGCGGCGAACGCCGCCGCGACGGCGGCGCCGATGCCGCTCGCCGCCCCGGTCACGAGGACATGCCGGTCGCTCACTCGATCTCCTTTCCCTTGGTCTCGGGCATCGTCAGGTAGACGACGACGCCGATGGCGGCCGCGACCGCCGTGTAGACCCAGACCTTCTCGCGGTGCCCGTGGGTGGCCATCCAGGTCGTGACGTACGGCGCCGTGCCGCCGAACAGCGCGACGGCCAATGCGTACGGCAGGCCGATGCCGGTCGTCCGCACCTCGGCGGGGAACTGCTCGGCCATCACGACCGCGCAGTTGGCGGAGTAGCCGACGAGGAAGAACATCCCGACGAGCTCGACCACCAGCAGCGGCCAGAAGCCGTTCCCGACGAGCTGGAACAGCGGCCAGGACAGCACGAGGAACCCGGCGGCGAACGCGGTCATCGTCGGCTTGCGGCCGAACCGGTCCGACAGCATCCCGCCGAACGGCAGCATCACCAGGAAGACGACGATCGCGATGGTGTTGGCGAGGAAGGCGCGGCTGAGCGGCACGCCCTCGGCGGCGTGCGCGTACCCGGGCATGTAGCTGACCCAGACGTAGTAGAGCAGCGTCCCCGCGATCGTGATCCCGATGACGCGCAGCGCGGCGCGCGGGTGGCGCGACACCATGTCGCGGAGCGGCGTCGGCCGCGCGTCGTCACCGCGGTTCTCGGCCAGCTCGGTGAAGGCGTCGGTCTCCTCGACGGCGGTCCGCAGCCACAGGCCGACGAGCCCGAGCAGCCCGCCGACGGCGAACGCCGCCCGCCAGCCCCACGCCGACAGCGCCCCGTCGTTCAGCGTGCTCGTGAGCAGGGTGCCCATCAGGGAGGCGATGAGCGTGCCGGCGCCGACCGAGACCTGCTGCCACGAGCCGATGAACGCCCGGCGGCCCGGTGACGCCGACTCGATGAGGAACGCCGAGGAGGTGCCGAACTCCCCTCCGGCGGAGAATCCCTGCACCAGGCGGGCGATGAGGAGTACCGCCGGGGCGACGATGCCGACCGCGCCGTACGGCGGGCACACCGCGACGATCAGGGCGGCGGCCGCCATCATCGAGATGGTCAGGGTCATGCCCGCCTTGCGCCCGCGCCGGTCGGCGAAGGCGCCCAGCACCGCGGCGCCGATCGGCCGCATCACGAACCCGACGGCGAACACCGCGAGGGTCGCGAGGAGGTCGGCGGTCTTGTCGCCCTTGGGGAAGAACTGGGTGGAGAAGATCGGCGCGAACGCCGAGTAGACCGCCCAGTCGACCCACTCGACGGTGTTGCCGACCGCCCCGGCGACGACCGCGCGCCGCTGCTTGTCGGTCATCCGCGCGCCCCGCCCGCCCGTGCGCACGGCGTCGCGGGAGTGGGTGACGCTCATGAACCCTCCTCCGGCGGTGCGGTCTGCCGCGGAGGCTCCGTGCGGACGTGCTCGGCGATCTGGGCGTGCGTGGCGAACCAGACGCCGTCGAAGCCGGCGATGTAGGTCAGCAGCTCGGTCAGCACGACCATGCGCGAGCGGTGCCCGATGATGTGCGGATGCATGGTGAGCTGGAACAGGCCGCCCTCCGCGCGTGCGGCGTCGAACTCGTCGCACCACAGCCGGAGCACCTCGCGCGGCGGCGTGTACGGGCGCAGTGAGCCGTAGCGCTCCATCATGAAGTAGGGCGCGTCGTCGCGGATCCACTCGACGGGGATCTCGACGATGCCGGTGGGCTCACCGTCGGCGAGGAGCTCGTAGCACTCGTCGTCGGCCATCAGGGACGAGTCGTAGACGAGCCCCAGCTCACCGATGATGTCCAGGGTGGCGTCGGAGAAGTCCCAGGAGGGAGTGCGCACGCCGGCCGGGCGTACGCCGGTGATCTCCTCCAGGGTGTCCAGGGCGCGGGCTGCGAGCATCCGCTCGTCGTCCGGGGCGAGCAGCATGTTGCGCTCGTGGATCCAGCCGTGCGCGGCGATCTCGTGGCCGGCCGCGACGTAGCCGCGCGCCTCCTCCGGATGCAGCAGCGCCGACACCGCCGGCATGAAGAACGTGGCGGGCACGCCGTGCCTCTCCAGCGCGGCGAGGATGCGCGGCGCGGCGACCCGTGAGCCGTACTCGCCCTGGGCGAGCTTGCCGGGCCGGGTCTCCCCCTCACGCAGGGGGATGGTCTCGTGGTCGGAGTCGAACGACAGCGCGACGGCGACCCTCGCGCCGCCGGGCCACGGCGGCGTCAGCCGGCGGCCGGCCCGGACCCGCTCCACGTGCCTTCGCCAGGTCGTCTCGTCCCACTGCCAGGGTTCGCTCGTCGCGTTCAACGTCCTCTCCTTTCCTTGCGGGGCTCGGGCGCGGTGGGGACCCAGGCGCGCTTGAGCGTGTCGAGCTGCAGAGTCGTGTCGGCGCGGCGTACGCCCGGCAGTGCGCCGACCACGTCGGTCGTGAAGCGGTACAGGTCGGCGAAGTGCCGCAGCGACACCTGCCCGCAGAGGTTGAACCGGCCGGCGGTGGCCGACAGGTACTTCACGCCGGGCTGGGAGGCGAGCCGCCGGCCCGCCGAGTCCAGGTGCGCGGGCTCGACGTCGAGCCACAGCATGAACTCGACGGCGAAGCCGAGGAGCGTCGGCTCGACCAGCGTGCGAAAGCGCAGGCAGCCGCGTTCGACCATCGAGTCGATGCGGCGCGCCACCGTCGACTCGCTGACGCCCACCCTCCCGGCCAGCTCCTTCACCGGCATCCGGCCGTCCTCGCCGAGCGCGGCGGCGATGGCCAGCTCGAGGTCGTCGAGCCGGTCCGGGGGGCGCTCCCACACCTGGTCCTCGAACGGGCGCACCGGCTCCGGGCGCAGCAGCGCGGCGGCGTCGGGTTTCACCAGCCCGGGATCCCAGTCGTGCGCGGAGGTGAAGGTCCGCATCACGGTGAAGGTCTCGGTCTCGGTGAGCTGGTCGTGCGCCGGCATGTCCCGGGTGAGCAGCTGCGCGAGGTGACGGTGGGTGGGCACGACGAACTCGGCCACGGCGTCGGCGGCCCCGGTGACGACCGCCACGAAGCGCGCCTCCGGCCGCGCCGCCAGGGACGCGGCGACGTCCTCGGCGGTCCCCGGGCGGCAGGAGATCCGCGTCAGGACGGGGACCCCGAGCCCGCAGCGCAGCACGTCGACGACGCCGATCACGCGGGCCGCGCCGCGCTCGCGCAGCGCGGCGAAGCGCCGCTGCGCCGTGGACTCGCTGACGCCGGCGGCGCGCGCGACCAGATGCCAGGGGGCGCGGCCGTCGAGCTGAAGCGCCGCCATCACCTGGCGGTCGACCTCGCCGAGCTTGGTGTCATCGACCATTGGGCCATAGTGGACGACCGAAACCAGCAATTCAAGGCGCGATGTGACGGAATCTCGCATAGTGGTCTGGTTTCTGCGGGTTTTCCTGCAGGCGCCGTCCGTCTCACGCCGCCGTGCCCGTAGGCCGGACCGCCCCGGACCGTCCGGCGGGGAACTTCTGTTACGGCCGGATCCGGCCGGGCTGATCATCTAAAGTTTGATCACCCGCCCAAATCGCCCGATGGAGGTCATGTCGTGTCGGACAGCGGCGAACGCGCGCCGGCGGGCCTGGACACCAGCAGGCCGAGCGTCGCCCGGATGTACGACTACTACCTGGGCGGCAAGGACAACTTTCAGGTGGATCGGGACGCCGTCGACCGGGTCGAGAAGGCGATGCCCGGCACCCGCCAGGTCGCGCACCAGAACCGCGCGTTCCTGCGGCGGGCCGTGCGCTACATGGCGCGGCAGGGCGTCCGGCAGTTCATCGACATCGGGTCCGGGCTGCCCACGGCCGGCAACACGCATGAGATCGCACAGGAGGTCGACCCGTCCGCGCGGGTCGTCTACGTCGACAACGACCCCGTCGTGCTCAACCACGGCCGGGCGCTGCTCGCCGCCGACAGCCGTACGACGGTGGTCACCGCCGACATGCACCGGCCGGACGAGGTACTCGAACACCCGGCGGTCACCAGGCTCATCGACTTCGGCCGGCCGGTCGGCGTGCTGATGATCGCCATGGTTCACTTCCTCACCCTGGACGAGCAGCCGTACGTCATGGCGCGGCTGCGGGACGCACTCGCGCCGGGCAGCCACTTCACGGCCACGCACGCCACGACGGACGGTCTGCCGGCGGACATGGTCGCGCAGACCGAGGCCGTCTACGCGACCACGCCCACGCCGATCCACTTCCGGCCGCACGCCGAGATCGCCCGCTTCTTCGACGGGTTCGAGCTCGCGCCTCCCGGCCTGGTGATGCTGAACGAGTGGCGCCCGGACGCCGACGCCCCGGTGGCGCAGCCGTGCTGGCTGTACGGCGCGGTCGGCCGCAAGCCCTGACGCTCCACGGCACCGGCGGGTATTGACAACATTCTTAACAGAGGAAGACCATGCGATAGAGCGCTCTCACAACCCCGCCCGCCGCCTCTGCCACGCATCGGTGTCACGGACTCCTCCGTCCACCGCGGCACCGTCGCGTCCGGCAGCGGCCCGCTGAGAAGAGGTACGTCGTGATCGCGGATTCCCCTGCCGCATCCGCGCGGAGACCTCGGCCATCGCGCCTTCGCCGACTTGTCCTGGCCGCCGTCACGGCCGCGGCCACCGCCACCGCCACCGTCGCCGTCGCGCCGGACTCCGGCGCGTCGATCCCCCCGCCGCCCTCCGGCTGGAGCACCGTCTTCAGCGACGACTTCACCGGCGCCGCCGGCACCGGGCTGGGCACCGCCGACTGGCTCTACGACACCGGCACCGGATACCCGGGCGGCGCCGGGAACTGGGGCACCGGTGAGGTCGAGACCATGACCAACAGCACCCAGAACGTCTACCAGAACGGCAGCGGCGACCTGGTGATCAAGCCGCTCCGCGACGGCAGCGGCCACTGGACCTCCGGCCGGGTGGAGACCCAGCGCACCGACTTCGCCGCCCCCTCCGGCGGAAAGCTGCGCATGGAGGCGTCGATCCAGCAGCCGAACGTCTCCGGCGCGGCGGCGGCCGGCTACTGGCCGGCGTTCTGGGCGCTCGGCGCGGCCGCGCGTCCGGTCGGTGCGACGAACTGGCCGGGCATCGGCGAGATCGACGTGATGGAGGACATCAACGGGCGCAGCTCGGAGTTCGCCACGCTGCACTGCGGGACGAACCCGGGCGGCCCGTGCAACGAGACCACCGGCATCGGCAGCGGCGAACGCGCCTGCGGCGGCTGCCAGACGGGCTTCCACCAGTACGCGGTGGAGTACGACCGCAGCGTCTCCCCCGAGCAACTGCGCTACTACCTTGACGGCAACAACTTCTTCACGATCAACTCGAACCAGGTCGACGCGACGACCTGGAACAACGCCCTCCACCACGGCTTCTTCATGATCCTCAACGTGGCGATGGGCGGCGGTTTCCCGGCGGCGTTCGGCGGCGGCCCCACCGGCTCGACGCAGTCGGGGGTGCCCATGCTGGTCGACTACGTACGGGTGCTGACGAGCGGCGGAGGCGGCACGACGCCCCCGCCGTCGAACGGCCAGGCCATCACCGGCTACGGCGGTCTGTGCCTGGACGACCGCTCCTCCAGCACGGCGAACTTCAACCCGGTGCAGATCTACACCTGCAACGGCACCCCGGCCCAGCAGTGGACCGTCGTCGAGGCCGGCAGCACGCTGCACGTCCTGGGCAAGTGCCTGGACATCAACGGCGGCGGCACCGCGAACGGCACGAAGGTCGACCTGTACGACTGCAACAACACCGCGGCGCAGGTCTGGATCCCCCAGTCCAACGGCTCGCTGTACAACCCGCAGTCGAACAAGTGCCTCGACGACACCGGCTGGTCCACCACGCCGGGCACCCAGGTGGAGATCTGGGACTGCACCGGCGGCGCCAACCAGGTGTGGCACCTGCCCTCCTGACCCCTCCGTCCGGTCCGGCGGCCACGCCGTCCGTACCCTGACCCTGCCGGGGCCGCTCACTCAGGTGGGCGGCCTCCGGCGGGTCACGCCCGGGTCACTCCTCCGGAGCCAGGGTCTCCCCCGTCTCCTTGTCGCGGATGGTGATGGCCTCGACCGGGCACGATTCGGCGGCATCGATGGCCGGGTCGGCCGGATCGACCTCCGCGCGTACCGGGTGGGAGACACCGTCGACGACCGCGAAGTGGCCGGGGGCGGTGCCCGCGCAGATCCCCGAACCGATGCACGTCGACGCGTCCACCTCGATCAGCCACGTCATGTTCGCTCTCCTCCCCGTACGGGGCCGGTGCTCAGGGCCGGTCCCAGGTGATCGGCAGCCGCGCGGGTCCTCGCGTGGCCGTTCCGGTCTTCCAGACGATGTCCTGTTCGGTGCCCGCGAAGCGCAAACCCGGCAGCCGCCGGAGCAGCGCGCCGAGGGCGACCTGGAGCTCCATCCGGGCCAGCTGGGCGCCGAGGCAGTGGTGCGGGCCGTGCCCGAACCCGACGTGGGACGCCTCCTGACGGTGCAGGTCGAGGGTGTCGGGGTGGGTGTAGATCGACTCGTCGCGGTTCGCCGACTGCAGAGCGACCACGACGGGCTCTCCGGCCCGTACCGTCACACCGCCCAGTTCGACGTCTTCCAGCGCGTAGCGCGCGCTGCCGGCGCCGCCGCCCAGGGGCACGTAGCGCATGAGCTCCTCCACCGCCTGCGGGATCAGGCCGGGATCCGCGCGGAGGGCCGCGAGCTGTTCGGGGTGGGTCAGCAGCGTGTAGACGAAGTTGGGGATCTGGGAGGCCGTCGTCTCGTGACCGGCGACGAGGATCCCCTCGGCCATCGCCAGGAGCTCCTCCTCCGACAGCCGGTCCTGTTCGTCGCGCGCCGTGACGAGGGCGCCGATCAGGTCGTCTCGCGGCGTCTCCCGGTGTTCGGCGATCAGACCCGCCATGTACTCCCTCATCCGGCCCACGTACTCGGTCACCTGGTCCGGCGTGAACCTGGTGGTGGACAGGAACGCGTCGGACCACAGGCGGAAGTCGACCCGGTCCTCGACGGGAACCCCGAGCAGCTCGCAGATGACGGTGATCGGCAGGGGCAGCGCGAAGTCCTCGACCAGCTCGGCGGGCGGGCCCTGGGCCATCATGCGGTCGATGAGCTGGTCGGCGATCTGCTGGGCGCGGGGCCGCAGCCCCTCGACGCGCCGGGCGGTGAACGCCTTGGCCACCAGCCGGCGCAGCCGGCTGTGCTCGGGCGGGTCATGGTGCAACAGGCTGCCCGGCGAGCCCACGTGGAACCGCGTCCGGGGTTCGTCACGGCCGCGTGCGGCGGCCCGGCTGAACCGCGGGTCGCCGAGGACGACCTTGGCGTCCTCGTAGCGGGTGACCAGCCAGGCGGGCTCGCCGTACGGCAGGCGTACGCGGCGCAGCGACTGCTCCCGGCGCAGCTCGGCGAACGCCGGATCGATGCTGAGGCGCTCGGACGCGCCGAACATCTCAGACCAGGACCTTGCCGTCGTCGTCATCACCAACTCCTCCGTGTCGTGTTCACCTTCGGCGGGCGGGCTCCCCCGGGCCGTAGCCGGGCCCGTCGCGCAGCGCGGGTCCGAGCAGGTGGCAGATGGCGTCGGTGAGCAGGTCGAACGGGTCGTCGGTCTCCAGCGGCCAGCCACCGGCGATCCAGATCGACAGGAACGACTCCACCTGGAGCACGGCCATCAGGGCCCGCTGCCGGGCCTCCGCGGGCGGCGTACCGGGCCAGTGGCGCGGGTCGGCCAGCAACGCCACATAGCGCTCGTGCGCGGCGAGGGAACGATCGCGGGCTCCGCCGGGGTCGCCGAGCGCCGTGGACCCGGCCGCCGCCAGCACCCTGATCACCGGCGCCATCTCGCGCCAGGCCGCCGCGGCGTCGCGCAGCCACGCGCGGACTCCCGCGCGGGTCCACTCATCCTGGACGGCCAGCGCGGCGCAGACGCCGTCGGCGACCTCGTACACACGCGCCACGAGCGCCCGGAGGATCTCCACCTTTCCCGGGAAATACGCGTACACCGTCGCCCGGGTGACCCGGGCCGCCCTGGCGATGTCCTCCATCGTCGCCTCGACGAAGGACTTGCCGGCGAAGACCGCCACCGCCCCGTCGAGGATCCGGCGGCGCGTCAGCCTCTTGTGCTCGTCGCGCGGGCTCGTGCGGCGGGCGGACACCTCCGAGCCCCCGGATCGCGCCACCTCAGACTGGGCCGGTGAACCACCGTAAAGCGTGGTGTCATGTCCCATGCCCTGACGATACAAGGCGGGCGAGCGCTATACAAGGTGTATAAGTTCCAAGGTCAGACGGTTATGAGGCATCGCCTCGGGACATGCCGGCGGCCTGCCTCACCCGCCGTACAGCCAGTCGGTGTAGCGGTAGTCGCGGGGGTCGCGGCGCCGGAAGAGCTCGTTGCGCAGCAGCCGGCCCACGCCGTCCACGTGCCAGATGTCGCCCCAGGTTCGGGCGGTGTTCTGCACGCGGGCGGTGCGTTCGGTGCGTTCGGTCTCGTACCGCTTGAGCGCGTCCGTCCACTCCGGCCGCGGGACGCCCCGCAGCTCGCCGGCCAGGCAGTGGGCGTCCTCGATCGCCTGGCAGGCGCCCTGCGCCAGGTACTGCAGCATGGGATGCGCGGCGTCACCGGTCAGGACGAGCCGGCCGTCGGTCCACTTCGGGATCGGCGGGCGGTCGTACATCGGCCAGCGGCGGTCGCGCCACAGCGACTCCAGCCCGGTCCGCACGTCCGCGCACGCGCCGGCGAACGCCGCGTCCAGCTCCTCCGGGCCGCCCCACTCCTGCTCTCCCCGCCGGTAGGCCGGGGACGCGAAGACCGCGACCGTGTTGAACACCTCGCCGCGTCGCAGCGCGTACTGCACCAGGTGGCAGCCGGGGCCGACGTGGACCACGACGTCGCGCAAGGTGTCGCGGTCGATCCTCGAGCCGAGGTCCGCCACGGGGAACGCGCCCCGGTAGGCGACGTATCCCGAGCAGACCGGGCCGTCGTCGCTGAGCCGGGCCCGCAGCGTGGAGTGCAGGCCGTCGGCGGCGACCGCGAGGGGCGCCCGGCGCTCGCCGAGGCGGCTGCGCACCGTCGCGCCGTCGGCGTCCGGCACGACGTCCCGCACGTCGCAGTCCGCGACCATCTCCACACCCGCCCGCTCGCACGCGCGGGCCAGGATCGCCAGCAGGTCACTGCGGTGGATGACCACGTACGGAGCGCCGTAGCGTCGTACGAAGTCATCGTCGAGGTCCTGATGGGTCAGCTCACCGCCGTCCAGGGCGTCCTTGAACAGCAGGCGGCGGGGAACGACTCCGGCCTCGAGGACCTCGTCGAGCAGGCCCCAGTCCCTGAGGATCCGCGTGGCGTTGGGCGCCATCTGCAGGCCGGCGCCGACCTCGGCGAACCTCGGGGCGCGTTCGAGGACGGAGACCGGGTGCCCGGTGGTGGCCAGGGCGTAGGCGGTTGCGAGCCCCCCGATACCTCCACCGACCACCACGATCCCGGCGGGATCAGGTGCGGAGTTCATCGTCGTGTTCCTTCTCGCCGTGTTCCTTCTCGTCGTGTTCGTTCAGAGCCAGGGACCGAGCGCGGGCGCCTGGGCGGTGCGCCCGCTGAGCCACGCGGCCAGCCCGGCGGCGTGCCCTCGCGCCGCGTGCCGGGCCGCGGCCTCGGCGACCAGCGCGGTGTTGAAGCCGTCGGGCAGGTCGGCGAAGCCCACCCCGTGGTCCAGGTCGACGGCGTGCACCGCCACCTCGCGGGCCCGCATCCACGGGATCTCCTCGGCCGGGACGGTCCGGCCCTGCGCGGTCACCACGGGGTTGCGCCACGCGCTCTCCGGCAGCGCGTCCAGGTCCTCCGCCAGGGACACCGCCGAGCCGCGGACGAGCGCGCGGAGCTCGCCCGCCGGCAGCAGCGCGAGGGTCTCGATCTCCTCCGCCCGCTGCCGCGGCCCGGAGTACATCCGGTTCTCGACACCGGTGGCGGCCCAGCTCAGCAGCCGGCGCAGGGCCTCGGCGTTGCCGTGGACGTGGGCGATGACGTGCCGGCGCGTCCAGCCGTCCAGCGCCGTCGGCGCCGTCAGCTCGTCGTCGGTGAGCCGGTCGACGGTGCCGAGGAAGAGCTCGGTGCCCCGGTCCATCCAGGACCGCGCGCTCACGCCGTCCTCGCCGTGTTCTCCAGCCGCCCGATGCCCGCGATCTCGGTCACGACGGTCGCCCCGTCCGACAGGTAGCGCGGTGGCCTGCGGGCGTGGCCCACACCGCCCGGCGTGCCGGTCGCGATCACGTCGCCCGGCCGCAGCGTGAGGATGGTCGACGCGTAGCGGACCAGGTCGACCGGGTCGAACACCAGGTCGGAGGTGTCACCCTTCTGCATCACCTCGCCGTCGACCCGGCAGGTGAGCGCCAGGGCGGGGCGCACGCCGCCGGGCAGCTCGTCCGGCGTGACCACGACCGGGCCCAGCGGCGTCGTCCCCTCGAACGTCTTGCCCTGCAGCCACTCCTTGGTACGGAACTGCCAGTCCCGCATGGTGACGTCGTTCATGACGGTGAACCCGGCGATGGCCCGGACCGCCTCGTCCTCCGACGCCCGCCGGACCGTACGGCCGATCACCACCGTGAGCTCGGCCTCCCAGTCGACGGCCGACGACTCCGGCGCCAGCAGGATGTCGTCCCGCGCGCCTATGAGGGCGTCGGCGAACTTGGCGAACAGGGTCGGGTGCTCCGGCAGGTCCCGGCCCATCTCCAGGATGTGGTTGCGGTAGTTGAGCCCGACGCACAGCACCTTGCCCGGCCGCGGCACCACGGGAGCGAGCGTGGTCTCGTCCAGGGGACGGACCTCCCCGCCGGCGGACGCCGCCGCCTCGGCCCCGTTCTCGCGCGCCAGGAGCGCGCCGACGTCGGGAGCGTCCAGCAGCACGCACCCACCGGGGACGACACGGGCGGCGCGGGTTCCCTCGCCGGTACGGACGGTCGCGAGCTTCACTGCGGGTTCTCCTGAGTGTCGTTCTGGACGCGGTGCTGGTACAGCCGCTCGAAGATCGGGGTGTCGCTGAAGCGGAACAGGTCCAGGCCGTGCTCGGTGGTGAGCGTCAGCGGCTGCCACGACGGCACCACGAACAGGTCGCCGCGCTCGACGGACCACGAGCGCTCCCCCACGGTGACCCGGCCCGTGCCCTCGAAGACCTGGAACACCGAGGAGCCGACCTCCCGCTTCGCGGCGGTCGCGGTGCCGGGCGCGAGCCGGTGGAACTCGGTGCGCAGCGTCGGCATGACGTCGTCCCCGGTGGTGGGGTTGGTGTAGCGGACGGCGGCGTGACCGGGCTCGACCGTCGCCCGGTGTCCCTCGGCCTCCAGCGCCAGCTGCTCGGTCAGCGCGCGGTCGGTGTGCTCCCACCGGTACGCCAGCAGCGGCGTGGCGTGCGTCGGCCGCAGGTGCGTGAGCGGGCGCAGGCCGGGATGGCCCCACAGGCGCTCCGACCGCGACCGTTCCGGAGCCTCGCGCGTCTCGACCTCATCGGGCCCGAACTCGAAGAACGTGGACTCCCCGAAGTGCTGGAAGGGCATGTCGAGCCCGTCGATCCAGGCCATCGGCCGGTCGGTGACGTTGTGGTGCCCGTGCCAGTGCCAGCCGGCCTGGGGCAGGAAGTCGCCGCGCCGCATCGCCACCGGGTCGCCGTCCACCACGGTCCACACGCCCTCACCCTCGACCACGAACCGGAAGGCGTTCTGGGTGTGCCGGTGCACCGGGGCGTCCTCGCCCGGGTTGAGGTACTGGATCGCCGCCCACAGCGTCGGCGTGGCGAACGGCCGGCCGCCGAGCCCGGGGTTGGCCAAGGCGATCGCCCGCCGCTCACCGCCGCGCCCGACCGGGACCAACCGCCCGGCCCGCTCGGCCATCGGCAGCAGGGCGCTCCACCGCCACAGATGCGGCAGCGCCTTCGACCGGGGGGACGGCGGCATGAGGTCGCCGATCTCGGTCCACAGCGGGACGAGCAGCTCGGACTCGAAGCCCCGGTACAGCGCCTCGAGTTCCGGCGTCCGTGTGGGCTGGTCCTCGGCGTCGGTCGCGACGATGGTCACCGGCGATCCATCGGTCACCGTCATGGGCCCCTCCTTCGGTTCGGACGGTCGCCTCCAGAATGCCGATGGTTCTTCAGGACAGATAAGCTTTTTCTGCTATGAGGAATAAGCCGCCGTACGCGCTCACCTCGGTGGACCACGCGCTCCAGCTCGCCGCGCTGTTGCAGCAGGAGGGACCGCTGCGGGTGACCGACGCGGCCGAGCGGCTGGGCGTGGCGGTATCGACCGCTCACCGGCTGCTGGCGATGCTGGTGTACCGGGACTTCGCCGAACAGGGCACCGACCGGCGGTACGGGCCGGGGAAGGTGCTGCGCCCCGCGGAGGTCTCCGGCGCCCCCATCGCCCTGCTGCGCGCGGTGTGCGACGCCCCGCTGAAGTGGCTCGTCGACCAGACACAGGAGTCGGCCAACGTCGTGGTGCCGGCCCACACCGAGGTGCGCTTCATCGCCACCGTCGAGTCGCCGCGCGTCCTGCGCGTGGGCGACCGGGTCGGGCGGTCGCTGCCGGCACACCTGACCTCCGGCGGCAAGGCGATCCTCGCCGCGCTCCCGCCCGAGGAGGTGAACGCGATGTACGCGGAGGACGCCGAGGTCGATCTCCGGCGCCTGCGGCGCGAGCTGGCGCTGGTGCGCAAGCGGGGCTTCTCGATCAACGATCAGCTCACCGAGACCGGCCTGACCGCGATCGGCACGCTGATCGCGGACACGGACGGGGCCCCGCTGGCCGGGCTGTCCATCGCGCTGCCGACCGCCCGGTTCGACCGCGACGCCCTGCCCGCGTGGGTGAACGCGCTGTCCACCGCGGCGCGGCGCATCGAGGCCGCCCTGGCGGACTACCGCTGACCTCGCGGCGCCGCTCGCGCCCGGGCGACCGGTTGACATCGCACGTGACGGCGGCGGAGACTGCCTCCACAATTGTGAAGGAAAGTTCACTAGGCGAACGGCGCGGGTGAGGAATGGACAAGGTGGTGGCGAGCGCCGCTGCGGCGGTCGCCGACGTACGGGACGGGGCCTCACTGGCCGTCGGCGGTTTCGGGCTGAGCGGCGTGCCGAACGTCCTCATCGAGGCGCTGCGGGTGGCCGGGCCCCGCGAGCTGAGCGTGGTGTCGAACAACTGCGGGGTCGACGGCGGCGGCCTCGGCCTCCTGCTCGAGGCGGGCCAGATCGTCCGGGTGACCGGCTCCTACATCGGCGAGAACAAGACGTTCGCCCGCAAGTACCTCGGCGGTGAGGTCGAGGTCGAACTCGTCCCGCAGGGGACCTTGGCCGAGCGGCTCCGCGCCGGCGGCTGCGGGATACCGGCCTTCTACACCCCCGCCGGGGTCGGGACGGCCGTCGCCGAGGGCGGCATGCCGTGGCGCTACGCGGCGGACGGCACCGTCGCCGTCGCCTCCCCCGCCAAGGAGGTCCGTGCCTTCGACGGCGTCGACCACGTGCTCGAACGCGGCATCACCACCGACTTCGCGCTGGTACGGGCGCTGCGCGGCGACCGGTACGGCAACCTGGTGTTCGCCAAGGCCTCCCGGAACTTCAACCCGCCGGCCGCGATGGCCGGCCGCACCACGATCGCCGAGGTCGAGGAGCTCGTGGACGCTCTCGACCCCGAGGAGGTCCAGCTGCCGGGCGTGTTCGTCCAGCGGGTGGTGCCCCTGACGGCCGAGCAGGCCGCCGCCAAGGGAGTGGAGAAGAGGACGGTGCGCGCCTGATGGCCTGGACCCGTGACGAGATGGCGGCCCGCGCGGCCGCCGAACTGACCGACGGCGCCTACGTGAACCTCGGCATCGGCCTGCCCACGCTCGTGCCGGGGCACGTACCGCCCGGTGTACAGGTCGTCCTGCACTCGGAGAACGGGGTCCTCGGCGTCGGTCCCTACCCGCGCGAGGACGAGCTCGACCCCGACCTGATCAACGCGGGCAAGGAGACGGTCACCGTCCTTCCGGGCGCCTCCTTCTTCGACTCGTCCCTGTCGTTCGGGATGATCCGCGGCGGCCACATCGACGCCGCGATCCTGGGCGCCATGCAGGTCTCGGCCCGCGGCGACCTGGCGAACTGGATGATCCCCGGCGCGATGGTCAAGGGCATGGGCGGCGCGATGGACCTGGTCCACGGCGCCCGCCGCGTGATCGTCCTGACCACGCACAACGCCAAGGACGGCAGCCCGAAGATCGTCGAGGAGTGCACCCTGCCGCTGACCGGACGAGCGTGCGTCCACCGGATCATCACCGACATCGCCGTCCTGGACGTCACACCGGCGGGCCTCGTCCTGGTCGAGACCGCCCCCGGAGTCGGCGCCGACGAGGTCGCGGACCGCACCGGCGCGCCGATCACCTCCGCCTCCGCATAGGCGCCGGCCGCGCGACGGCGGGTACCGCGACCGCGGCCCCTCTTCCACGCCGGGCGGATAGGCTCACACGGTGATCGCCAAGATGCCGCCGATGCCGGCACGGGTCCAGTCCCTGCGGACATGGTGGCGGGCACGGAACCTGGTCGTACGCGACGGCGCGCTGGCCGTGCTGTTCGCGCTGCTCGCGTTCGCGCCCGGTGTGGCGCGCCAGGGTCTCGTCATGGCCGAGAACGCCCGGCGGCACGACGACCCGCTCGGCCTGGTGCTGCTGGCGGCCCAGTGCCTGCCCCTGGTGGTTCGCCGTAGCCGGCCGGTGTGGTGCCTGGGCATCGTCGCCGCCGCGTTCTCGGCGCACGAGCTCCTCGGCTATCCGGCCACCTTCGCCAGCGAGGGTCTGGTCGTCGCGCTGTACAGTGCCGGGGCGCACCAGGGGCGCTTCCGCCGGGTGACGGCCCTCGCCGGAACCGGCGCGTACGTCGTGCTCGCGGTCACGGTGCACGTTCAGGGCTCGCCCGAACTGCCGGTCGAGCTCTTCACCTTCTACCTGTTCCTGTCCGCGTGCTGGGCGGCGGGCACCTGGATGCGGGCGCGCGCCCGGCAGGAGTCCGAACGGCGCCGGCACGCCGCCGACGCGGCGATCGCACAGGAGCGGGCCCGCATCGCCCGGGAACTGCACGACGTGGTGACCCACCACGTGACGGCCATGGTGGTCCGGGCCGACGCCGCCCAGTTCACCGTCGCCGACGCTCCCGAGCAGGCCGCGGCCGACCTCGCGTCGATCGGCGACACCGGCCGCCGCGCCCTGACCGAGCTGCGGTACTTCCTCGGTGTGCTGGATCCGGTCCCCGAGGCCGAACAGGCACCCAGGGTCGGGCGGTTGCTGGACCTGGTGGAACAGACCCGTTCGGCGGGGCAGCCCGTCGAGCTGAGCGAAGAGGGCGAGCGGCGGCCCATGACCGACAGTGCCGAGCTGGCGGCGTACCGGGTCGTGCAGGAGGCGCTGACCAACGCGCTCAAACACGCCCGCGGGCACCGCACGGTGGTCCGGATCCGCCATGACGCCGCCGAGGTCGGCATCGAGGTGAGCACCGACGGACCGGGCGTCCCCTCGCCCCGCACCGCCGAAGGACGGGGGCTGACCGGCCTGCGGCAGCGTGTCGGGGTGGTCGGCGGCGAGCTGCGGGCCGGTGGCCGCCCGGGCGGCGGCTTCACCGTGCACGCGCGCATCCCGACGGGAAGCGGGCGGTGACCGCGGGCGCGCCCGGCGCGGACCGGGTCCCGATCGGCGTGCTGGTCTGCGACGACCAGGGCGTCATCCGGGCCGGCTACACCACCATCTTCGCGGCCCAGCCCGACATGACGGTGGTCGGCGAGGCCGGCGACGGCCGGACCGCGGTGGACCTGGCCCGCCGGCTGCGCCCGGACGTCGTCGTGATGGACGTCCGCATGCCGGGGCTGGACGGTATCGCGGCGACGCGGCTGCTGGCCGGGCCGGACGTCGCCGATCCGGTGAAGGTGCTGGTGGTCACCACGTTCAACCTCGACGAGTACGTGTACGAGGCGCTGCGCGCCGGCGCCAGCGGCTTCCTGCTCAAGGACTCGTCGCCGGCCGATCTGGTGGCCGGGGTGCGCACCGTCGCCGCCGGTGAGGCGCTGCTCGCGCCCTCCGTGACCCGCCGGCTGATCGGCCGGTTCGGCTCGCGGGTACGGCCGGATCCCGACCCGGCGGGCACGGACGGCCCGCTGGCCGCGCTGACCGGCCGCGAGCGCGAGGTGCTGAAGCTGATCGCCGCCGGGTTGTCCAACGCCGAGATCGCCGCCACTCTGGTGATCAGCCGGGAGACCGTCAAGACGTACGTCTCACACATCCTGACCAAGCTCGACCTGCGTGACCGGGTGCAGGCGGTGGTCTTCGCCCATCGCATCGGCCTCGTCACCGCCGAGGCCTGAGCCCATCCCCCGAGCGAGCTATCCGAGGTCTCAACTCCAGCGCGATGACCTTCTTTTCCGCCGTCCCTAGCGTTTGTGAGGTCGCGGCCGACGTCCGGACCGCGGACGGGAAAGGGAGGCGGACAAGTGAGAGAACGCGACGGCGCCGGCACGGCGGAGCAGGCACCGCCGGAGTACGCGGCGGGACCCGGAGGGCTCGCGCCGGCCGAGGGCGCCCCGCGGTGGGCGCGCCCGGCATGGGTACGCCTCATTGTGATGCTCGTGCTGTTCGTGCTGGTCGAGGGCATCGTGAGCGCGATCAACTCCGCGCTGGACGGCAACGCCGTCGCGGGGCTGCTCCTCGGCCTCGTCTGCGCCGGGCTCGTCCTGTGGGGGTACGCGAAGGCGGTGGGTCTCCTCGAACACCGCCAGGTGGCGGAGCTGGCCCGGGACGGCGCGGCCCGCAGCGTGTGGCGCGGGACGCTGGCCGGGCTGGGGTTGTTCGCGGTCACCATCGGCGTCATCGCGATGTTCGGCGGATACGGGATCGCCGGCTGGGGTTCCTTCGGCGCCTTCGTGGCCTGTCTGGGACTGATGTGCGCGGTGGCGGCGGTCGAGGAGGTTCTCCTTCGCGGCGTGCTGTTCCGCATCGTGGAGGAGATGACCGGCACCTGGGGCGCACTGGCCGTCTCCGCACTGGTCTTCGGGGTTCTGCATCTGGTCAACGCGAAGGCCACGGTCTGGGGCGCGCTGGCCATCGCCATGGAGGCCGGCCTGATGCTCGGTGCCGCCTACGCCGCGACCCGCACCCTCTGGCTGCCGATCGGCCTGCACCTCGGCTGGAACTTCGCCGAAGGCGGGATCTTCGGAGTCACCGTCTCCGGCAACGGCGACGGGCCGGCCGGGCTGCTCAAGGGCACGCTGTCCGGCCCGGTGGCGCTGACCGGCGGAGGCTTCGGGCCGGAGGCCAGTGTCGTGGCGATCCTGGTCTGCGGCGTCCCGACGGTCCTGCTCCTGCGCCGGGCCCGGCGCGACGGCCGCATCCGTCCGCGGCGCCGCCGTGCCACCGCCGGGCGCTGAGCCGCCGGACACCGTCCGCGACGAGCGTTCGGCCCGGTGCCGCCCCCACACGGCACCGAGCCGAACGGATCAGCCGCTCGTCATCGGGGTCAGGACGGCCGGATCCGGTAGGTGTGGCCGGGACGGGTGTCGAACACCACCACGTTGGCCTCGGGACGTTCGACGCTCGCGCCGGTCACCGACACCGGCGCCTGGGTGCGGAGGCGCACCTGCTCGCCGAGGTCGGAGCGGATGTCGGCCTCGGTCAGGCGTCCCTGCGCCCATTCGATGCCGACCTCGAAGCCGCCCCGGGCCCGCAGGCCGCGCACGTGGCCGGCCGGCCACGCGTCGGCGGGCAGCGTCGGGAGCAGGAACACCTCGCCGGCGTGGCTGTGCAGCAGCATCTCGGTGATCCCCGAGACGCCGCCGAAGTTGCCGTCGATCTGGAACGGCGGGTGCAGGTCGAACATGTTGGGCGCGGTCCGCGCGGTGGTGAGGAGCCGGGACAGGTGCTCGTAGGCCTTCGCGGAGTCCTCCAGCCGGGCCCAGATGTTCATCTTCCAGGCCAGCGACCATCCCTCGCCGGCGTTTCCGCGCAGTTCGAGGCTCCGCTTCGCGGCGTTGACCAGGTCGGGGGTCTGCCGGGGCACGATCTGCGCGCTGGGGAACACGCCGTACAGGTGGGAGACGTGCCGGCTCTGTTCCAGGGCCGCCTCCCGCCAGTCCTCCAGCCACTCCTGCAGCTGGCCCAGGTAGCCGATCTGCATGGGCGCGAGCCGGGCGCGGGCCGCCTTCACCTTCGCGCGGAAGTCGCGGTCCTGGCCGAGGATCTCCGACGCCTCGGCGCAGGCGTCGAACAGGTCGCGCAGGATCTGCATGTCCATCGTCGGACCGGCGCAGATGCTCACGCTCTCGCCCTCGTCCTGGTGGTGGGTGACCTCGGGCGACTGGGACGGGTTGGTGATCAGCCAGCCGTGCTCGGGGTCCTCGACCAGGGTGTCGAGGAAGAACTGCGCTGCCCCCTTCATCACCGGGTAGTCGTGCCGGAGCAGGTTCTTGTCACCGGTGAACCGGTAGCGGTCCCACAGCACGACCGACAGCCACGCTCCGCCGCTCGGCCACATGCCGTACTGCGCGAAGTCGACCGGTGCGGTGCCGCGCCAGCCGTCGGTGTTGTGGTGGAGCACCCAGCCGCCGGCGCCGTACTGCACCTTCGCGGTACGGCGGCCGGACTCCGCCAGCTCGTGGACCATGGCCGCCGCGGGCGCCCAGCAGTCGGCGAGGTTCGTCGGTCCGGCGGGCCAGTAGTTCATCTCGAAGTTGATGTTGACGGTGTACTTGGACTCCCAGGCCGGAGTCATGCTGTCGTTCCACAGGCCCTGCAGGTTCGCCGGCTGGCCGGGCGAGCGCGAGCAGGAGATCAGCAGGTAGCGGCCGTACTGGAAGTACAGGGCGGCGAGCTGCGGGTCGGCGCCCGAGGCGAACAGCGGGATCCGCTCGTTGGTGGGCAGGCTCACGTTGTCGGAGGTGCCGAGGTTGATGTCGACGCGTGAGAACAACCGGTGGTGGTCCGCGACGTGGGTGCGCCGGAGCAGGTCGTACGGCTTGGCCGCCGCGGGCGTGAGCGGCCGGCGCGCCCGCGCGGCCGGGTCCGCGCCGACGTCCTGGTAGTTGCGGTAGCTCGTGCCGACCGAGATGACCAGGGTGACGGAGTTCGCCTCGTCGACGATCAGCTTGCCCTGGTCGGTGTGGACCTTCCCGCCGTCCGCGGTGGCCCGTGCCAGCGCCTGGAAGCGTACGGCGCCGGCCCGGCCCTGCCACTCGCCGCTGACGCCGTCGAGCGCGATGGTGCGGCCGTCGGCGGCGGACGTCGTCGTCTGCTGCGGGCTGTCGAAGTTCGCCTGGAAGGAGATCGAGCCCGGCTTGTCGGCGGTCAGGCGCATCACGATCACCTGGTCCGGGGTGCTGGCGAAGACCTCACGGGTGTGGTGCACGCCGCCGCGCAGGTACGTGACCTTCGTGATCGCCGTGGTGAGGTCGAGGTCGCGCTGGTACTCGGTCACCTCGCCCGTGTCGGGGAAGGTGAGGTTCAGATTTCCGACGGGCTGGTACGCCGCCTGCTCCGAGGGCCGGCCGAGGAACTTGGCGTCGACCAGCTTCTGCGCCTGGTTCCACTTCTCGTCGAACACCAGCTGGCGGATCTGCGGCAGGGCGGCCAGCGCGTCGGGGCTGTCGTAGTCGTGCGGGCTGCCCGCCCAGATGGTGTCCTCGTTGAGCTGGAGGCGTTCGGTGTCGGTGCCGCCGAAGACCATCGCGCCCAGCCGGCCGTTCCCGACCGGGAGGGCTTCGAGCCACTCCTGCGCCGGGCCCTTGTACCAGAGGCGGAGCGGATTGGTCTCCTGGCCGGAGGCGGTGCCGGCGAGGGCGGGGTCGGCCAGGGCCGAACCGGCGACCACGGTCGCCGACGCGACCGCCGCGCCGACGCCGGCGGCCTTGAGGACATCGCGCCGGGATGGTTGGGACATGTCGGTGCCTTTCAGTTGTTCCTGCGAGCGACGGACCCCCGAGAGACAAAGGTTCAGGGCGGCGCGAGGTGGTACGCGCGGGCGGCGGTGCCGCCGAAGACCGCCTCCCGGTCCTCGTCCGGCAGGCCGCCGATGAGGCCTTCCGCGGCGGCGACGACCTCCGCGTACGAGGCGGCGAGCAGGCAGACGGGCCAGTCGGAGCCGAACATGACCCGGCGCGGGCCGAACGCCTCCAGCACGACCTCCGCGTACGGGGTCCACGCCTCCGGCGGACCGGCGGTCAGCATCCCGGACAGCTTGCAGAACGTGCCGGGCTCGGCGGCGAGGGCGCGGATGTCCGCCGCCCACGTGCCGAACCCGCCGTCGGCGGGGCGTGGCGCGGCCAGGTGGTCCAGCACGAGCCTCAACCCCGGAACGGCCCGCGCGGCGCGGACCGCGGTGGAAAGATGCTTCGGCCGGATGAGCAGGTCGAAGGCGAGGCCCGCGTCGCGTACGGCGGTGAGCCCGCGCCGTACGCCGGGCCGGACCAGCCAGAGCGGATCGGCCTCGGTGTGCACGGGATGGCGGAGCCCGGCCAGGTGCTCGCCGCCCCGCGCGGCGCGCAGCTCCGCGAGGGTGCCGGCGATGCCCGGTGCGGTCAGGTCGGCCCAGCCCACGACGCCCGCGACCAGGTCCTCGCGGTGTGCGAGCTCCAGGAGTTCGAGCGTCTCCTTCTCCACGCTCGCCGTCTGCACCACGACCGTGCCGGAGACGCCCGCCGCCCGTGCGGCGGGGCGGAGGTCCTCGACGGTGAAGTCGCGGCGGATCGCGGCCATCGACGGCCCGGCGATCCACGGCTGGTCACGGACGCCCAGGTCCCACACGTGATGGTGGGCGTCGATCCGGGGCATCCTAGAGCTCCTCGAGTTCGGCCCACAGCGCCTCGGGGATGGGCGGGGCCGCCGTCGCCGCGGACACCTCCGCGGGGGTGCGGGCGCCGACGACCACCCCCGTCACGGCGGGATGCCGCAGCGGGTAGCGCACGGCCGCGGAGCCCAGCGGCACCCCGTACGCGGCGCATCGCCGGGCCATGGCGCGCGCCCGCTCCAGCACGGCGTCTCCGGCCGGGGCGTAGTCGAAGTGCGCGCCCGGGCGTGGATCGGCCAGGACCCCGCTGTTGAACACCCCGGCGACGATCACCGCGACGCCCCGCTCCCGGCAGCGCGGCAGCAGGTCACGGGCCGCCTCGCGGTCCAGCAGCGAGTAGCGGCCCGCCACCATGACGCAGTCGATGTCGGTCTCGGCGACGAAGCGCGCGAGCAGGCGGGTCTGGTTCATGCCCACGCCGATCGCCTTGACCGCGCCCTCGTCGCGGAGCCGCTCCAGCGCCGGGTACGCCTCCCCCGCCGCCTCGGCCCAGTGATCGTCCGGGTCGTGGATGTAGAGGATGTCGAAGGCGTCCAGGCCGGTCCGTTCGAGGCTGCCGGCCAGGGAGCGGTAGACGCCGTCACGGCTGTAGTCGCGGACCTGTGTCCCGTCCGGCCGCAGCAACCGCCCGACCTTGGTGGAGACGACGGCCTCGGCGCGACGGGCCGGGGTGAGGAAGGCGCCGAGCCGGCGTTCGGCCAGCCCCGCCCCGTAGTGCGGGGCGGTGTCGAAGTAGCGGAGTCCCGCGTCCCAGGCGGCTTCGAGGGTCGCCGCCGCCTGGTCCTCCCCCACCGCCGTGAACAGCCCGCCGATCGGCGCGGTGCCCAGCCCCAGCCGCCCGACGGTCAGGCCGCCGCGGCCGATCGGGCGGCGGTCCGGTGTTCCCTCCATCGCCGTCATCTCAGGAGAGACGGGTCTGGAGGGCGGCGATCTCCTCGGCGCCCTGGTGGACCCGGAAGCTCGTCCGGTACGTCCGGGTCTCCCCCGGCTCGAGCCAGATCATGCTTCCGTCGTCGCGGGCCGCCGCGTCGCCGGCCACGTGGTGCGTCGAGGGCTCCACGCCGACCGCGTAGTCACCCGCGCGCAGGTTGAGCCACTGGAAGAAGCAGGGGAACTCCGCGGCCCGCCACTCGACGCTCACCGCGAGGCCGAGCCGGTCGTTGACGAGGGCCGCGCCGGTCAGCCCCTTCGCGTCCGACGCGAGTTCGTGCTCGTACACCTGCTCGACGAAGCCCGGCAGCGGGGCCGGGAGCACGCGGTTGTCCACGCCCTGCTCGACGACGCTGTCCGACCGCCACACCGTGTCGCGCACCGGCGCGAGGAACCGGCTGCCCTGGTCGAGGAGCGGCCAGCCGAGGTTGATGTGGTAGAGGAACATGTGCGGGACCGGGTCGAACCCCGGGTTGGTCACGGCGTCGATCAGGCGGATCTCGTCGCCGCCCAGGTCGGCCTCGATGCGGCGCGTGAGCCGGAGGTTCTCGGCGAACACCGCGGCCTGCCGCACCTCGCCCTCGGCCCACAGCACACAGCGGTCGCCGTCCCACCGCTCGCCGTAGCCGGTCAGCCGCGCGGGGATGTTGCCGACCCGGCCGTGCAGCCCGTGCCGTACCGTCCGCCGCGGCGGATACCGGTACGACGACGCGTCCACCTCACCGCCGAACAGCGTGTGGTCCAGCCCGGCGGTCACGGTCAGCCCGGAGAACGAGCGGAGCCACGACAGCCCGTCCTCGTCCGCGTTCTCGTGCAGCCCGGGGTGCCGGAACCCGGTCCGCGACCGCCAGCCGAACGCCCGTCCGGCGTGTTCGGCCGCGCCGATGTCCATGCACCGGTCCACCAGCACGTCGAACGCCAGCCCGCTGCCGGTGCGGAACTCCAGCGTACGGATCCCGCGCTCCAGGCCGTCCCCGAGCGTCACGAGCCGCACGCCGCCGGCCGCCGCCAGGTCACCGGCCCGTGCGGCGAGGTCACGCCGCCCGGTCTCTTTTCCGTACAGGTTCATCGAGCCACCCTTCTCACGTGCTCCCAACGGCCGGTTCACGTCATCACCCAGCCGCCGTTGACCTCGATCGTCTGGCCGGTCACGAACGACGCGTCCGGGCCGGCCAGGAAGGCCACGACGGAGGCGAGCTCCTCGTTCCTGCCGCGCCGCTGCAGCGCCTGCCGCTCCAGCACGAACCGGGTGTAGGCCTCCGGGTCCGGGTGGATCTCCTCCGCGGCGGTCGGGAAGGCGCCCGGCGAGACCGCGTTGACGCGGATCTCGTACGGTCCGAGCTCGCGGGCGAGCGCACGGGTCAGCGCGGTCACCGCGCCCTTGGTCGCGACGTAGGCGGCGAGGTTCGCCCACCCGCCGTGCATGGTGATGGACGCGATGTTGACGATCGCGCCGCCGCCGCTCTCGGTCATCCGCCGGGCCGCGGCCTGGGCGGCGACCCAGTACGCACGCTGGTTGACCGCCTGCACGTCGTCGTACTCGGCGAGCGGCACCTCCAGGAACGGCCGGCTGGGATAGACGGCCGCGTTGTTGACGAGGACGCCCAGCGGGCCGAGCCCGGCGGCGGCAGCGGTCACCGCCGTCTCGATCGCCGTCGCGTCGCGCAGGTCGACGGTGAGCGGCAGGACGGTGCCGCCCGCCCTCTCGATGAGACGGACGGTCTCGGCGAGCGACGGCTCGTCGACGTCGAGGGCGGCCACCGGGTGTCCGTCGGCGGCCAGGCGCAGCGCCGTGGCACGGCCGAGGGCTCCACCCGCGCCGGTCACCAGTGCACTCGTCATGGGCATCTCCAGGAGCGATAGAGGGTGTCGAGGTCGTGCAGAAGCCTGCGGGGCGGTACGCGGTCGGCGGCCCCGTCGCGGAGCAGGCGTGACGCGGCGTCCTGGAACGGGACGTAGCCGGCGGTCGCCGGCCGCACCCAGGCCACCTCGATCGTGGCGAGCGTGGCGCGGTAGAAGCCGCCGCTCAGCGCGCTCGCCTCCGCGTCGGTCCAGGTGGAGCGGGCCGCGGGCTGGCCGCCGGCGGCCGGGTACAGGTCGCGCTGCACCGCCGGGGAGCAGAGGCGGCGCAGGTGGCCGCGGATCGCGTCGCGCACCGCGGGATCGGCCGCGCGCGGACGCGAGACGGCCAGCCCGGCACCGCCGAGCACACTGCCCGGCCGCCCACCCGGCTCCCACGCGGGCGCGTCGGCGTACCGCAGGTCCCCGGCGTACGTGACGTATCCGTGGACGAGCGGGCAGTACGCCGGGCCGTCGCCGGCCGCGAGCGCCTCCAGCAGGCCGGCCGGGCCGTGCCGCCAGACCTCGGAGTCGCAGCGCGCGACCAGCTCGGCCATGGTGTCCAGCGCGGCCTCGCCCGCGTCCGGCGGGACGACGGCGCCCTCGTACCGGAAGGGTTCGGCGCCCTGGGCGACACAGAGCGCGCAGAAGGTCAGGAAGGCGTGGGGCCCGCCGAGGCACAGCGCGACCGGCAGCGAACGGGCCAGCTCCCGCACCTCCGCCCAGGTGCCGGGCAGCGCGGACGCGAGGTCCCGCCGGGCGGCGGCGACCTGGGCCGTGGCGTCGACCGGCAGCGCCCACGCGCGGCCGTCGACGACGTAGCTGTCATAGGAGGCACCGACCGTGCCGTCCCGCCACGCGGCCAGCTCGGACCCGGCGAACAGCTCGTCCATGGGCAGCAGGCAGCCGTCGGCGACGGCCGTGCCGAGGCCCACGTGATCGACGACGAGGACGTCGTAGTCGGCCGTGAGCGTCGCCAGAGGGCGCGACTCGAAGTCCTCGAGCGGCCGGCGTTCCCAGCGCAGCGGGCGGCGTACGGCCTCGTACGGATAGGGTCCGCGCGGGCCCGACCGGGCGTCCAGGCGCGCCAGCGTGTCCAGCGGCGCGTACCCCCGCGGGTGGTCCCACGTCGTGCCGCGCAGTTCGGCGGTCATGGGCCCTCCTTCGTCGGGGAGGGTGACCACAAGGGCGTGTCTTCGATTCCCTCGCTTCGCTCGGTCATGTGACCAGCCACCGGTGTAGATGGTCGATGGCGGACTCCTGCAGGACGCAGTCGAACCGGTGCGGGCCCGGGTGGAACTCACCCACGTACGCGCCGGGCGCGCCCGCCCGGCGGTAGTGCTCGGTGAGCCGCCGATGAGCGGCCTCCATCCCCGCGAGGGGGAACAACCTGTCGTCGCGCAGGTACTGCACCAGCAGCGGTGACGGCGCGCGGGCGGCGGCCAGGTCGGGCCAGTCGCCGGCCCGCCGCAGGTCCGGCGGGAAGAACATCCAGGTGTGCCCGGTGACGTGCCGGTCGAGCAGCGCCTCGTGCGTGCTCATCATCCCGGCGACGACCGCCGCCCCGACGTACGGGCTGGTCGCCTGCAGCAGCGCCGCCCGGCACCCTCCGCCGGAGAAGCCGACGCAGCCGATCGCCCCGTCGTTCACGTCCGGCCGAGCGCGCAGGCAGGCGGCGGCGATCCGGTCCTCGTACGCGGCGACTCCGGCCAGGCTCAGCCCGAGCACCGCACAGTGCTTGGCGACCACGTGCTCGTGCCGCGCGGCGAGGCGGTTGTACCGGCGGAGATCGGCCGGGTCGCCGCCGGCGGGCTCGGCCGCGATCCACTCGCCGTCCGGTGAGGGCTCCACCATGTGCTCGGCGGGGAAGCGGCGGCTCCCCCACAGGAAGACGTCGGGGACCAGCACGGTGAAGCCGGCGCGGGCGACCGCGTCGGCGAACGGACGGCCGCCGTAGAACTCCCGCCGCAGGTCCGCGACGCCGGGGACCTCGCCGTCCGGCCCGTCGGCGATCTTCTCCTTGCCGTGGTACTTGAAGGCGTCGTGGCCGTGCAGCGCGAGGACGCCCGGGAGCGGTCCGCGCGCCCCGGAGGGGCGGAGCAGCCACGCGTGGGTCCGCGGGCCGTAACCGACCGACCAGGAGACCTCCTCTCCGTCGATCCCGTCCGCGGACCAGCGGCGTTCCACTCTCGGCGCGATCGGGGCCCCGTCGCGGTCGGCGCCGACGATCCGGCGCGCCGCGGCCATGTCGAGGCGGCCGTCGCCCGGCGGGGCGAGGACGGCCGCGGCCTCGGCGAGATCGCCGAACGCGCCGAGGCCCGCGTCGCTGTGTGTCACCTACTCTCCGTCCGTCCCGTGCCGGTCGCAGCGGAGCAGGTTCAGGTCCACCGAGTCGGCGATGGCCTGGTACCCGGCGTCGCTGAGGTGGAGGTGGTCGCCGGAGTCGTCCGCGGGAAGCAGCCGCGTCGGGTCCTCCGGATCACGGGTCGCCCGGTCGAAGTCGACCACTCCGTCGAACACGCCGCTCGTACGGATGAACGCGTTGACCTCCTGGCGGACGGCCTCGTTCTTGTCGCCCAGGTAGACCGAGCCGCCGAACGGCGTGATGGTCGCGCCGATGAGGCAGCGGCCCGCGGCGTGGGCCTTGGCGACCATGTCCCGGTAGCCGGCGATCAGCGCGTCCGCCGAGGCCCCGCCCGTGCCGATGTCGTTGACCCCTTCGAACAGGATCACCGTCCGTACGCCGGGCTTGGTGAAGACGTCCTGGACCAGCCTCGTCCGCCCGCTGCGGCCGACACCGTCCTTGAGGACCTGGTTGGCGGAGATCCCCTCGTTGGTCACCGCGAGCCGCCGCGACGGCGGCAGCGCGCGCAGCCGGTCGGCGAGGAGGTCGGGCCACCGGTGGTTGGCGTTCTCGGTGGAGCCGACGCCCGAGGTGATCGAGTCACCGAGGGCGGCGACCGTCGAGACGGTCCTCGGCGCGGTCACGACGACGGCGTCCAGCCAGAACCATACGGCCGACTGCGTCGGGAACGACGCCCCCGACTCCTCGGCGGCGTGGTCGCCCGTCGTCGACTTGTAGGTGTACTGCATGGTCCGGTTGTGCGCGGTCAGCTTGCCGCTTTCGCCCTGGAGGTACAGGCTCACCTCCAGGTCGCTGCCGTCCGGCACGCGGCCCGGAAGCGGATCGCTGAACACCACGCCGCCCGCCGGGACCGTCACCGACGGCCGCCCGCCGAACGTCATGCGGCGGTTGGACCCGGGCACCAGCTCCGGCCCCGACCGCTGACGCCCGACGTACGCGGCGCCGAACGTCACCGGCCGGTCGCCCATGACGTTCGACAGCCGGATCCGCAGGCCCGTGCCGCCGCGGCTGATGTGCACGGGGTTCCGTACGGTCATCTCGTGGAGGGTTCCGCCGGTGGTGTCGTCGGCGGCGGCCCAGGTCGACACCTCGTTCGGGCCCCTGCCGTGCGTCTCGGCGGCGTGGGCCGGAGTGCCGGCCAGACCGGTGGCGAGCGCGGTGAACACCACGCCGGCGGCCATGCCGAACCGGCGCGTTCTTTCCTTCGAAATCAACGTCGCTCCTCGACGTCCTGGCGCGGGGCGGGCCCGTGCGGGGCCCGCCCCAGCGCGTCGGCGGCTCAGTGGGCCGGGGTGTTCTCCGGGAGCGGATACGGGAAGTTCGGGGTGACCCCGATCTTGTCGAGCTCCAGCTTGGACTCGTCGAATCCGTCGTTCCAGCTGTCGTTCTCGAACGTGTTGCAGTGCGTGTCACCGTGGAAGGGCGACTTGTACTGCGCATTGGTGATCTTGATGTTGCTGAAGTTCCAGCCGCAGCCGCCGGCGTCCATGTGGATGCCGCTCGGCACGACGTCCGGCATCGACGGGTCGGCGTTGACGTCGTCGATGGTGATCTGCGACATCTGGCTCTCGATGGTGTGCGGCTCGAAGTTCTGCACGCCGTAGGAGTCGATGGCGCCCATGTCGCCGCTGTCCTGGCCGGCGTGCGCGATGCGCAGGTACTTCAGCACGTTGCCGCCGGCGTAGTTGTCCGCGTTGGCGACCGTGGTGATCGCCTTGACGCTCACGGCGTACCGGGCGCTGTGCTGGATGACGCTGTTGCTCAGCTCGTTGTGGCCGCTGTCGACGACCTCGTAGCCCGAGGCGTCGCCGGGTACCAGCTGGCCGACCCAGTTGATGTAGTTGTCGGTGAGGACGTTGTCGTGCGAGATGTTCCCCTCACCGGGGTAGCCGCCCTCGAGCTTGACGCCGTCGCCGCCGAGCCGCTCGAAGAGGCTGTCGGAGATCGTGTCGTGGTCGTTGGCGAACAGCATGAACACGCCGGTCCAGCCGGTGTCGGCGATGTGCATGCGCCGCAGGGCGACATGTGTCGTGTTGGTCAGCGTGATGGTCCCGTACTGGTTACGCGGCATCTCGATCTGACGGTCGTAGTCGGGGTACTTGTGGATCACGCCCGAGTCGCCGTTGCCGTTCCAGCCGTAGCGGTACCAGTCGGTGAAGTCGCTGTACTGCACGGTCAGCCCGTCGAGGGACAGGTCGTGCACCTTGGCGTTCGGCGAGCTGCCCGCGATCGAGAAGACCGTCTGCACGGTCGGCGCCCAGACCTGGGAGTTGTCGATCGAGCCGCTGCGCGGCCAGTAGTACAGCTCACCGGTGGCGTGGTCGAGGTAGTACTCCCCGGCCTCGTCGAGGAAGTCGAGGGAGTTCTGGAGGAAGTACCTGGACCCGACGTGGGAGAACAGCGCGTATCTCGTCGGGTAGCGGAGGCTGATGAACTTCTTGGTCCAGTTGACGTTGAGGATCGGATCGGTGTCGGTGAACCAGGTCCAGTGACCGCCGGACCAGACCACGACCTGCGCGTCGTGCAGGTCCCAGTCCTGGTTCAGGTCGCCGTCCTTGTAGGCCATCCACTGCTGGGAGTTGGTCAGCGCGTCGTCGGAGCTCTCCACACCCTGGAAGTACGGGCCGAGCGTCTCGGTGGACGTGCGGTTCGGCGTGCGCGCCGTCGTCGCCCGCTGGCCGTTGTCGTACAGCGTGTAGAAGGGCTGGTTCTTGTCGACCTGGGTCTTGTAGATGTTGCCCTTGTACTTCTGCCAGCCGGTGATCTGCCGGGCGCCGAGGAAGCGCGCCTTCCCCGGGCCGTCATAGCTCTGGTAGACGACCGAGTGCCCGTTGCTGCCGGAGTCGGCCTCGTTGAACTGGATGGTCTTCGCCACCGGGTAGTCCCCGGCCCGCAGCTCGACCTGGATGTCGCAGGACATGTGCTTGTTCAGCCCGCGCTGACGGATGACGTCCCGTGCGTGCTCGACCGTCTTCCACGGCTTGCCGATCGTGCCGTTCGCCCGGTCGTCGCCCTGCGGGGAGACGAAGAAGCGCTTCGGCGTGCAGGTGCTCTGCCCGGCGTCGGCGGCGCCGGCCGTGGCGGCCGGTGCGGTCAGGCACGCGAGCGCGGCGGCCGCGCACACGGCGCCGCGCAGAAATCTGTGACGGGATTTACGGAACAATGAGCCCTCCTGGGATCAAAGGTGAATCGGGCCCCCCGATGTCCTTTGGTCAGTGCCGGTCGGCGCGCCAGCGCTCGTACTCGGCCCGGGTCTCCTGCGTGAGCGGGTAGTAGTCGACGAGGGCGCCGCCCTCCTCGATGCGGGACCGGCTGAACTTCTCCCACTCCTCGTGCTCGCCGGCCGACTCGATGACCTCGCGGGCACGCCGGCGCGGCACGATGACGGCGCCGTCGTCGTCGGCCACCACCAGGTCGCCGGGCAGCGTCAGCACGCCACCGCAGGCGATCGGCACGTCGTACGCCCACGGGAACAGCTCGGACTGCGACGCGTAGTGAGGGGTGACGCCGGTCGTCCAGATGGGCACCCCGAGCTTGCGCACGCGCGGCGCGTCCCGGATGCAGCCGTCGACGACGATGCCCGCGCCGCCCTTCTGCTTGAAGTAGCGGACGAGCATGTCACCGAAGCAGCCGGTGTAGGCGCTGCCGTAGGCCTGCACGACGAGCACGTCGCCGGGCTGGACGGTCTCCAGCACCGCCCACAGCGCGGTGTGCCGCTCGATGTACTCCTGGCCGAGGCCGGAGGCGATGTCCTCGCGCTGCGGCATGAACTGCAGGGTCAGCGCCCGCCCGGCGACCTTCTGGCCCGGCTCCAGGGGCCGCGGCCCGGCGACGAACGTCCGGCGTATGCCCTGCGCGTGCAGCTTGGCGCAGGCCGTCGCGGCGCTGACCGCGGAGAGCCGCCGCACGAGGTCGGGGTCGGCCGGCTCCGGGGCATCGCCCCGTACGGGCAGGTCCCACACCGAATCCTCGTCGGCACTTCGGCCGCTGTCTTCCACTGACGACTCCTTCATGGTCATGCGTCCGCCGGGATGGTCCCGGCGTGCTGATGGGCGGGCCGCGCGGCCCGCGGGTCCAGGTGCAGGTCGAGCCGGATCCGCCGGCCGGGCGGCAGGACGACCTCGATCCGTGGCCCGCCGACCTCGACCTCCCGGCTGACGACGGCCGCGTCCGGCGCGACGTACGAGGTCAGCTCGCCGGGGTAGGCCGTCTCCGCGGCGGTGACCACCGCACGCGTGATCCGGTGCTCGCCGAACGCCCCGGCCTGCACGACCACGCGGCGGGTGCCGGTCAGCCCGGTGTGGACGAGCTCGACGCCGGTACGGTCGGGGCCGACCTCGTCGACGAGCGCGGCCACGTCCGGCGGCAGGCCCGGCCGGCGGCGGGCGGCGTCGAAGTAGGCCAGCCGCGCCGGCAGCAGGCCGCCGTTGTAGAGCACCTGCGGCGTGCCGGTGGTGAGCTGGAGCAGCGCCTCGGTCAGCACCGGGTTGAGCCGCTGCCAGTGGTGGACGTGGATCTCGCCGGGGTCGGCCTCGTCCGCGTCGATCAGCGCCATCCGCCGCTGCACCTGGCCGAGCGCCGCGGCGAGCATGGCCTCGGGGAAGCCGGGGTTGTCGCCCCGCAGGAACTCGAGCCACGGCGCCTCGTGGCCGGCCTCCTCCTTGTTACGGAAGCCGCGCACCACCCGCCAGTCGTAGCCGGACTCCCGCCGCAGCCGGTCGAGGCGGGCGCGGTCCGGCTCGGCCATGCCCACGTGCCACAGCCAGACCGGCAGGCCGAGCTGCGGCGGCTGGAAGTCGAACCAGCCGCCGTCGTCGTGCCGGTTCGGCACGAGCAGGGTCTCGCGGGCGGCCTCGTCGCCGAGTTCGGCGTACCACCGGTCGCTGATGCTCATCTCTGTCCCGGGCGGTAGGTCGGGGTTGGTTGGTCGGGAAAAATCCGTGACGGCGCCGCGCTTGCTCTGGCCCAGCACCAGGTCGATCGGGCCGCGGCCGAGGTCCAAGTGGTCCGTGCCGCCGGTGAGCAGGACGGAGTTGACCGCGGCGACGGCCGCCGCCGCGCCGACGCTGTAGATCCCGTGCGGCCACTGCCAGCCGTAGTTGCCGCCGTACCAGCGGCCGTCGTGCAGCTCGCCCACCCGGCCGGAGAGGCCGACGTTGTCGGGGAGGATCCCGCCCAGCTCGGCGGCGCGGCGCTCCCACGCCTCCATGTAGCGCAGCGCCCAGTCGCGGAACCGGTCCTCGTGGCCGTACAGCCAGGCGTTGGTGGCCAGGCTCGTGGCGGCCAGGTTCACGGCCACGTCGCCGCGGCCGATCCGCTCGTTCATCGCGGCGCCCATGCGGGCGGCCTTCGCCGGGTCGGCCAGGTCGTTCCACTCGGTGATGCCGGGCAGGTCGCGCAGCGGCAGCCCGAAGGGCCGCATCGACGGCTGGTCCGGGCGGTACGACGACGCCCACTCCTCGTTGACGCCGTAGCGCGGGCCGCCGGCGCCGTTGTGCGGCGCGCGGATGATGTCGTGCTCGGGGTCGTAGTTACCGGTCGGCGAGCCCGGCAGGTACAGCTCGGCGAAGCGGTGCGCGCGCTCGGCGTACTTCTGGTCGCGGGGGTCGGCGGCGCAGATCCCGTAGAACAGCAGCAGGGACTCGCCCTGGTGGAACCAGTCGTAGCCGCGCTCGAACTCGTCCACCAGGTAGCCGAACCCGGTGAGCTGGGCCGTCACCCCCTCCCAGTGGTGCTTGCAGGCGTCGAGCAGGTCGTCGGCGCCACCGAGCTGGTACAGGACCGGCCAGTTGAAGAACGCCTCGTAGAAGTCGTCGGCGCCGTCGCGGCTCGCCAGCTCGCCGTTGTAGCGCAGCGCGCCGTCGGGCAGGCAGTAGTGCGCGGCGAACGCGCGCCAGGCCTCGTCCAGCGCGTCGAACAGCCGGCGCTCCAGCACCGCCCAGGCCGGCGGCGCCCCGGCGGGCACGCTCGCCACCACGCGTGGCAACTCCTGGTTCACGAGCCCTCCTTCGCCGGAAGAGAGACCCGGCAGGCGTGTTCACTGGTTCGCGCGCTTCGCTCGTTCACGGGTCAGCCCTTCGTCGCGCCGGCCGTCAGGCCGCTGATGATGTGCCGTTGCATGACCACGAAGAAGACGAGGAGCGGCGCGATCGCCAGCAACAGCGTCGGGAAGACCACCGAGTAGTCGGTGGAGTACTGGCTGACCGCCGCGTAGACGCCCGTCGTGACCGTGTACAGGCCGCTGCCGGGCCCGAGGATGATCTGCGGGTTCACGAAGTCGTTCCACACCGAGAAGGTGTTGAGGATGACCATCGTGGCGACCACGGGCCGCATGAGCGGAAAGATGATCTTCCAGAAGGTCCGGAGCCGCCCGGCGCCGTCGACCGCCGCGGCCTGGTCCAGCGTCGCCGGGATCGTGCCGATGTAGCCGGCGTACAGGAAGACCGAGAAGGGCAGCGTGAGCGCGGTCTCGAAGAGCACGAAGCCGCGGATCGTGCCCATCAGCCCCAGCGTCTTGAGCACGTACACCACCGGGATGACCAACACCTGGCCCGGGATGAACGTGCCGGCCAGGAAGGTCAGCAACAGCAGCCGGTAGCGGCGGCGGGGGCTGCGGGCGACGACGTAGGCGACGGGCCCGGCCAGCACCACGGACAGCACGTTGACCGCCACCACGAACAGGATGGTCACGGCGTACCCGCGCACGATGTTGAACTGCGGGTTGTGCAGCGCGTGGGACAGGTAGCGGGTGGTGAGGGCGCCCAGCGGCAGGCCGAAGGGGTTGGCGAGGATCTCCTCCTGCGGCTTGAACGCGTTCACCACCAGGACGTACAGCGGGGTGAGCATGAAGATCGCGACCAGGCCGAGGAACACCGCCCGTGGCAGCCCCGCTCGCCGCCGGGCCTGCCGCCGCCCGGGAGCGGCCGCCTCCGTGACGGCCGTTTCCTCCTCCGTACGAGGTTGAGTCATCAGCCCGCCACTCATGAATAGACCGCCATCTCGCCGCGACGGCGCATGCGGGTGACGGCGAGGGCCAGGATCCCGGTGACGATCATGAGCACCACGGACTGCGCCGAGCCGAACCCGAGCTTGTTGTCATGGAAGGAGTTCCACAGGATGAGATAGGCGATCGTCTGGGTCTGCCCGGCCGGCCCGCCGGCCGTCAGCGAGACCACCAGGTCGTAGGTCTTCAGCAGCGTCACCAGCGACAGGACGATGTTGATGGTCACGACCGGCCCGAGCGCCGGGAGCGTCACGTGGCGGAACACCTGCCACCGCGTGGCTCCGTCGATGCGCGCCGCCTCCACGAGCGAGCGCGGAACCGCCTGCAGCCCGGCGAGGTAGAGCACGACGTTCACCCCGAAGCCCGCCCAGACCAGGACCGCGATCATCGTGATCAGGGCCCAGGTGGGATCGGACAGGAACGGCAGGACGCTCCCGCCGTGCGCGGTGAGCAGGCTGTTCACCGCGCCGGTGGTGCCGAGGATGGCGCTCCACAGGAAACCCACGACCAGCGCGCTGAGCACGTGCGGGTAGAACAGCACGACGCGCAGGAAGCGGTTCACCCGTGACGTGCCGTTCACCAGGACGGCGAAGCCGAGCCCGAGGAGGTTCATCCCGATGGTGCCGGCGACCGCGACGAGCAGCGTGACGAAGGTGGCGCGCCGTATCTCCGGGTCGGAGAACAGGTGCGTGTAGTTGGCCGCGCCGATGATCTTCGGCTGGGCGCTGTAGCCGTCCCAGTCGGTCAGGCTCAGGTAGATCGCCAGGCCGACCGGGACGACGAGCATGACCACGAAGACCAGGGTCGCCGGGGCGACCATGAGCAGGGTGGCGGCACCCTCACCCGCCCGCTTGGTCCTTTTTGCAAAATTCATGAGTGCGAGCTGACCCACTGGTCGATGGCGGAGGCGACCTTCTCGGGTGAGCGGCCGACGTAGAGGCCCTGCACCTGGGTGTTCCACGCGTCGTTGAAGCCGCTCGGGAGGGTGTAGTCGCCGTAGCCCTCACCCTGCGGCACGCCGGAGGGCGCGGCGTCGAGGATCTGCTGCACCTGCTGTTCGAGCGGGGTGAACTTCCGGTCGTAGCCCTTGCGGAAGTTCCCGTCCTGCTGGAGCTGGCTGGTCACCGCGGCCTTGTCGGTGACGAGCCACTGGACGAGCTTGAGCGCCAGCGCGCGGTGCTTGGTCGACTTGAGGATCATGTACGGCGCGGCCATGGTGGCGCCCTGCGGGCCGGGGCTCTTCTGCCCCGTCTGGACCGGCGCGGGGAAGACGCCGACGTCGAACTTCTTCTTGGCCGTCGCCTCCGACGCGGTGAACCAGCTGCCCATGATGTACATCGCGGACTTGCCGGAGAAGAACCGGGTCTGGGAGTCGTGGTACTTCAGGCCCATGGCGTTCTTGTCGAGGTAGCCCTTGTCCAGCCAGCTCTTGTAGAGCTTGAGGTAGGGCAGCAGCGACTCGCCGACCTTGAGGCGCTTGGCCCGGATGTCCTGGTACCACTGCGGGTGGCTCTGGGCCAGCGAGGGGTCCGCGAGCTGGAGCATCTGCAGGCCGGTGACGAAGTCGCCGGCGGTCTGGAGCGGGAGGTAGCCGGCGCTCTTGAGCTTGCCCATGTCCTGGGTCAGCTCGTCCAGCGTCGTGGGCGCCTGCGCGATCCCGGCCTTGGCGAAAGCGTCCTTGTTGTAGAAGATCAGCGACTGCGCCTGCTCGCCGACGCCGACCGTGTAGATCTTGCCGCCGAGAGCGGCCTCCTGGGCCAGCGGCGTGCCCTTCACCCACGGCTGGTCGGTCAGGTCGAGCATCTGCGGCGCGAGGGTGCGGTCCGCCATCAGGGTTTCGACCACGTCAGGGGCATTGCCCGCGGCGAGTTGCTGTGGCAGCGTGTCCGAGACCGTCTTGCCGGTCGGCGCCTCGATCTTCACGTCCACACCCGGATTCGCCTGCTCGAACGGCTTGACGAGCCCCTCCCAGTAACTCTGGGTGAGGTTCGGGGTGATGTTGACGAGCATGCGAACCGTGCCCTTGTCACCACCGTCCGACGAGCTCTCGCCAGAGAAACCTCCCCCGCCGCCGCAGGCGGCCAATGCGAGGGCCAGCACGGTTCCGACGGCAGCCCGGCTCAGGTGTTGTACGCGCATCACGCCTCCTCCCCGTTGAGCCCCCCGGCCTTCAACGTTCTAATGGGTCAATCATCGAGTAACGATGCATTAATAAATGGGGCTGGGGTACGATGTCAAGGGTTACCTTGGTGTAACAAGCCGATGGACAGCGTATTTCTCACTCACGATGAGTCGGAAATTCATGAATCAACGGGGTACCATGATCCAATGACGACCACGTCCAAGCCCTCCTTCGCCCTGAGCGACGCGGACCGCTCGACGCTGCTCGCCTGGGCCGCGCAGGATGACGGGGCCCTGAGCCTGCGGAGCCGGATCGTGCTCGCACTGGCCGATGGCCAGTCCAACAAGGACGTCGCCGCGCGGCTGGGCGTCAGCCCCGCGACCGTCGGCAAGTGGCGGAGCCGGTTCGCCGAGCACGGCCTCGACGGGCTGGCCGACGCACCGCGCTCGGGCCGCCCGCGCAGCGTCGAGCGCGAGGAGGCCGAACGCCTCATCGCCGTCGCGCTCAGCGAGGCCGAGCGCGGCGGCACCGTGCCCTCCACCCACGCGCTCGCCCGCAGCCTCGGCCTGTCCCAGTCGACGGTCTCCCGGATCTACCGCGACCTGCAGGAGGCCGGGCCGCTGGAGATGCCGGCCGGCTCACCCCAGCCGCAGGCCGTTCCCGGCGCCGACGCCGACCTGCTTCCGCGCGAGCTGCTGTCCGACCGCGTGTACGAGATGCTCCGCCGCTGGATCGTCGAGGGGCGGCTCACGGCGGGCCAGCGCCTCAGCGAGTCGGAGATCGCGCGCCGGCTGGGCACCAGCCAGGCGCCCGCACGCGAGGCGATCAAACGGCTGGTGCACGAGGGCCTGGTCCGCTACCTGCCCCACCGCGGCAACTACGTCGCGCAGATCTCCCAGGAGCAGGCCCGCGAGGTCCGCGACGTCCGCCTCCTGCTGGAGGAGCACGCCGCCCGCAGCGCGACGGCGCGCATCGAGCCGCAGACGCTGCAGCGGCTCACCGAGGACGTCGAGCGGATGCGCCGGGCCGCGGGCCGCGGCGACATCGGCGGCTTCCGCGACGCCGACATGGCGTTCCACCGCGACGTCTGCGCGGCCAGCGGCAACTCCTTCCTGCTCCGCGTCTGGCGCATGATAGAACCCAGTCTCTGGGGCCTGCACGTGCTCGGAAACCCGCTGTACGCGGGCGACTGGGTGGCGATGGCCGAACATCACGCGACCCTCCTGACCGCCCTGGCCGGCGGCGACCCGGACGAGGCCGGGCGCCTGTTCGCCGCCCACGTACGAGGCGAGTCCACCCGTACCTGACCCCCCGCCTTCGATTCACCGCAGGAACCCCCTCCTGCCCTCTCCCGCGAGGAGCCCCCATGACCAGACCCGTAAGACGTGACGTACTCCGGATGGGCGCGCTGATGGCAGGTGGGCTGCCGCTGCTGGGCGCCCTGCCGAGCGCCGCCGCCGACGACCACGCCGCGGGCATCGCGGGGCGGGTGCGGCCGCCGCGTTTCCCCGACCGCTGGTTCCGGATCGACGCGTACGGCGCGGTCGGCGACGGCACCACCGACTGCACGCGCGCGGTCGACGCGGCCATCCGTGCCTGCCACGCGGCCGGCGGCGGGCACGTGCTCGTCCCCCGCGGACGCTGGGCCACCGGCGCGATCCACCTGCTGAGCCGGGTCGACCTCCACCTGGAGGAGGGGGCGACGCTGCTGTTCAGCACCGACCCGGCCGCCTATCTCCCGGTCGTGCGCACGCGCTGGCAGGGCGTCGAGGTCTACAACTACTCCCCCCTGATCTACGCCTACCGGCAGCGGGACATCGCGGTGACCGGCCGGGGCGTCCTCGACGCGCAGGGCGACAACGCGCACTGGTGGTTCTGGATCGGCTCGGGGCAGTACGGCTGGAAGTCCGGGATGCCGAACCAGCGGGCGGACTGGGCCGCCCTGGAGCAGATGGGCGAGGAGGGCACCCCACTCGACCAGCGGGTGTTCGGCGACGGCCACTACCTGCGCCCGAGCTTCATCCAGCCCCACTCCTGCGAGAACGTCCTCATCGAGGGCGTCACCCTGCGCCGGTCCCCGATGTGGAACATCCATCCGGTGCTGTGCCGCAACGTCATGATCCGGGACGTCTCGATCGACGGCCTCGGCCCGAACGGCGACGGCTGCGACCCCGACTCCTGCCAGGACGTGGTCATCCGCGGGACGACGTTCGCCACCCATGACGACTGCATCGCGATCAAGTCCGGCCGCGACCAGGACGGCCGGCGGGTCGGCGTGCCGTCGAAGAACATCCTCATCGAGGACTGTGAGTTCCGCAGCGGCGGCGGCGCGGTGGCGGTCGGCAGCGAGATGAGCGCGGGCGTGTCCGACGTGGTGGCCCGCAGGCTCCGGATGCCCTTCGACGCGTCCCTGGACGAGGCGAGCGTCCAGTGGATCCTGTCGGTCAAGTCGACCTCGACGCGCGGCGGCTACATCCGGGACGTCAGCGTCACCGACGTCTCGTGCCCGGCCTGGACGTACGTGCCGTTCGAGGTGACCTTCACCTACCAGGGCGGCGCGGGCGGCGACCTGTACCCGGACGTGTCGCGTCTCTCGGCGAAGAACTGGTCGGTCTCCGGCCAGTGCGACTACCCCGTCCGGATCCGCGGCGTCGAGACCGCGCCGGTGCACGACGTGCGCCTGACGAACCTGAGATTCGACCAGGCCGCGAACCAGCCGCTCATCCAGAACACGAACGACGTCACGACCCGCCGCGTCCTGGTCAACGGGGCACCGCCCTCCTGAGAGACCGGCGGCGCGCCGGCGTGACCAGGAGCGGCGACCGGGCGGGCTGTCCGCGCACCGGCACGGGATCTACGATGGCGAATCACCCTGTTCGGGCCGGAAAGGAGCGCCGCGATGGACGCGGACGTGATCGTCGTCGGAGGCGGGCTGGCCGGACTGGTCGCCGCCCACGAGCTCACCAGCCGAGGTCGCAAGGTGGCCCTGGTGGACCAGGAGAACGCCGCCAACCTCGGCGGCCAGGCTTACTGGTCCTTCGGCGGGCTGTTCCTCGTCGACTCGCCCGAGCAGCGGCGTCTGAGGATCAAGGACTCCTTCGACCTGGCGTGGAACGACTGGCAGGGCAGCGCGCAGTTCGACCGGCTGGACGACGAGGACTCCTGGGCGGTGCGCTGGGCCCGCGCGTACGTCGAGTTCGCCGCCGGGGAGAAGCGCTCGTGGCTCGCCGGCCACGGCATCGAGCTCACGCCCGTGGTCGGCTGGGCCGAGCGCGGTGACCTGCGCGCGGACGGCCACGGCAACTCAGTGCCGCGCTTCCACATCGCGTGGGGCACCGGAACCGGGGTGGTCGGGCCGTTCGTCCGCCGGGCCCGCGAGGCGGCCGACGCCGGCCTGCTGACGTTCCACCACCGTCACCGGGTCGACGAGCTCATCGTCCACGACGGCGCCGTCACCGGGGTCCGCGGCACCGTGCTCGCCGACGACGACTCGGCGCGCGGGGTCGCGAGCAACCGCGAGGAGACGGGGACGTTCGAGCTGAGCGCGCAGGCCGTCGTCGTCGCCAGCGGGGGGATCGGCGCCGACCACGACATCGTGCGGCGCTACTGGCCCGAACGCCTGGGCACCGCGCCGAAGAGCATGGTCACGGGGGTGCCGGCCTACGTGGACGGGCGGATGCTGGAGATCTCCGCCGACGCGGGGGTACGCCTGGTCAACCGCGACCGGATGTGGCACTACACCGAGGGAGTGCGCAACTGGGACCCCGTCTGGCCCGGCCACGGCATCCGCATCCTGCCGGGGCCCTCCTCGATGTGGTTCGACGCGCTGGGCCGCCGGCTGCCGGACCCCTGCCTGCCCGGGTACGACACCCTCGGCACGCTGAAGCACCTGCGCACCACCCCCGACATCGCCGAGTACGACCACTCGTGGTTCGTCCTCACCCAGAAGATCATCCAGAAGGAGTTCGCGCTGTCGGGATCGGAGCAGAACCCCGACCTCACCAGCGGCGACCGCAAGGCGGTCCTCCGCGAGCGGCTGTCCCGCGGAGTGCCCGGCCCGGTGGAGGCGTTCAAGCGTCGCGGCGCCGACTTCGTGGTCGCCTCGGCGCTGGATGACCTGGTGGCGAAGATGAACAAGCTGACCGACGAGCCGCTGCTCGACCCGGCCGTCCTGCGCCGCCAGGTCGAGGCACGCGACCTGCAGATCGCCAACCCGTACAGCAAGGACTCCCAGATCCAGGGGATCCGCAACGCGCGCCGCTACATCGGCGACCGGCTCGGCCGCGCCGCAGCGCCGCACCGGATCCTCGACCCGCAGGCCGGGCCGCTGATCGGCGTCAAACTCCACATCCTCACCCGCAAGACGCTCGGCGGCATCCAGACCGACCTCGACTCCCGCGCCCTCGGCCCGGACGGGCGGCCCGTGGACGGCCTGTACGCGGCCGGCGAGGTGGCCGGGTTCGGCGGCGGAGGCGTGCACGGCTACAACGCGCTGGAGGGCACCTTCCTCGGCGGCTGCCTGTTCTCCGGACGCCGGGCGGGCCGTGCGGCGGCGGAGGCCACCGCCTGACCCCGGGCCTCCCGTCCCACCACGATGATCCGGTCCGCATCCGGCGCGAGGTGGAGGTCGTGGGTGATGAGGATGGTCGTGCGTCCCGCCATGAGACGGCGCAGCGGACCGAGCACGCGACGGACGGTCGGGGCGTCCAGGCCGGTGGTCGGTTCGTCGAGGATGAGCACGGGCGCGTCGCGCACCATCGCGCGGGCGATGGCGATCCGCTGACGCTGTCCGCCGGACAGCAGGCGTCCCTGCCGGCCGACCGGTGTGTCGTACCCCTCGGGCAGGGCGGTGATGAAGTCGTGGGCGTCGGCGGCCCGCGCGGCGGCGACGATCTGCTCTTCGGTGGCGTCCGGCCGGCCGTACGCGATGTTGTCGCGCACCGACCCGGGGAAGAGCATGGTCTCCTGCTGCAACACGGTGACGTTCTCCCGCAGAGTCGTCAGGGAGAGTTCGCGGATGTCGACGCCGTCCAGGCGGATCCGCCCGCGCTCGGGATCGTAGAACCGCAGCAGCAGCTTGCCGATCGTGGACTTGCCCGCGCCGCTGGGGCCGGTGACCAGGACGAGTTCCTCCGGCCCGGCGCGGAAGGAGAACCCCTCGAGCGCCGGCCGGTCGGCGCCGGGATAGCGGAAGGTGACGTCGTCGAAGGCCACCCGTCCACGGCGCGCGGCGCGGGTGCGGGGCACCGGGGGCTCGGCGACCGCGGGCGGCGTCTCCATGATCTCGATGACGCGGTCGGCGCCGGCCGCCGCCTCGGAGGCGGTCAGGCCGACGTCGCCCAGGCTCTGGATCGGCGGGTAGAGGTAGCCGAGGTAGGCGGCGAAGGCGAGCAGGCCGCCGAGCGTGACGCGACCGCGTGAGAGCTCCCAGGCGCCGAAGCCGAGGACGAGCAGGACGCACACCGTCTCGATCACCTGGACCAGCGGCTCGTACAGCGCGGACAGCCGATTCTCCGCCATCTTCGCCTCCAGCCACGTCACCCCCTCGCGGTGCAGGCGCCGCCGCTCG
Source organism: Actinoallomurus oryzae (assembly GCF_039541955.1). NCBI lineage: Bacteria > Bacillati > Actinomycetota > Actinomycetes > Streptosporangiales > Thermomonosporaceae > Actinoallomurus > Actinoallomurus oryzae. Next base: position 26,836 of record NZ_BAABHF010000015.1, on the reverse strand, counting down.
GCCGGCTGCCGGTTGTACGCCTGGACGAGGGTGTGGTTGGACAGGCTCTCCTCGACGACGCTCGTCAGGGCGCCGTTGCCGTCCCGCTCCCGTACGGCCGTCTCGCGGAACCGCGCGGTGAAGCGGCGCACGGCGACCCAGAACAGCGGTGCGAGGGCGAACGAGACGAGGGCCAGGTCCCAGCGGACGTACAGCGCCGCGCCGGCGAAGAACACCGCGCTGACGACGGAGGTGACCGCCTTGATCAGCCCGGACGCGACGAACTGCTCGATCGCCTCGACGTCGTCGGTCAGCCGTACCATCAGGTCACCGGTCCGGCCGCGGTCGAAGAAGTCCGGCGAGAGGCGCTGGACGTGGGCGAAGACCGAGTCCCGCAGCCGCAGGAGGAAACGCTCCCCCACGATGGCGGTGAGATAGTCGCCGCCGAAGGAGGCGACGGCGGTCAGCACCGAGAGTTGCAGCCACACGAGGGCGGGCGTCCAGAACGCGGCCAGGTTCCCGGCGGCCAGCACGTGGTCGGTGATGAGGCCGAAGATCCAGATCGCGGCGGCCTCGCCGGCGGCGGCCAGGATCAGCAGCAGCGCTCCGGCGACGAGCCATCGGCGGATCCCGCGCGTGTACGGCCAGAACCGGCGAAACGCCTCCCGGGCGGAGACGTCCTCTCGCGGAGCCTTCGATTGCGCGTTCATTTTCCCTCCCGCGACGAGAAGGGAGCCGGCGGCCGCCGGCTCCCTCTGCCCCCGTTGATTCGTCAGCGGGACGTCCGCTTGATCTGCTTCTTGTGGCGCTTCGGCGCCGGCTTGCGCGGCGGCTCGGCCTTGTGGTTCTTGCGCGGCACGGGCAGTTTACGGAAACTCATCATCGGGTCCTTTCAGTACCCCTTCATCGCCTTTCGGCGCTTACCGGGAAGACATTAGGAACCGACCCTGAAAATCCGGCGAGACCAAGATGAGATCAGCTTTAATTGAGCGTGATACCGAGCTGAGCGGCCCCGGGCACGCGGACGTACGGACCCGGCCGGCGACCGGGTCCGTACGTCGCGGGCCTACCCGAGCAGCAGCTGCCGCCGGGCCGAGCTGACGTGGTGGCGCATCGCGGCGACCGCGGCCTCCGGGTTGTGCGTCACGATGGCGAGCAGAATGGCCTGGTGCTCCTCGAGCGAACCGCGCCGCGGGTGCGGGGCGGACAGGTTGCGGTACTGGCGCATCACGAGCGGGTACAGCAGGCTGTCGTAGGCCCGGGCCAGCGTCATCTGGTGTGCGGCCTCCTTCACCTGCTGGTGGAATCGGCGGTTGCCCTTGGAGTACTCCGCCTGGTCGCCGCGGGCCCGGGCGTCTTCCATGGCCTCCAGGGTGCGGCGCATCTCGCGGATGTCCTCCTCGGTCGCGCGTTCCGCGGCCTTCCCGGCGAGGGCGGACTCCAGCGTCTCCCGCGCCTCGAGGATGTCGGCCGCCTCCTCGGCCGAGAAACTCCGTGTCCGCACCCCGCGATTGACCTCGCTGGTGACGTATCCCTCCTGGACCAGGCGGACCAGGACCGAACGCATCGTGCCGCGCGAGACATTGAACTTCTGGGTCAGATCCGCCTCTGTCAGCCGCGTGTTCGGTTCGAGGCTCCCCGACAGCAGCAGCGAGCGCAGACCTTCGTAAGCCTGGCTGTACCGGGTGGCCGACGCGCCGGTCTTGTCGGGGGCGCCGTTGTTGCTGCTCAGATCCACGATGATCGCCTATGCACCTCAAGGAAATGGATAAACCGCGTGAAGCGGTTCAATTCTGCGTGTTGGCCAGGCTTGGATACAAACGCCGGGCCGTGCCCGCGAAGATAGCCTCCCGGGCCCCCTCCGGAAGCGGACTCAGGACGTTCCGCGCGAGGTCGAGAAGTTCCGGCAGCGACTGTTCGGCCGCCGGGCAGTTCGAGCCCCACGCGATGCGGTTCGCGCCGAACGCCTCCAGCACGGGCCGGAGGAAGTCGGCCGCCTCGTCTCCGGCGTCGTGCAGCCGCTCCAGGTTCCGGTGCGTGAGCTTGAGGTGCAGGCCGGGATTTCCCGCGAGCTCGGCCACCTCCTTTCCCGCGCGGGCGGGCGAGGCGGCGATGTCCGGATATCCCATGTGGTCGAGGAGCACCTTCACCGTGGGGTACCGCTCCAGAACCGACACCAGCTGCGCCGTCGCCGGCCCGAGGCGCATGTGGAGGCAGACGGTGACGCCCAGCTCACCGGCCCGCTGCCAGATCTCCTCCGTCTCGGTCACGGCGAACCACTCGCCCTGGGTCGGTACGGTGCTGCCGCTGGTGAACAGCCGCACTCCCGCCAGGCGTCCGTCGCCGCACAGCTCCGCGAGACGCGCGCCGGCGTCCGGCCGCAGCGGGTCGAAGGTGCCCACGGCGATGAAGCGGTCGGGCCATCGCCGGCGGCTGTCCAGGACGTACGAGTTGTCATACCCGTAGTTGGTGGTGGCCTGGACCAGGACGGACTGCCGGATGCCCACCTCGTCCATGCGGGCGACCATCTGTTCCGCGGTCACCGGCCAGCACGCGGCCCACGTCGACTGTTTCCCGCCGATGGGCGCCCGCGGATACCGGGTCTCGTCCACCGAGATGATGTGGCAGTGCGTGTCGATGACATCCATGGTTACTACTCCCCTGCTCGTACGCGTGTTCTCCGGGTGGGTGCGACCTAGGCGTCCGGGTAGTCGCCCTCGGCGAAGAGCTCACCCGGCTCGTGAGCGAGTCCGCGTCGAGCAGGCCCTGGTCGCGGGAGAAGCGCACGAGCGCGTCGATCGTGGCCTCGTTGGCGTGACGGCCGTACGGGACGGGGTCCCCGCCGATCTACGCGCCTGCCGGGCGAAGCGCGGCAGCGCGGACCACTCCGGGTCTGCGGCGACCTGCCGCCGCTTGCTTTCGGCCAGCGCCGCGTACAGCGCGGTCGGCAGGCCTGGGTTCCGCTCGTCGAGCTCGGAGCGAAGCGCGATCACCGAGTGGCACGGATAGATCCCGGTGCGGACGTACCAGTCGGCGGCCAGCACGTCGGACTCCGCGAACAACGGGTAGGGGCCGTCGCCGGCGGCGCCCTGAGGCTCCGCCGCCGCCGTCCAGCCGGCCCGGGGCGCGCCGGCCCGGCCGGTGCCGGCATTGCCGGTGAAGGCGGCGTCGATCTCCCCGGCGCGGAGCAGCTCACCGAGGGACCGCCCGTCGGTGACCCGCTCCACGTTCGGCGGAACCCGTCCCTCGACGTGGTCGTCGTCGTCCACGATCCAGGTGATCTTCTCGGTGTTCACGCCGTACTCCTCCTGGAGAATTCCGCGCACCCACACCCCGGTGGTCACGGAGTACGCGCGGACCCCGACGCGGCGTCCCTCCAGGTCCGACGGAAGCCTGATCCCGGACTCGACGACGCACTGGACGTGGAGCCCTCGGAAAGGAACCCATGAAGGTCATCCTCGACCAGGACAAGTGCGTCGCCTCCGGCCAGTGCGTGGTCGCCGCCATGGAGGTGTTCGACCAGCGCGACGAGGACGGCATCGCCGTACTGCTCAACGACAGCCCGCCCGCGGACCAGGCCGCCGGCGTCCGCCACGCCGCCACCGTCTGCCCGGCCCTGGCCATCACCGTCGAGGAGTGAGGGCCGGACCGCACTCGGCGGGGCGGTGGCCCGGGAGGCGTGGGTGAGCGCGGTGACCGCTGTGATCCGCGCACCGCGGTCGATCGGGTACAAGGCGCGCGCGGACGGGTACGGAGGGCTTAGCGGGGTGGTCGCGGCCGGCCACGCGACGGCCGGGCGCACGCGAACCCGGCCCGGCTCCCGACATCCTCTGGTGTGAGGAGGGGTGACTCACATGCCCCAGAAGGTACGCGACGTGATGACGCCCGCGCCGGTGAGCGTGTCAGGGCAGACGTCTCTGTCGCACGCGGCCGGTCTCATGCGCGCGCACGACATCGGCGTCGTGCTCATCCTCGACGACGGCCGGCTGCTGGGAATGGTGACCGACCGCGACATCGTCGTCCGGGCCGTGGCCGACGGCCGCGACGTGACCCAGACGACCGTGGCCGAGATCTGCAGCTGCGACCTGATCACCGTCTCGCCCGACGACGACGCGGGCATCGCCCTCCGCTCCATGCGCGAACACTCCATCCGCCGGCTGCCCGTCGTCGAGGACGACCATCCGGTCGGCGTGCTGTCCATCACCGATCTGGCGAGCGACGCCGGCGCGCTCTCACCGGCCTCGCCGTCGCGCGGCGGCCGATTCTGGTAGCGAGGCGTTCTCCGGTATAAGTCGCCGGGCGCGGGTATGCGTGTCTGCTGTGACCGTGCTGCCTGCTCGACCGCCCCCCGCCGGCCCGTACGAGGCCGGCGGCTCACCGGCCTGCCGATCCCCCATGACGCGTCCGCCGGCGAAGCGCCGGCCCACGGGAGAGAGGACCATTGGCCGTACACGACGACGTACTGAGGTACCCGCCGCAGGTGCTGCGGCAGTACGCGCTGCTCGCGGACGGTGAGCGCGGAGTCATCGTCGGCCCCCGCGGTGACTTCTGCTGGATGTGCGTCCCCCGCTGGGACAGCGACGCCGTCTTCTCCTCCCTCATCGGAGGCGGCGGTATGTACGCGGTGACGCCGGAGGAGCCCTTCGTCTGGGGCGGCTACTACGAGCGGTCGTCGCTGATCTGGCGCAGCCGCTGGGTCACCACGAGCGGCGTCGTGGAGTGCCGCGAGGCCCTGGCCTTTCCCGGCGATCCCGGGTGCGCCGTGCTCCTGCGGCGGATCATGGCCGTACGCGGTGACGCCCGCGTTCACGTGGTCTGCGACCCGCGCCCGGGATTCGGCGCGCACGGCCTCCGCTCTCCACGGCGCGGGGACGACGGCGTCTGGCGGACCGATCTCGGCGGCGTGCACCTGCGCTGGTCGGGCGCTGACGACGCGTCGGTGCGCACGACCGCGCACGGCGACCGGCGCCTGGAGACGACCATCGAGATCCCCGCCGGCGACCACCACGACCTCGTCCTCGAACTCGGGGACCGGCCGATCACCGGCCGCTGTCCCGACGCCGATCGCCTCTGGCGGGCGACCGAGACCGCCTGGCGGGAGACCACCCTCCAGACCGGGACGGTCGCCGATCGCGACGCGCGGCACGCCGTCGCCGTCATGCGCGGCCTGACGAGCGGCGGTGGCGGCATGGTGGCCGCCGCCACCACCAGCCTGCCCGAGCGCAGCGGCGCCGGACGCAACTACGACTACCGCTACGTCTGGATCCGCGACCAGTGCTTCGCCGGGCAGGCCGCGGCCACCGCCGGCGTCGACTCCCTCCTGGACGACGCGGTCCGCTTCGTCTCCGCACGCCTGCTCGACGACGGGCCCGCCCTCCGACCCGCCTACACCGTCAGCGGTGGGCCGCCCCCCGAGCAGAGCAGCCTGGACCTGCCCGGATACCCCGGGGGCCATGACGAGATCGGGAACCGCGTCACCCACCAGTTCCAGCTCGACACGTTCGGAGAGGCGCTCCTGCTGATCGCGGCCGCCGCCCGGCGCGGGCGGCTCGACGACGACGCCCGCCGTGCCGCGCACGCCGCGGCCGACGCCATCGAGCAGCGCCGGCACGACCCGGACGCCGGCGTCTGGGAGCTGGAAGACCGCGTATGGACGCACAGCCGGCTGATCTGCGCCGCCGGCCTGCGCGACCTGGCCGACGCCGTCCCGGAGGATCCGGCGGCGAAACGCTGGGCCGGCCTGGCCGAGACCATGGTCGCCGAGACCGCCGCCTTCGGCGTTCACCCGTCCGGACGCTGGCAGCGCGCCGCCGACGATCCGCGCAACGATGGCGCGCTCCTGCTGCCGGCCATCCGCGGCGCGGTCCCTCCCGACGACTCGCGCAGCCGTCGCACCCTCGACGCCTACGTCGAAGAGCTCACCGACGACGGCTACGCCTACCGCTTCCGGCACGACGACCGCCCGCTCGGGGAGGCCGAAGGGGCCTTCCTGCTGTGCGGCTTCCTCCTCGCGATCGCCACCCACCAGCAGGGGGACGACGAGCAGGCGTTCCGGTGGTTCGAGCGCAACCGCGCCGCCTGCGGCCCGGCCGGCATCCTGTCGGAGGAGTACGACGTCACCGAGCGGCAGATGCGCGGCAACATCCCCCAGGCCTTCGTGCACGCCGTTCTCCTCGAGGCCGCGGCCCGGCTCGCCGGGCCGCCGTGCGGGCCGAGGAAGACGGCCCCGCTTCGTTGAACGGCCCTCGCGTCCCGCGCACGTGCCACACGGTGAGCGGCGCGGCGGCTACAGCGGCTGGCCGTCGGCGGCGAGGCGCTGCTGGAGCCGGCCCACGTCGACCCGCTGCACCGGCGTGCCCCCGATCGCGGCGAGCGCGGCGGCCACCCCGGTGGCCTGCCCCAGGGCCATCAGGGTGGGCTCGGTCCGTACGGACGCGAACGCGACGTGGCTCGCCGACAGGCAGATCGGCACCAGGAGGTTGGCGCAGTCGTCCGCCGAGGGGACGACCGCGCGGTACGGGATGGCGTACGGCTCGATGCCCACCGAGACGTACCCCTCGTTGAAGACCGCGGGAACTCCCGGCCGGCTCACCGGCCCGGTGGCGTTCGGCGGCGCGGGGTCGAGGTACTCGGGCAGGTATCGCCACGTCCGCTCGATCTCGCGGATGTCGATGTTGTACGAGCCCACGGCGATCGTGTCCGGCTGACTGACGCGGTTGAGCAGCTCGTGCTCGGTCAGCACGGCCGCGCCCACCATGCGCCGGCCGTCCCGGACGTACAGCTGGTGCGGCCAGCCGTCCGTGTCGTCGAACTCGTCGGCGCACAGGAACCACCCGCTCAGCTGTTCGCGGATCCAGGCGGGGACGCCGTCGTCGTTCTGCAGGTAGTAGAGCAGCTCATGGCTGTAGGCGAGGTGACGGTCGCGGATCTCCTGACGAGTCTCCTCGTCGCCGTCGGGGTAACCGCGGTTCGACCCGTCCAGGAGGTTGAGGGAGAACGGCCCGACCGAGTTGACGTCGCACTTGCCGCCGGGCAGGAGGTCCCGGCGCAGCCCCAGCAGCCAGCCCTCGGCGCTGTCGTACGCGCCGTCCGCGGCCAGGTATCGCCGCAGCAGCTCGAAGCGGCCCGGGTCGTACCCCTTCGGCTCCTCCAGCGGCCGGCCGTTCGCCGGCCGGTCGGTCATACACAGCCGGAAGCCGTACGCCTGCAGGCCTCCGTCGCCCTCGCCGAGCAGCTCGGCGGGCCAGCCCTGCCGGTCCAGCTCGGGCGGGCGGATGAACGGCAGCAGTCCGCCTTCCTCCTCGAACGGCGACAGGATGACGGAGAAGTTGTGCCGGCTCGGCCGGTAGGCGGGCTGGCGCCCCGCCCACGTCTCCCCGTACAGCGCGCGGCTCTCCCGCCCGACCCGGTACGGCACGCCCGCCGCCGCCAGCAGGTCGCCCTCGTAACCCGCGTCCACGAAGACCCCGGCCGGGTGCCGGCCCGCGGTGGTCCGGACGGCCCGGATGCGGTCGCCGTCCATCTCGGCGCCGGTCAGCCGTTCGCCCAGGACGACGTCGACGCCGGCGTCCGCGAGCATGCTCGTCAGCAGGTGCTCGGCGACGTGCGGCTCCGGGCCGGGCACGTCGAACAGCCCGATGTCGTAGTGCTTGGCGACGAGCTCGTAGAACCGCCGGGTCAGCCCGCCGATGGCGTCGAGCGTGCCGACGTCGGTCCAGCTCAGCCCGCCGGACACCATCCCGCCCACGTGCCGGCCCGGCTCGACGAGCCGGACCGTGGCGCCGGTCTCGGCCGCGGCGACGGCGGCGATCACCCCCGCGCCCGTGGCACCGTACACGAGCACGTCTGGCTCACTCATGCCTGTCCTCTCCCGCGACTCTTCCGTCTCACCTGCCGGAACGGCCCGTCCGGAACTCTCCGGCTCCGAAGGCTACGCCACGCCAGAGCCGGTCCGGCCGGTGAAATCCGCACGGCGATAAGGTGCCGGTGTGAGCGATCCCGGAGAGTCCGCCGCGCCGGAGCCGGACCGCCCGGACGCGCCGGCCGCGATCGACACGTCCGTCGCCAGCCCGGCGCGCATGTACGACTACTACCTCGGCGGCACGCAGAACTTCGCGTCCGACCGGCGCGCGGCCCAGGAGATCTACACGATGATCCCCGAACTGCCGGAGATCGCCCGGGACAACCGCGCCTTCCTGCGGCGCGCCGTACGCACGCTGGCCGACGCGGGGATCCGCCAGTTCGTCGACATCGGCAGCGGCCTGCCGACGCAGGGCAGCGTCCACGAGATCGCGCAGGAGGCCGATCCGGCGTCACGGGTCGTCTACGTCGACAACGACCCGCTGGTGCTGGCCCACGCACGCACGCTGCCGGCCGGCGGCACCGAGGGCACGACCGCCTACGTCGCCGCCGACCTGCGCGAGCCCGACGCGATCTTCACGCATCCGGACGTGCGCGCGCTGATCGACATCGACCGGCCGATCGGCCTGCTCCTCGTCGCCGTCCTGCACTTCATCACCGACGAGGAGGATCCCCGTGGACTGGTGGGCCGTTACCGGTCCCGCCTGGCACCCGGCAGCCACATCGCGATCGCCCACGCGACCCGGGACGACCGGCCGCCGGAGGCCGTGCGGAAGATGACCGACGTCTACAAGCGAGCGTCCGCGCCGTTCACCTTCCGCACGAGAGAGCAGATCCTGTCCTTCTTCCACGGAACGCACCTGCTCGATCCCGGCCTGGTCCACTCCCCGGACTGGCGCCGCGAACCGGACACCCCTCCCTCGCCGTCCGCCGCGTGGAACTACGCCGGCGTCGGCCTGATCCCACCCGAGCGGTAGACGTCCACCAGGCTCCGGCACGGTCGGCCGGGTGCGGAGACCGAACGGATCGAGGGCCGCGTCCGTTCCCGGCCGGAGAGCCGGAGGCCGAGGCCCCCGCACTCGGAACCGGCACCCGCCCGGCGGAGACGATCGTCGGACTCCCGACCGGTGATCGACTCATGTGGAGTTCGCGGCGGACGATTACTTCACATCAGTGGACGCACTCTCATTAGACTTGACCTCCAGGATCACTGTCAACAAGTATGAATTAACAAGCTATTCCATTCACAACAGTCGTAGGAGGTGGGGTTGGGCGACGACGAGTCGCGGCGGCGGACGCTCGCCGAGAAGCTGGAGTATCTGTTCCGCACGGTCCGCGAGACGGACCGGCGCGAGTACAGCAACGAGGACGTGGCGGCGGCCATCGTCCGCGACCAGCAGGTGACGATCTCCGCGTCCTACATCTGGTACCTGCGCACCGGGCAGCGGGACAACCCGACGTTCAAGCATCTCAACGCCCTTGCGCGGTTCTTCGGCGTGCCTCCCGCGTACTTTTTCGACGACGAGACGAATGCGCAGGTCGAAGCCGAACTCGGGCTGCTGGCGGCGATGCGGGACGCAGGAGTGCGCGACGTCGCTCTCCGCGCGTCCGGCCTTTCGGCCAAGAGCCTCGACACCATCAACGACGTCATCAGCCGCGTACGGGAACTGGAGGGTCTCCCCCCGTACGAGGAGAAATGAGAACGGAAAGGTACAACGGTCACGTCAAGGACCGAATTCGTGGTGTCATACCCGGCATAATCGGGATGTGGACTTCGCGGCGCTGACCGAACGCTGCCGGACGACGTTAAGGGCACTCGACCTACCGCGTCCGTTCGACGTGCACGCGTTCTGCGCGCAGGTCGGCCGCGACCGCGGCCGGCCCCTCTCGCTGCTGGTGATGGACCTGCCGCCCGACGCCCCCTGCGGCCTGTGGGTCAGCACCGAACAGCGCGACTACATCGTCTACGAGCGTGCGACCACTCCTTTGCACCAGGAGCACATCATCCTGCACGAGCTGGCCCACGTGCTGTGCGGTCACGTCGAGGGCGCCGGGCTCGGTGACGAGCACGCGCGCCGGCTGTTCCCGAGCCTGTCGCCGGGGACGGTCCGGCGCGTGCTGGGCCGGGGCGCGTACTCCAGCGAGGAGGAGCAGGAGGCCGAGCTTCTCGCCTCCATGATCCTGCAGCGGGCCGGCCGGGCCCGCCGGTCGCCACGCGTGACGGATCCGGACGCGGCCGACCACCTCCGGCGTCTGGAGTCGGGTATTTGAACGAGGTGATCCGGTGAGCACTCCTGTGCTGCCGTACCTGGTCATCACGGGACTGCTCCTGTTCGGCCTGGCGCAGAAGCTCTACGGGCTGCGCCGGAGACGGGACGACCCGGTCCGCTGGGCGGTGTGCTTCTGCCTGGCGAGCCTGGCCATGGCGACGGCGTTCCAGTGGTTCACCGACGCCATCGACGAAGGCAGCGGCGTTCCGCATCTCGCCGACGCGCTGAGCGACGTGGGCGCGATGTGCGCGGCGGGCGCCGGACGGGTGTTCCTCATTCACGTCTACTACCCGGTGTCCTCGGCGCGCGTGCGCGCTCGGCGGAGCTACGCGGGGCTGGCGGCGGCCGTGGTGATGGTCGCGGTCCTGTTCGTGGCGGTGCCCCCGGAACCCGACACCGGGCACGCCGGGGCGCACGTCGACGCGGTCTACCTCTACGTCTACGTCTGGTACATCGCGATCGCCCTGCTGTCGGTCTCCCGGCTGGGACTGCGCTACTCCCGGCTCGCCGACCGGTCCTCCCTCCGCCTGGGGCTGCGGGTCATCGTGGCCGGAAGCGCGTGCGGACTCGCCTTCCTCGCCGTGAAGGCCGTGATGCTGATCGGTGAGGAGACCGGCAGGCCGCTCGGGTGGCTGGACCAGTCCGTGGACCTGCCGCTGGAGCTGAGCACGGAGGCGCTCCTGCTGGCGGGGGTGACGATCCCGGCGTGGGGCGACCGGCTCGGCACCCTGGTCCGCTGGGTCGGCGACTGCCGCTCCTACCGCCTGCTCCATCCGCTCTGGCTGGCCCTGCACGAGACCAACCCCGGACTCAGCCTGATGCCCCGGACCGGCGGCCGGTACTGGCGCCGTGACGTCGGCTTCCTGCTGTACCGCCAGGTCATCGAGATCAGGGACGGTCAGCTCGCGCTGCGCCCGTACGTCCACCCCGGCGCCACGGAGGTCGCCAGGGACCTGGGCCGGCGCGCCGGGCTCCCCGACGAGGAGATCCGCGCCGCCGTCGAGGCGGCCACGATCGCCGCCGGCATCGCGGCGAAGGCACAGGGCCGGGGCCCCACCGACATGCCGTCGCCGCCGCCGGCGCCACCCCTCGGCCCCGACCTCGACGCGGAGATCACCTGGCTCACGAAGGTCTCCCGCGCCTTCGCCGGCTCGCCGGTCGTCCCGGCGACCGTGGCCTCGCTCACCGAGCCGAGCGGGGACGGCACGACGCTGTGACCGCCGTGTGACGGGTCGGAGGCCGGAAGTCCCGCCGCCTCCGGCCGGCGCCCGCGGTGCTCACATGCCGATGGGCAGGCCGGCGTAGTTCTCCGCGAGGCCCGTCGCGCCGGCCATGCTGCCGGCCACCCACCGCAGCTGGGACAGCTGGAGCTGGGCGTCGAAGGGGTCGCCGCCGGCGTGCAGCATCGTCGTCATCCACCAGGAGAAGTGCGTGCAGCGCCAGACCCGCCGCAACGCCGTGTCGGAGTAGGCGTCGGCCAGGGCCGTGCTGTTCTTGCGGAGCAGCGCCGTCAGCGCCGGCGCCAGCAGGGCGACGTCCGCCACGGCGAGGTTCAGGCCCTTGGCTCCCGTCGGCGGCACGATGTGCGCGGCGTCGCCGGCCAGGAACAGCCGCCCGTACCGCATCGGCTCCATGACGTAGCTGCGCATCGGCAGCACGCTCTTGTCGGTGATCGGCCCCGGGGTGAGCTCCCATCCGTCCTGCCCGTGCCCGAGCCGTACGGCGAGCTCGTCCCAGATCCGGTCGTCGGGCCACTCGGCGATGTCCTCGCCCGGCGCCACCTGCAGGTACAGCCGGCTGACGGTCTCCGAGCGCATCGAGTGCAGCGCGAAGCCGTTCGGGTGCCAGGCGTAGATGAGCTCGTCCGTCGAGGGCGCCACGTCGGCGAGGATGCCGAGCCAGGAGTACGGGTAGGTGCGCTCCCACGTCCTCTTCACGCCGTCGGGCACCGCCGCGCGGCTCGGGCCGAAGGAACCGTCGCACCCGGCGATGACGTCCGCGTCGAGGCGCACGTCGCGGCCGTCCGCGGACCGGAACGTGACGTAGGGACGGTCGGTCGTCAGGTCGTGCACGGCGGTGTCGCTCACGCCGTAGCAGAACTCCTGGCCCGCGGCCTCGCGCGCGCGGCCCAGGTCCTTGGTGACCTCGGTCTGCCCGTACACCCAGACGCTGCGTCCGGCCAGGTCGACGAAGTCGAGGTGGTGGCGTTCCCCGGGCCACCGCAGGTAGATGCCGCGGTGCTCGTCGCCCTGCTCGTGCAGGCGGTCCCCGAGCCCGACGGCGTCGAGCAGTTCGACGGTCGAGCTCTCGAGAATGCCGGCCCGGATCCGGGCCTCCACGTACTCGCGCGTACGGGTCTCGATGACCACCGAGTCGATGCCTTCGTGGGCCAGCAGATGGGAGAGCAGCAGGCCGGCCGGACCGGCCCCGATGATGGCGACCTCTGTACGCATGCCGATCAGTCAAACCCAGCGCCATTTCGAGACGGTCACGCTCTTTCACTGAATGGAAGGCGTGATGTCGCGCCGGGTCGCGGACTCACGGCGCGACGGTGAACCAGTCGGTGAAGCCGCTCGGGTCGTGCCGGCCGAGCGCGCCGTGCTCGAACAGGCCGTAGCCCGTCGCGCCGTCGCAGGTGGCGCGCGCGACGTGGTCGACCATGCCGAACATCAGCTTGCCGGCGACGTCCGGGGAGCTCAGGTCGTAGGTGCGCCGCTCGGTGAACCCCGGGCCCTTCCACACCCCGTGGGACCAGTCGGAGTCGCCGCCGTAGCCACCGCCGAGGTGCAGCGCGACCGGCAGCAGCGACTCGACCTCCAGCGTGACGGGGCCGCCGTACGCTCCGGAGCAGCGGATCACCGCGCCGGTGGGGATCCGGGTGCCGGAGGCGTAGGAGATGGCCACCTGCGGCCAGCCGAGCTGTTCGATCCGGCCGTCGCCCCACACGCGGTTGCAGTCGTTGAGGGTGCGGAAGCCGTCCGGGTCCTCCTGGACGATGAGCACGATGGCGAAGTCGTCGAAGCGCAGCGGCAGGTAGAGCCACCACATGCCCTCGAACGGCGGGTCCGCCGGCCGGCCCGCCGGCTCGGGCTCGCCGACCGGGCGGATCCCCCACGAGCGGTCACGCGTGCCGACCCAGCGGTCCGGCGTCACCGCGATCTCCTCACCGTCGATGACGATCGAGCCGGACCAGGTGCCCACCTGGGCGAACCGCTGGGCGTCGAGGGTCACGCGGCTTCCGGAGCGCAGGAGGTGCGGCTGCTCCCGGACGACGTCGAACGATCCCTCCCAGGTCAGGTCGAAGGCGATGCCCTCGGTCTCGTCCAGGACCGCGCGCAGCCGCCGGAGCGGTTCGAGGACCTCGATCCGGTAGCCGCCGACCCGCTGGTTCAGCCGGTCGTCGTCGATCGCGTCGCCGAGGTGCACGGCCGTCTGCGTGTCGCCGCGCCGGACCAGCACGAAGGCGTCCTTGGTACCGAGGTGGGGATACCAGCCCATGCCGGTGACGACGAAGATGTCGCCCGTACGGTCGTGGGCGCCCAGATAGCAGCGGTCGTAGAAGTTGCGGTCGCTCGTGGCCGGCCAGGTGACCGGCAGCGGAGCCTGGTGGATGGGGTACTCATCGAGCGGGCCGACCATGGCTACGCACCCACCTTTTCCAGCAGTTCGACGAGCAGCGGCCGGTGGTGGAGCAGGGTCTCGATGTCGGCCGGGCGTTCGACCTCGCCGAAGTGGATCTGCCGGGCGCCGGTCCGCATGAACACGATCGCCCACCGCACGCCGTTGTACACGTGGTACCAGGTCAGGTCGTCCAGGGTGACACCGGCGGCCTTCTCGTACGCGGCCGTCACGTCCTCCTCGCGGAGGAAGTCCGGCATGCCCGGCAGCGCGAGCACCGTGGTGATCGACTCGAAGACCCGGTGGGCGAGGATCAGCCAGGAGACGTCGAGTTCGCGCGGGCCGAGCGCGGCCATTTCCCAGTCGAGTACGGCGGCCGGCGTGAAGTCGCGGTAGAGGATGTTGCCGATCCGCGCGTCGCCCCAGCACAGGACCGTCTCACGGGTCCGCGGCACGGTGGCCGCGAGCCAGGCCAGGCCGCGCTCGACCAGAGGAGACCGGCCCAGGCCGGTCACGGCGAAGTCGTACCAGGCCCTGGTGTCCGCCAGGCCGCGCGCGAGCGGGGTGTCGCCCGCCGTGCTCCGGGCGAGGAAGGCGAACGCCGAGCCGGCGCCGGGGATGGCGTGCAGGCGGGCGATCGTCTCGACCGTACGGTCCTGCAGGCGGCGCCGGTCCTCGGGCGCGGCGTCGTAGAGCCAGTTGTCGCCGAAGTTGTAGGGCAGCACGTCGCGGGGGACGACACCGTCGACGTGGTCCATCAGGAAGAACGGGCTGCCGATCACCTCGCCCGTGGGTTCGAGCCGGTGAACGCGCGGAACGGGTACGTCGGTCAGCTCACCGACCAGCCGCATGGTGTCGTACTGCTCGCGTAAGGAGTAGCGGGGGAAGACCGGGACGTCTTCGGGGTCCGGGACGACGCGTGCGACGTAACGGCCGGACCGGGGCCGGCCGCCCTCGGTCCAGGTGGCCTCCAGGCACAGCGTCTCCGAGGACATGCCGTTGGCGTCGATACCGTCGAGCAGCGTCACGCCGAGGTCACCGGGCCCCGCGGGAAGCACGGTCGCCAGCCACGGGGCGAGACGGGCGGCTAACGCGGCCGTGTCACGGCCCGAACGCCGCAGCTTCGTGTCGGCCGGTGGGCGTGGGCGATCCATCGGAGTTCCTCCCAGCCCGCTGAAACGGAATTTCACCGAGATTACCCGGCGGACCGCGGCACGAACAGGTCCGCCGCGAGGGGCCCGTACCGGCTCCGTTTTGGATTAACTGGAAAGAGTCTTGACAGTAGGTGGCGAGATCGGGCACCTTGACAGTCGCCACCGTGTCGCCATGACACGACTGTCAAGGCAACGGCAACCGGACCGACCCCGCCAGGAGGTTCCGTTGGTCACCCGCAGATCGTTCCTCGCCGCCGCCGGCGCCGCCGCGCTCGCCGCCCCGCTCGGACGCGGGCTGCTCGGCGGCCCCGCGTCAGCGGCCGCCGCGACGTGCGCCCTCACCCTCGCCAACCACGGCTCCAGTCCCGTCAACGCCTACATCACCGGCCGCGAACAGGGCACCGACAAGCCGATGCTGCTGCGCGCCGACGGCACGCCGTACCATCTCGAATCGCCGTCGGGGCCGCAGACCCCGCTGCCCGTGGACTGCTCGATCCCGGTCGGCGCCGGCGGCGAGGCGAACCTCACGCTCAGTCAGATGTACGCCGCGCGCATCTACTTCGTGAAGAACGACAAGCTCGACTTCTACGTCAACCCCGGGCCGGCGCTCGTCGAGCCGGCGTTCGCCAATACCTCCGACGCGAACTACGGCAGGACCTGGTCGTTCTGCGAGTTCACCTTCAACCCGTCCCAGCTGTTCGCCAACATCTCCTACGTCGACCTGCTGACCGCGCTGCCGATCGGACTCGAGCTCGTCGGCGACGCGACGCACACGGTCGCCCCCGCGCCCGCCGGAGCGGTCGGCGCGGTGGCCGACGCCCTCGTCGCGCAGAAGAACGCCGACGGCGCGCCCTGGGATCGGCTCGTCATCCGCAACGGCGACGGTGTCCTGCGGGTCATCGCGCCGCAGGACCTCATGGCGAGCGACTCCGCCGCCTTCTCCTCGTACTGGGACGGCTACGTCGGCCAGGTATGGGACAAGTACGCCACGACCGACCTCAGGGTGGACCTCCAGGGCGGGCGCGGCGTCCTCACCGGACGCGTCAAGGGCGGCGTGCTGACGTTCAACGACGGCAGCACGTTCGCGCGGCCGGCGTCGAAGGACATCTTCACCTGCAACGACGGGCCGTTCGCCAACAACCCGGCCGACTCCGACATCAAGAAGGGCCTGCTCGCGCGCATCGCGGCGGCGTTCAACCGCAGCACCATCCTGAGCAGCGCCGACCAGCCGAACGGCACGCCGGAGTCGGGGTTCTACCAGGCCCCGACCACCAACCACTGGGCGCGGATCGTGCACGCCCACACCCCGATCGGCTACGCCTTCCCGTACGACGACGTCTGCCCGGACGGGCAGCCGGACGTCTCGGGCGCCGCGAGCGACGGCAACCCGCGGCATCTGACCGTGAGCGTCGGTTAGCGTCCCGCGCCCGTTCCGGAGAGCCGGAGACGGCTTCCGCACCACGGCGCGCCCCGGCCCGGTCGTCACCGGACCGGGACGCGCGCCGTCCCGCTACCGCGAGCACGGCGATGCGGATCGGGCAGCGCATGTGGTGGCTCGGGAACGCCGCCCCGTGCCCCCGGCGGCCGCGAGGCGGTCCTTCCCACCCGCCCCGGGGCGTCGGCCCACGGGATAGCGAGGACGGCGGGCGAGCGTCCGCGCCGCGACGCCACGGTCTAACCTTCTCGATCAGAGCCGCGCCGCACGCGGCCGTCGCAGCGAACCCACGGGAGAATCACGGAATGAGCGACCGAGCGGACGAGATGATCCACGCCCTGCGCACCGGCCACGACGACCTCGCGGCGATGGTGCGCGGTTTCACCCCCGACGACCTCGCCCGGCCGTCCGGGGCCGCCGAGTGGGACGTCTCGCAGGTGCTGAGCCACCTCGGCAGCGGCGCGGAGATCACCCTCGCCTCGCTGGAGGGCGCGCTGAACGGCACCGGCAATCCCGGCGGCGACTTCAACCAGCGCGTGTGGGCGCGGTGGGACGCCATGTCGCGCGAGGAGCGCGCCGAGACCTTCCTGACCGCCGATGAGACGCTGGTGCGCCGCTTCGAGTCGATCGACGCGCCGGCCAGAGAGAGTCTCCGCATCGACCTGGGCTTCCTGCCCGCGCCCGTGGACCTCGCCTTCGCCGCCGGACTGCGGCTCAACGAGGTCGCCCACCACGTGTGGGACGTCAAGGTGGCCTTCGACCCGGCGGCGACGCTCGCGCCGGAGGCCGCTCCCCTGCTCTTCGACCAGGCGGCACAGCTCATGGGCTTCCTCGGCAAGGCGGAGGAGATCGACGGCCGGCCGGTGACGGTCGCGGTGACCACGACCTCCCCGGAGCGCTCGTTCGGGGTCCGGCTGGATGAGAAGGTGACGGTGACCGACGTCCCCGCCGACCCGGACGCGTCGCTGACCGCGCCGGCGGAGTGGTGGCTGCGCCTGGTCACCGGCCGGCACGCTCCCGAGCACACCCCGGACGACGTGAAGCTCACCGGCGGCAGGCTCACGCTGGACGACCTGCGCCGCGTCTTCCCCGGCTTCTGACCCCCACGCGGCGCGGTCACGCTCCGGCTGTGGAACGGCGTGCGCGGAGGGTACGTAACCGCGCATGCGGGTCCTTTTGGTGGGTTGGTTCAGTTTCGTCGACGGTGAGGCGACCGCCGGTGATGTGCTCAGCCTCCAGGCGGTACGGTCGGCGCTGGCCGACGTGCCGTGCGACGTGGCGTGGAGCCCGGTCTTCCGGCCCGGCGAGCTGACCCTCGACGACGCCGCTCCCGAGGCGTACAGCCACGTGGTGTTCGTCTGCGGCCCGCTGCACGGGCCGCAGCTCCGGCGGCTGCACGAGCGGTACGCCGCGTGCCGGCGGATCGCGGTCGGGGTATCGGTCATCGATCCCCGCGACCCCGCGGTGACCGGCTTCGACGTGGTGCTCGCCCGCGACGCTCCGGACGCGGCACCCCACCGGGACCTGGCCGCGCTGCCCCCCTGTGCTGCGGTGCCGGTGGCCGGCGTCGTACTGGCGCCCGGCCAGGAGGAGTACGGGGCGGAACGCCGGCACGACGAGGTGCACGCGCGGCTGACGTCGTGGCTGGCCCGGCTCGGCTGCGCCCGTCTCGTCCTGGACACGCGGCTGGACCACGACGACTGGCGTTGCTTCGGCACGCCCGATGAGCTGTTGTCGGTGGTCGGCCGCCTGGACGTCGTCGTCACCACCCGGCTGCACGGCCTCGTGACCGCCCTGCGGTGCGGGGTGCCGGCGCTCGCGGTCGACCCGGTGTGGCGGGGCGCGAAGGTCTCGGCGCAGGCACGGGCCTGGCACTGGCCCGCGGCGCTGACCGCCGAGGAGATGTCGGAGGGGGCGCTGGACCGGTGGTGGCGCTGGTGCCTCGGCGCGGAGGGGCGCCGCGCCGCCGAACGGGCGGCACGCGACCCCGACGGGGCGCTGCTCGCCGAGCTTCGCGAGGCCCTGGGCGCGCCGCCTCGTTGACCGGCACTCGGGGAGTCCCGTCGCGCAGGTCTCAGGGGGACGGCTTGCCGACCGGGGCCGGGGACAGGTCCGGTGCGACACCGTCCGGGTCCGGGTCGCCCGGCAGTTCCTCGACGGCGGGCGGACCCGCGGTCACGAGGGTCAGCGTCCGTACGTCGCGGCTCAGCAGCGGCGCCAGGCTGGCGGCGGCGACGATGATCCCGCACATCAGCAGGGTGGCGCGGATGCCGATCGCGTCGGTGACGGGCGCGACCAGGAGATAGCCGACCGGGGTCAGGCCGATCTCGGCGATGTCGGCGAACGCCGAGACCCGGCCCTGCTGGTCCGCGGGAACGTCCTGCTGGATCGCGGTCCGCCACGCCACCACCGACATGCTCAGCCCGCACGCGGCGACGACGACCGCGGCCATCACCGCGGCCAGTGGCGCCCCGGCCGCCATCAGCGGATCCGGCAGGGCCAGTGCGGCCGTCCCGAGGCAGTTCGTCCATCCCGCCCGGCGCGGGCGCCAGATGAGCGAGACGGCCGCGCCCAGCGCCATGCCGCAGCCCAGGCTGGAGGCGATCAGCCCCCACGCCCAGGCGCCGCCCAGGCAGGACTCGGCGTACGGCGGCCCGAGGATGCCGTAGCCGACGTGCCAGGCCGGGATCATGATCCCGGCGCCGATGAGGCAGGTCCAGATCCAGCGCCGGGTCCGGATCGTGGTCCAGCCCTCGATCAGGTCGGCGCGCATGGTGGACGGCTGCCGGTCGGCACACGGGGCGTGGATCCTCGCCATCAGCGCGCCGGAGGCGAAGAAGGAGACGGCGTTGCATCCCACCCCGTAGCCGGCGCCCGCCGTCGCGACGAGGGTCCCGCCGATCGCCGGGCCGACGGTCAGGACGATGTGCCGGGCGAGCTGGCTGAGGGCGTTCGCCTCGCTCAGCTGTTCTTCGGCGACGACCGCGCGGATGAGGCCGACGCGCGCGGGTCCGGAGAACGACGCCGCGGCGGAGTTCGCGCCGGCCAGTGCCGCGAGGTTCCACACCGCGGCCCGGCCGGTGAAGATCAGCGTGGCCTCGACCACCGTGATCAGCCCGATGATGACCTGGACGACGGAGATGACCAGCGCGCGGGGAAACCGGTCGGCGACCACCCCGCCCATCGGGCCCGCGAGGATGCCCGCCACCATGGTGGCCAGCAGCACCATGGCGATTCCGCGCGCCCCGCCGCCGATGCCGAGCACGGTGAAGGCCAGCGCCCCCGTCGCCGCGGTCGTACCGGCGGTGTTGACCTGGTCGGCCACGAAACACCGGCGGAACCGCGAGTCGGTCCGCAGCGGACCGGTGATCCGCGTCAGATGCGCGGCCGCCCGGTCGGTGAGGGGCAGGCCCCGCATGGAGCCGGTCACGGCCCGGGCTGTGGCCTGCCTCAAAGTCCCCGTCCGGAGCGAGCGGCAATGCGGGTCAAAGGGCAAGACCCGGACGAATGACGGTTGCTCATCGGTAGCGCCTTTCCCGCGCTGGTGCGTGCACTCGCGGGGACTTTACGCGGACGCAATCGAGATCACGCCCACAATGCGCAGCCCTCATCGCCGCTTGACGAAACCGCCGCGTGCCCCGCGTGACCAATGCGGGTGTTGATCCCGTTCCGCCCCACATGTGCGTTGCATGTGGTGGGATTAACACCGCACATCGTGGGATGAGGAATGTCCCAGGACCGCAGCCCATGGCACAACGCTCGGGCGCGCGAACCGGATGGGATTCGTTGGGATGAAACGGCCTGCGGAAGAACCCGATCCGAAGCAGCCGACATCGGCGGACTGCGACGCCGGACCGCGGCTCGCCACCGAACTGCAGGCGCTGCGGGCGCGCACCGGAAAGAGCCTCAAGGAGCTCGAACAACTCGTCCACGCCAGCGACTCGTCGATATCGCGCTACCTGTCCGGGCGGATCGTCCCACCATGGTCGGTCATCGAGCGGTTGTCACGGCTGGCCGGGGACGAGCCCGCGCGCCTGCGCCCGCTCTGGGACCACCTCACCGGTGACGGTCACCGGCAGGGCGACTGTCCGCCGCTGCCCGAGCCGCTCCAGGACCCGGCCCCGCCGCCTCCGGAATCGTCCGCGACGGCCGGAGACCGGGTGCCGCTTCGCCGGGTCGATCGCCGCGGCCGGCTGGTCATCGCCGCCCTGATCGCGGTGACGGCGCTGGTCTTCGGCGGGGCCGGCGTGATCGTCGGGCGGTCGCTGGCGCCCCGCTCCCGGCCCGTCCCGGTCGTACAGCAGTTCGCCGCCTGCAAGGACTGGCCCTGGCCGGGCCGGCAGGACGGCCAGGCGGCGCTCGCTCCCGTCCAGGTGCACGGCCGCGACCACACGGCCACGGTGCAACTGCTCACCCGGAGCATCGGCGGGCGGGAGATGGTCTGGGCGCAGATCACCCATGCCCGGTACGGCGACCGTGTCTGGATGGACTGGACGCGCAACGACGGCAAGACGTGGACCCAGTGCGGTCCGTTCACCACGACCGGCGCCACCTTCGGCAGCCGCGCGCACGAGATGGCGCCGGGGTGGAGGTTCCGCGCCTGCGGCGACACGCCGCGCTGGCCGACCAACCTTCCCCGCGACGCCTGCACCGCCTTCTGGTGACCGGTCCGCCGGGCGGCGGATCCGTCCCGGAAACGGCCTGACCGGGCGCGGTCATCCGGTGGGCGCGCCGCTGCGGCGGCCGCAGCGCAGGCGGCCGGCCTCGTCGCCGATGCGGCCCCACAGCTCGCCCGCCGCCTGCCATTCGCGCAGTGCCGCGCGGGTCTTCTGCTGCCCGGCCAGGACGACGCCGATCATCTCGCGAGCGTGCGCCTGCCCGTCGAGCTCTCCGACGTCCTCGGCCAGGTCGAGCGCCTGCACGAAGTGGTAGTAGGCGCGTTCGAGCTGTTCCGCACGGCGGTCGGAGGCGTCCGGGGGTTCGCCGCCGGGCGTGGCGTCGGCCTGCCGGGTGGCGATGACCCCCAGGTTGATCTCATCCCCGATCCGGCCTCGCGTGTCACCGGGCGGCCGGGCGGCGATGCACGCCTCGATGTTGGTGCGCGCGGCGGCGAGGTCGCCGCGGTCGAGGCTCTGCAGCGCCGCCTCGGTGTGCCACTGCGGCAGGCCCCGCGTGCGCCGGAGGCCGGTCGCGAGGTCCAGGTGACGCTGGGCGGCGTCCGCGTCGCCCCGCGTCCGGGCCATGGCGGCCAGCCGCAGGTGGCCGACGGAGGCGGCCGGTTCGGATTCGGACTCGATGAGCGTCCACGCGACGGCCTCGCGTTCGGAGGTGCGTCCCTCCCGGGCGTACCAGACCTCGAGCGCATCGGCGATCTCCACGATCTCGGCCCTCGGCTCGGCGCGGTCGGTGAGCTTGCGCAGCACGGCGTCCGCGGAGGCGAACCAGACGCGTGCCTCGGCGTAGCGCTCGGTGCCGAGGCGGTCGGCGTGGTCGGCGGCCAGTTCCGCGTAGTAGGCGTACAGCCGGCGGACCGCGCGGGCGCGGCGCCGCCGCCCGAGGTCCAGCCCCAGCGTCCCCGCCTGCTCCGTCAGCCGTACGCCGCCGGGGCCGCGGTGCACCAGGGCACGTGCGACGAGGTCGGCCACGGACGCGTCGACGCGCGCGACGGGACGGCCGGTGAGGGCCGCGAGCGCGCCCCGTTCGTACGGGGCGTGCGGCAGCGCGCTCATCAGCGTGAGCAGCCGCCGTCCCTCCTTGGGCACCCCGACCAGCAGCGATCGGAAGAGGTCGCGGAACCGCTGCGACAGCGGGGACCGGTCGCTCGACCGCAGGAGGTCCAGAAGTTCGGAGACCGAGAGTTCCGGGTTCGCGTCGAAGATCCGGCCGGCCTCCTTCACGATGCGCGGGCGCAGCAGGTAGCTGCGGGCCAGCTCGGCGGCCGGGCCGGGTTCGGCGCCCACCCGCTCCTCGATGGCGTTCGGTGGGCGGCGCACCGCCCGGTGCCACAGCCGCCGCCACGGCCGCCCCCGCTCGGACGCCGGTGTCAGACCGTAGGGGTTGCAGAACAGCCGCAGCCCGTCTTCGGGGGTGAGGCCGCCGACGGTCGTCTCGGCGATGCCGTGCAGGTCGTCCGGCCCGACGTCGCCCGCGATGATGACGTACGCCCCCGAAATCGGGCGGGCGATCCACCGCACCTGGGCCGGATCGGTGACGTTGTCGATCAGGAGCGCCTGACCGCTGTCCTGTAGCCGGCCGACGATGAGCTCGATCGCGCCGACGCCGGCATTGCTCACCGGCAGGTTGAGCTCGCGCAGGACGGCGAGGCGCACCTCACGCTCACTCTGGCCGTACGCGTCGACCCAGCGCCGCCGCCCGGGCTCGGCCACCAGGCGCAGCAGCACCTCGATGGCCACGGCCGAGGTGCCGATGCCACGCGGGCCGCGCACCAGCACGCACCGGTGCGCCCGTGCCTTGCGCACGGTCTCGTCGATGACGTCGTCGCGGCCGACGAGAGGGCTGCGGTCGGTCAGGCTGCGCCGCTCTATCGGCTCCGGCGGGGGCGGCATCCGGTTGTCCAGCACCCACAGCGTCACCGCCGTGGGAGCGCCGACCACCATGAGCGTCCACGGCACCCACTGACCCAGCGCACCGAGCTGGTTCGCGGTCAGGTCCAGCACGAACGCCACCACGCCGCCCGCGAACGCGGCACTGCCGGTCAGGCGGGAACCGGTCCTCAGCGGGCGCCGCATCCGGCCGGGCGTCCCGATCACGGCGCCTGCCCGTGCCGGCGAGGCGGCTGCCGAAGCTCCGGACGCGACCCCGCCGGCCGTACGCCGGAGGTGAAGCCCCGCACCAGCCAGTTGCCCGTGGCGAGGACGAGGCCCAGCGGGATGACCGTCGCGACGACCGCGCCGGCCGCCATCACGCTCTCCGACGTGACGAACTGCCGCGCCTGGTCCGACAGCACGAACGTGACCTGGCCCGCCTCCGGACCGCCCAGCAGCAGCCCGACCACGTAGTCGTTCCACACCAGGACGAACTCCAGCACCGCGACGGTGACCAGCGCGGGAAGGGTCTCGCGCACCACCGCGAACAGCGGCGAGCCCGGCTCCGCGTCGTACCGCCGGGCATGCACGATCTCGCGCGGCACCGAGGCGAACGCGCCGCGCAGCAGCAGCATCGCCAGCGGCACGCCGAAGGCGGTGTGCACGATCGTCAGCGCGGTCGGCGCCCCCAGCAGGTGGAGCCGGTCGAACACCCGGCCCAGCTCGACGATGACGGTCTGCGGCGGGACCACGGCCACCATCGTGGTGACCGCGATCAGCGCGTGATTCACCCGCCGCGGCAGGCCGCCCCAGGCCAGCGCGTACGCGGCGGGCACCGCCACGACCGGCAGCAGCACCGCCGCGAAGACCGAGCGCGCGCCCGTGTTGACCAGCGCGCCGGTCAGTCCGCCGCTCTGGAACGCCTGCCGGTAGGACTCGAACCCGAACCCTCCGGACCACCAGCCGCCGCCCGCCGCCGCCCGCGGCGTGTGCAGCGACGTCAGCAGCAGGACGACCAGCGGCACCACCCACACGGCGACGGCCAGCACGACGACGGCCCTCCCGCGCCGGCGCCTCCGGGGCCCGGCCGCGGGCTCGGCGTCCGCCGTGTTCGTCGGCCACTCGCGGCTCAGCCCCCACAGGCCGATCAGCGCGGCGACCGCGGCGATCGCGAACTGGATCACGGTCAGCGCCGCGGACTCACCGGGCCCCAGGTCGTCGCGGAACCGCCACCAGTGCAGGCCCACCACGTCGACCTCGGCCTGGTCCGAGCCCGGCGCGGCGATCAGGATCAGGTCGAACACCCGCGCCGCCGCCACCAGGACGATGATCAGCACCAGCGCGCCGGCCGGGAACAGGGCCGGCCCGATGACCGTGCGCAACCGCCGGGCCCGGCTCACCCCGAAGGCCCGTGCCATCCGTACGAGGCCGGGCGGGATGGCGTTCAGACCGGACCGGAAGACGACGACCGCCAGGCCCGACCACTGCCAGGCGAACGCCAGGCCGAGCAGCAGCCAGATCCCGTTCGTCCCGAGCAGGAAGTCGCCGGGCTGCGCGATGAGCCGGAAGGCCAGCCCGGTCACCAGCGCCGACACGGCGATCGGCGCGGCGAGGATCCCGATCCGGCGGTGCGCGCTGATCGCCCAGGCCAGCAGGAGCCCGAACAGGCAGATCACCGGCGCCAGGATCAGCCAGAAGAGGCTGTTGCGCACCGCGTGCCGTACCTGCCCGTCGCGGAGGACGCCGGCGTAGTTGCCCAGCCCGCCGTGCAGGCTGTCCACCACCGCCCACACGAGGGGCAGGACCAGGACCACCCCGACGAGCAGCGCGGCCGGGAGCAGGTAGAGCACCGGCCGCCACGGCCGCGGCCGGTGTCCGCGCACCGGCGCCCGGGTGTCCTCGCGAGGGATGAGTCCCGTGCCGCTCACGCCGTCCCCCGTGAGGTGCCGTCGAGCCGGGCGACGGCGCGGCTCACGGCGGCGTCCAGCGCGGACGGGCGTTCGGCGACGGCGGCGAAGAACTCCTGGAAGATCCGCCAGGTGCCGCGGCCGTCGTTTCCGGCGAGTCGCCCGCCGAGCTGGTCGGACAGGTCGAACGTCACACCGTCGGCGGTTTCGTTCCTCAGCTCGGCGGCGAGCAGGCCCTGGTCGGCCGGGTAGTCCTTCACCCGCGGATCGAGCGAGAGCAACCCGCCCGTGGCCGCCCACGGACGGGCGGCCTCCGGGGTGGCGAGCCAGTCGACGAGGGCGCGCCCGGCCTCGCCGTCGGGCCGCAGCAGCACGGCGGCGTCACCGCCGGCCAGCAGCGGCCGGTGTTCGCCCTGGCGGTTGGGGAAGCGGAACCAGCGCGCGGGCGCGGAGCCGTTCTGCCGGATGATCGGGTAGTAGAAGTCCGCCCCGCACACCATGGGGGCCGAGCCGTGCTCGAACACGTCGATGAGCGCCCCGTCGTACTGCGTGAGCAGCGCCCGCCGGGGCCCGCCCGCGAACACCCCCGGGATGCTCCACATCGTCCCGATCCTCCTCAGCGCCGCCTCGACGCTCGGGTGCCGCCACAGCGCGGCTCCGGTCGCCAGCCGCCGGTACGTGCCGGGGTCGATGCTGAGCAGGGCGTTCTCGAACCAGTCGGTGAGCACCCAGCCGTCGGCGGCGCCGATGGCCAGCGGCGGGCGGCCGGCGGCGGCCAGTTCGCCGCACAGCGCGAGCCATTCGTCCCAGTCCGACGGCACTTCGCGGAGCATGTCGGGCCGGTACCACACGAGTGACTTGTGCGCGACCTTGAACCAGGAGCCGTAGACCCGGCCGTCGAAGGTGAGCAGCCGCGTCCAGCCGGCCGGCGCGGGCGGCGCGCCGGGCTCGGGCCGCGATGGCACCAGCTGCCGCCGCGCGGCGGCCACGAGCTGCGGTTTCGGCACGAGCGCGACGTCGGGCGCGGCGGTGCGGGCGACCTGGTTGCCGAGCAGGGCATCGAGGTCGTTGCCCGCCGAGAGCAGACTGACCTTCCATCGGCCCCGGCGGGAGAACGCCGTCAGCACGTCGCGGAACCGGGCCAGCTCCCAGCCGTTCCAGACCCCGACGACCCGCAACCCGTCACGTCCGGCGCCGCAACCGGTCAGCGTGCACAGCGCGAGTGTCAGCAGGGCGTCCCTACGGCGCATCGGCCGTCACCTCGGGCCGTACGACCTCGTCGAACGCGGCCCCGCGCGTCTCCGAATCGGCGATGACCAGCACGGCGGCGTGGCGTCGCGCCTCGGTGACCGCCGTGCGGCAGGGCACGTGCCTCGCGCGGTCCTCGAACACGACCGCGGCGGGCTCGGTGGACAGCGCGCGGGCGAGCGCCACCTGAAGGCGCTGCACCGGGGAGAGCTCGTGCGGGCGCAACCGCCCGATGCCCTCCAGCCGTAACCGGCGCATCCAGCGGGACGCGTCACCGCCGGCGTACTGGACGTTGCGCTCGACGGTGAGGTGCGGCAGCAGCCCGCCGCCCGCCGGGACCAGTGCGACGCCGCGCCGTCCGGGCGGCAGGCCGGTGACGTCGCGATCGCCGGCCCAGACCGTGCCCTTGTCGGGGATGGCCAGCCCGAGCAGGACGTCGGCCAGAGAGGCGGCGGCGGACGTCTCGGTCAGCACGACCGCGACCTGTCCGGACTCGACCGTCATATCCACCGAGCACGTGAATCCGCCAGGCGACCGCCAGCCAAGACCATCGAGTCTCAGGCTCGCCACATCTCTCCCTCGGCTGCGGGGGCGGCTCCGGGGCGATCGCTCCGTGGTGCGGGCGGGGGGCCTGTCTCACCGCGTGACAGAAGGCCCGTGTCGGTCGACGCGTCCTCACTCTATCTCCCGTCACCCCGCCCGGACCGGCGTCGGCCGCCGTGGCCGCGACCGGCCACCGGCCGCGGATCGCCCCACCGCGTCCTAGAGCCTGTCCTCAAAGCAGGCTGGGCTGATCTGGTTTGATCTTGGTTTGTGGTGC
>NZ_BAABHF010000014.1:0-1848 GCF_039541955.1 Actinoallomurus oryzae | reverse complement strand
CCTCACCAACACCCAAACCGGCGTCTACACCGGCGTCATGTACAACGACTACGCCAGCCGGCTCCACCAAACACCCCACGACCTCGAAGGCCACCTCGGCAACGGCACCGCCGCAAGCATCGCCTCCGGACGCATCTCCTACACACTCGGACTCCAAGGCCCAGCAGTCACGGTGGATACGGCGTGTTCGTCATCACTGGTCGCTCTCCATCTGGCCGCGCAGGCACTCCGCAACGGCGAATGCGACCTCGCTCTGGCCGGCGGCGTCACCGTCATGTCCACGCCGGGCATGTTCGTGGAGTTCAGTCGGCAGCGTGGGCTGGCGGCCGATGGGCGGTGTAAGTCGTTCGCCGCCTCGGCCGATGGATTCGCCGGATCAGAAGGAATCGGCCTGGCGTTGCTGGAGCGTCTGTCGGACGCTCGGAAGAACAACCGGCGGATCCTCGCCGTCATCAAAGGCTCAGCGGTCAACCAGGACGGCGCCAGCAACGGACTCACCGCACCGAACGGGCCCTCTCAAGAACGCGTCATCCGACAGGCCCTCACCAACGCCGGCGTCACGCCTGACCAGGTCGACGTGGTCGAAGCCCACGGCACCGGCACCTCCCTGGGCGACCCGATCGAAGCCAACGCCCTCCTCGCCACCTACGGACAGAGCCGCACCGACCAGCCCCTCTACCTCGGCTCCATCAAATCCAACATCGGCCACACCCAAGCCGCCGCCGGTATCGCCGGTGTCATCAAGATGGTCCAAGCCATCCAGCACGGTCGGCTACCCAAAACCCTCCACGCCGAGGACGGCAACCCTGAAATCGACTGGGACACCGGAGCCGTCACCCTCCTCACCCAACCCCGGCCCTGGCCCCAGGCGAACCGACCCCGCCGCGCCGCGGTCTCCTCCTTCGGCGTCAGCGGCACCAACGCCCACCTCATCCTCGAACAACCACCCCAACCCACACCGACAGCATCCACGGTCACCGAACCACCGTCTGGCGTCGTGGCGTGGCCCTTGTCCGCCAAAACCCCCGAAACGCTCCGTGAATACGCCCGCCGCCTCGCCGACCACCTGAACCACCACCCCAACCTGGACCCGGCCGACATCGCCCACGCACTGACCACCCGCACCACCTTCGATCAGCGTGCGGTCATCACCGGAACCACCCTCACCGACCTGACCACCGCCCTACACGCCCTGGCCACCGGCCAAGACCACCCCAACCTCACGGTTCCCCCGGCGACACCGATCAGCGGCAAGGTCGTATTCGTCTTCCCCGGCCAAGGCACCCAATGGCCCGCCATGGCCCACCACCTCCTCACCACCAGCCCCGTCTTCGCCGACCACATCCACCAGGCCCATCAAGCCCTTGCTCCTTACACCGACTGGTCACTGCTCGATCTGCTCCACCAGACCGGCCAGGCTCCGGACCTCGACCGCACCGATGTCGTGCAGCCGGCTTTGTTCGCCGTCATGACCGCCCTCGCCCGCCTATGGCAACACCACGGCATCCACCCCCACGCCGTCATCGGCCACTCCCAAGGCGAAATCACCGCCGCACACATCGCCGGCGCCCTCACCCTCAACGACGCCGCCAAAATCATCGCCCTACGCTCACAAACCCTCACCAACATCGCCGGCACCGGCGCCATGGCCCACATCCCCCTCCCCCACCACCAGATCAACCTCGAAGCCGACGTCCACCTCGCCGCCATCAACGGACCCAACTCCACCACCATCTCCGGCACACCACACGCCATCCACGCTCTCATCGACCATTACAAAACCCAGGGCGTCGATGCCCGCCTGATCCCGGTCGACTACGCCTCCCACTCACCCCACATCGACCCACT
>NZ_BAABHF010000013.1:137691-145907 GCF_039541955.1 Actinoallomurus oryzae | reverse complement strand
CGTACGCACCCGAACCGAAGTAGGCGATGTTGAGATAGCCCTCGAGGATCTGCTGCTTGCTCAACTGCTTCTCCACGTTGACCGCGTACCGCAGCTCCCGCAGCTTCCGCCCGAAGTCCGGCGCCTTCGCCGCCTCGGCCTCCTTCTCGTTCTTGGCGTTCTCCACCAGCAGGTTCTTCACGTACTGCTGCGTCAGCGTCGAGCCGCCCTGCTTGATGCCCCCGTCCTGCGCGTTGGTGACGAGCGCGCGGAAGGAGCCCTTGAAGTCCAGCGGGCCGTGATCGTAGAACCGGTCGTCCTCGATCGCGACGATCGCCTTCTGCATGATGGGCGCCACCTGGTCCAGCTTCACCGAGTCACGATTGTGGTAGTAGAACCGCGCGATGACCTGGCCGTCGGCCGAGTAAACCGTGCTCCGCTCCGGCGGCGGCGTCAGGCTGAAGTCCGGCATGTCCTGGAAGCTGGCTGACGCGTCCCGCGCCGCCATTCCCACACTGCCCACACCCGGCAGCGCCAGCAGGCCGACCAGCACTCCCGCGAAGGCAGCCGCGCCGAGCAGCCGCAGCAGTTTGACCAGCACCCGTACCCGCCCGCTCATCCGGCGGCCCGGAGGAACTTCGCCGCGATGGGCGCGGCGGCTTCGGAGCCGGTTCCGCCGCCCTCGACGATCACGGCGAACGCCAGATCACCGTGGTAGCCGATGAACCAGGCATGCGTGGGCGGGTCGTCGCCGGTCCCGTACTCCGCCGTGCCCGTCTTGCCCGCCGTCCCGGACGGGAAGTCGACGCCGGCGGCGGTCCCCTCGCTGACGACGGCGGGCATCAGGGAGTGCAGCGCCCGCTCCACCGCGGGCTGCAGCCGGTGCGGCGCCTCGGGCCTGTGGCCGCCGGCGTCGATGGCCTGGGACACGAGCGAAGCGTCGACCAGGCGGGGCGAGCGCCAGGCGCCGTCGGCGGCGGCCGCCGCGACGCTCGCCATGTTCAGCGGGCTGGTGAGCACCTGGCCCTGCCCGAACGAGGCGGCGGCGAAGGAGGCGTCGTCCTTGTTGTCCGGGAACGAGGCCCGTACGGCGGGGAGTCCCGCGATGATCGGCGCGTTGAAACCGAACTCGGCGGCGACCTTGCTCAGCGCCCGTTGGCCGAGCCGGTCCACGGCGAGACGCGCGAACGTGGTGTTGCACGAGTGCGCGAACGCCTCCCGGAGGGCCACCGTCCCGAAGTCCTCGTGCTGGTAGTTGCGGAACGAGCGGCCCCCGATCGCCGTGGTGGCCGGGCAGCCGACGCGGGTGCCGGCGTCCATGCCGCCCGCGACCAGCGCCGCCGCCGTGACCACCTTGAACGTCGAGCCCGGCGGGTACTGGCCCATCAGCGCCCGGTTGTAGCCGCCGGGCTTGTTCGCCACGGCGAGGATCTCCCCGGTGGAGGGGCGCAGCGCGACCAGCGAGGTGGGCTTGGCCACGTCGGCGAGGGCGTCACGGGCGGCGTTCTGGATCTTGGGGTCGATGGTGGTCCGCAGGGGCCTGCCCTCGGTGCCGCCGAACCGCTGGAGCGTCCGTACCGGTGTGCCGTCCGCGCCGACGATCTGTACGGCGAGGGCGGGCGTACCGGCGAGACGCCGCTCGTACTGCCGCTGGAGTCCGTCCACGCCGATCGTGTCGCCCGCGCGGTACGGGGCGCCGAGTTTCTTCGCGGCGGCGGCGGACGCGGGGCCGAGCGGCCCGGCGAGCTGCTGGACGGACCCGGACGGCGACCGGCTCAGGCTGCTGCCGTCCGCCGCCTGGATGTCCGCCCGGGCCGGCCACGTGCGCGCGGCGCGGAGCCGCTGCCCTTCCTTGAGGCTCGGGTACATGACCCGCGGGGACCACGCCACACGCCACTTGCCGTCGCGCTCGACGAACGTCAGTGACCCGCCGTACGTCCAGGCCCGTCCCCCCGCCAAAGTCAGTGCGGCGCGGTAGGAGCCGCCCGCCTCCCCGTTCTTGGCATCTCCGACCGAGGCCACCTCGTAGTGCTGTCGCGTGACGCCCAGGTCGTCCCGCATGCGGGCGAACCGGGTCTCGAAATCGGCGGGTGGACGGTCGGTCAGGGTGCGCATGGCGGCGAAGTCGCCGCCGCTCCAGGCCGCCAGGTAACGCTTCGCGGTCTCCCGCGGCCCGTCGTCGTCACGCAGCGACCACACCGCTCCCACCCCCACGAGTACGGCCACGGCCGCGATGGCGGCGGCGGCGACCATGCGGGATCGGCGCATCATCGGACTCCCCTCTGTCCGGAAGGCTTCGTCAGGCCGACAAGGACAGCAGCTGGCCAGCGAAAAGTCCAAGATGCATATGAATGTGACGGTAATACCTGTTCAGATATCACCGCTGGTCATGCGGCAAATGGCGGCCTCCCGCATCGCCGCTCGGCCGGATCAGTGCGTGGCGTACGGTTCCGTACCGGCCTCTCGCAGACGATGATCAACTCGTCCGATGCGCATCCGTAGGAGGCCTCTCATGCTCAGACGCATGATCGCGACGATGGCGGTCGCCGCGTCGCTCGTGGCGCCGGCCGGCGTGGCACACGCCGACGACGTCGGCAGCGCCAAGGTCGTACCGGTCCAGGTCACCGGCGATCCGGCGAAGCGGTTCAACGTCGTGATCCTCGGCGACGGCTACACCGAGGCCGACATGCCGAAGTTCCGAGAGAACGTCGACCGGGAGATCAGCACGCTCTTCGCGTTCGAACCGTGGAAGTCCTACCGCAGCTACGTCAACGTCTACCGGGTCGAGATCGTGTCGGGAGAGTCGGGCGTGAGCTGCGACCCCTCCGTGACCTCGCCCGAACGCACGACGCCGCTGAGCATGCGGTTCTGGAGCGGCTGCCGGACCGACGGCATCCAGCGCCTGCTCGTCATGGACGATGAGGCGGCCGGCAGGTACGCCGACATGGTCCCCGGCACCAGCGCCGCCAACCGGCAGATCGTCGCGCTGGCCAACAGCACGACGTACGGCGGCGCGGGCGGGACGTACGCGACGGCGTCCGGCGGCAACGCGATGTCCTCGCTGATCATGCCGCACGAGATCGGTCACTCGCTCGGCGGCCTGCAGGACGAGTACAACTACTACCAGCGGGGCGTGCCCGGCGGCGCCTACACCGGCGGCGAACCGGACTCCATCCACCACACCCTCCTCACCGAGCAGCAGATGCGCGAGCAGCACGCCAAGTGGTGGCGCTGGCTCGGCGACCGCAGCACGGCGGGTGGCGTCATCGGCCGCTACGAAGGCGGGATGTACGACACCACGGGCGTGTGGCGGCCGAGCGAGCACTCGATGATGAAGACCCTGGGATACGCCTACGACCAGGTGGAACGCGAACGGATGACGCAGGCCATCTCCGCGAAGCTCAACCTCGTGCAGGACCAGACCCCGACCGGGGCGCCCATCGGCGCCGACCGCGTCGTCTGGCTGGAGACCCTGCACCCGGTGAGCCACCCGCTGCGCATCACCTGGACCCTCGACGGCCGGACGGTCCCCGGCAGCACGGACCGGCACAACGTCGACCTGGCCCGCCGGCACCTCCGGCCGGGCACGCACACCCTGACCGCGAAGGTCCAGGATCCCACCGGCTTCGTACGCGACCCGGCGATCAGGTCCTCCGCGGCCCTCACCCAGACCCGTACCTGGACGGTGGACACCCGGATCACGACGGCGCCGGCGACCACCGCGGCGGGCTTCACCGACTCCACCCCGGCCGGTACGGACGTGGGCGCGGACGATGTGATCTACGCGGAGACGACGCACCCCACGGCGTCGGTCCCGGTCGTCCGGTGGACCGTCGACGGCAGGCCGGTGCGGACCACGGGGAACGACCGAGACCTCGAGCTGGGGCGCTTCCACCTCACCTCCGGGACGCACACCGTGACCGCACGGGCGGTCGACCCCGCCACCGGCACCCAGTCACCGCCCCTGTCCTGGAAGGTCGACGCCCAGCGCCCGGCGGTCGCCGCGCAGTTCTCCACGCCGGCCGCCACGCACGGCGGGACCAAGGTCTTCGACGACCGGTTCACCATGAAGCTGAACCCGTCCGACGACGGGTCCGGAACCACGCTGGCGGAGTTCCAGGTCGACGGGGACGGCTGGTACCGCTACTTCGGCTGGCCGACCGACTCCGGCGCGCCGTTCCTGTTCACGCCGCTGGGCACGAACATCGACGACCTGTTCTACGGCAAGCTCGGCAAGCCCGCGAGGGCCGTCGCCTGGGAGAACGTCCCGCCCGGCTACGGTCGTCACACGATCGAGTACCGCGCCATCGACGCCGCCGGAAACGTCGGCCGGACCACCAAGGTCGAGGTGGTCCTCCGTAAGACCGGCTGACGTGTCTTCCGGGCCCGCCGGGAGACGGCGGGCCCGGGGCCGCCGCCTCAGGGGCGGCGTGAACAACGGTCAACCGCCTACGGCGGGAGTGACCGGAAGCCGTCGTCGTCCGCTGCTCTCCAGGGCGGCGAGGAACCACCGCGCCGCCGGTACCGAGTCCGTACGGACCGGAGCGCCGTTGATCACCGCCAGCAGCCGCAGATAGCGCGCCACCCGGGCGTCGGCGCCGATGCGGATCCGCTCGGCGAGCCACGCCCGGAACTCTTCGTCGTCGTGGCGGCGGTGCGCCTCGGCGAACACCGCGACGAGCCGGTCGGCGATGGGGCGGGCCTCCGCCGAGGCGGGGGACAGCCCGTCGGAGAGCGCTCCGCCGGCCAGCTCCACAACCGCCTCCTCGGCCCGCTGCCAGCCGCCCGGATTCCCGCCGTCGGCGCCGGCCGCGCGGTCGGCGGCATGCCGTTCGAGCGACCGGCGCACGGCGGAGCGAAAGTCCGGGTCGCTCACGAGGTGGGCGAGCTCCACCCACGCCCCGATCCGCTCGGGATCGTCGGGCGGCTCGGGCAGCAGTGAGCGCAGGCGGGCGGCGAAGCCGGGTTCGAGCTCCAGGCCGGCCGTGGCCTCGGCGACGAGCCCGGCGACCAGCGCGCGGCGCTGCTCGCCGGTCAGGCGTGCCAGCCGCCCGGCCCGTACGAGCCCGTCCGCGTCCGTGCCCCGCGCGGCGGCGTACCGGAGCACGGCCTGGCGTACGCGCAGGTCGTGGATCTGCCTTTCCAGCGCCACGGCCTCGCGGTCGGCGACCTCGGCGACCGTGTGTTCGCTGGCCAGCACCCGTGCGACGGTGGCGAGGTCGACACCGAGCTCACGGAGGGTGCGGATCAGCTCCAGCCGGTGCAGCGCATCCCGGTCATAGAGCCGGTGGCCGCCGGCCGTCCGCGCGGCCACCGGCACCAGACCGGCGTCGGAGTAGAACCGTACGGTCGGCACGGACAGGCCGCTGAGCCGCGCCACCTGGCCGATCGCCCGCAGGTCGTCCATGCCGTCCAGTCTCACTCATTCCTCCGCCAGCACGAGACCGGCGACCGTGCCGGGAGTCTCCAGATGGACGTCATGGCCGGTCGGGACGTCGAGGAGGCGCAGCAGCGGAGTGGCCGCCGCGACCGCCCGCAGTTTCCGGGCGAAGCCGCGCCGGTACGCCCCGAACGCCTCGGCCACCTCGGGCGGCAGGAGTTCCTCCATCTCCGGTCGCGCGGAGGAGACGACGACCAGCGGGCACCGCGTCGCGGCGTACGTCGCGAACAGGTCCAGCGCGTCGAACTCTTCGATCAGGCGGGTCAGCGCGGGATCCCCGGCCTGCTCCAGCGACATGTCCAGGAACCCGCGCATGGTACGCCGGGCGGCCTCGGCGCCGACGCCCTCGAACGGGCCGGTCGGGTTGGTGTGCCCGTCCAGGTTGACCGCGAGCGGGCACTCCGGGTGACGTGCCGCCCAGACGGCCGCCACGAGACCGCCGAGCGAGTGACCCACGACCGCCGGCGCCTCCAGTCCGCGATGAGCGATGACCGCGGCGAGGTCGCCGACCGCGCCCGGCCAGGACCAGAGCGCCGCCCCTGACCGCCCGTGCCCGCGCAAATCGGCGGTGACGACCCGGCGCCCGGCCGCGACCAGCGGCGGGACCACCGCGCGCCAGTCGTCCATGGTCCGCCCGCCGCCGTGCAGGAGCACGACCGCGCGCCCGTCCCCGCCGTGGTCGCGCACCGCGATGTCCACGCCGTCCGACGGCACGACATGCTCGGAAACCGTCACCACCGCTCCTCTCGCCGTTCCGGTGCGGACGACTATGAGGCCTCCAGCGGCTTGAGCTTCAAGCCCGGACGCCGACCGGCGGTCACCGGGCGATCGAGATCTGCGGCGTCGTCGGTCGAGGAAAAGGTCGCGGTCCGCGGACGGCGTACCAGTCGGAGCATAAGCGACATTTCTTGAGGAGTCGTTGGATTTTCGGGCGCAAACGGTGCGATGACGCGCTGCCGTTGTCGGCCGGACAAGTGGCGTCGAAGATGGGCCATTTGCCCGACCGGCTATCGCCTTGCATTGACACTCCGTAACCGGGTCGACGCCCAGGGTGATGTCTTTAGCAGTGCGAACAATCGGGGTGTCCTAAACGAGCGCCGGTGACGTTACGTGAGACGAGGCCGGGGATGGCTGGGGTGTATGTGCGACTATGCCACCCCATTCGTCCGGCTCTGTCGCCTGTGCGTTGTCACGCAGGGTGACAGATAAAGTGTGCGCGAAGAAGCGGTGCGCGATTGACTTTCCGAAGCCGGGTAATGGCTGCTGGATTTCCTTGGTCATTTTTGCGGGAGGAATGCGGGTGAGAGCGAGCCGGAGCTTCACAACAGAAAACCGCGAGGCCGTCCGCACCGTACCGTCAGGGTCGGCGATGGTGTGGCCGGTCGCGCACCCGATGTGAATTGTCCCGATTCGGTCTCGCGAATCAGGCGCGATGCAGGAGTGTGATGAAATGGCAATGATGACCATTTCGCTGCGGTTCATGGGTGATCGTGGCGACGACCCGCTACTGTCCGGACCTACCGCACGTCACGCCTCGTCGGCCTGGGCGCACGACGCGACCGGGAGCGGCGGCGGGCCGGACCCGGCCCCCGGCGGCGGTCGTGGGTGACCAGGCGCCGCGGTCCCGGCGCTCCGGAGACTCCGGGTGCGACCGGGGCCGGGCGGGCCGGCGCGGCCCGCGGCGCTACCGCGTCATCCTCTTCGTCGTCGGTGGCCTCCTCGGGCCCGGCTACTGGGTGTACGGCTCGGTGTGGGGCGGCCGGCTGTTCGGGACGTCCCCGGCGGAGGGCCGCTTCACGGAGTTCGTCCTCGCGATGATCGTCGTGGTGGTGGCGTCCTGGGGGCTGCTGCTGATCCTCGGCGAGGCGCTGCTCTTCGCGCTCGCCGTGGTGCGGGCCGACGACCGGGAGCGCTACGACATCTACCGCAACCTCATGATCCTCTGGGGGTACGTCCTGACACTCGGGATTCCCCGGCACTTCCGCAAGCTGCCGGCGCAGTTCGGCACCCTGCCCGACGACGCGCGGACCAGAGCGCGCGGAAGGACGCCAGAGCGCGGCGGCGAAGGCACCCGCCGCGACGGCACCCACCGGCACGGCCCTCAGCACGACGGCACCCGCCGCGACGGGACTCACCGCGACGGCGGCCATCGGGACGACGCTCAGCACGGCGGGACCCGCCGCGACGGGACCCACCGCGATGGCGCTCACCGTGATGGCGGCCATCGGGACGACGCTCAGTACGGCGGGACCCGCCGCGACGGCGCTCACCGGGACGGGGCACACCGGGACGGTGGGCATCGCGACGGTGGCCGGCCGGGCCGGGGCGCGGACGTACGCGACGACCCGGCAGAACGTGAGGAGGAGGAGGGGCGGGAGATGACTCCTCGCCGGCGGGCGCGCGGTGGAGCGGCGTCGCCGCGACCGCGTACGGGCGGTGGAGCGGAGGACCGGGCCCGTACGGGCGCGCCGGACCGCTCGGCGGAGGCGGCTCCTCGGGAGCGGTCCGCCTCGCTCGGCGCGGTCGCGCGGGAGCGCTCCGCGCCGCTGGGGCCGATCTTCCCGCCGCGACCGGCGGCCGAGGCCGAAACGGCACCCGGCCCGGTGGCCGCGGGCGCGCCCGTTCCGGTCGCCGCCGGGCCGGCGGCGGAGGCACGGCCGGAGAGTGAGTTGCGTGACGCGCTCGACCTCCTCATGCGGTACGCCGCGCGCTTCGGCGCCGCTGACGCCGACCTGCCGCGGCCGGCGCCGCACAGCTCCGGTCCGCCGCGGCCGGCGTCGCCCGGCTCCGGTCCGCC